>JBCDBH010000007.1:0-38427 GCA_039184055.1 Acidobacteriota bacterium
CACTTGATCCATCGCCACGAGCCCGAGGCGATCGAGACCAAGATCGATTTCCTCCTCCAGCTCGCCGACGGTCTGGGCTACGCCCACGCCCAGGGCGTGATCCATCGCGACATCAAGCCGGGCAATATCCGCGTGCTCGATGATGGCCGGCTGAAGATCATGGATTTCGGTACCGCCAAGCTCACCCACGTCGAGCACCGGCTCACCCAAACCGGGATGACCCTCGGGACCGTCGCCTACCTGCCCCCCGAACGGCTTCAAGGTCTGCCGACCAGCATCAACGCCGACATTTTCTCGCTCGGCGTGACCGCCTACGAGATGATCGCCTTTCGGCGCCCCTTCACCGGCAAGAACCTGCCCGAGCTGATCGACAGCGTGCTCACCCGTGACCCGGTGCGACTCGATCGCGTGGCGCCGCATTGCCCACCCCGCTTGGCCGACATCGTGCACAAATGCATGCTCAAGGATCCGACTCACCGCTATCCGGCCTGCGCCACGGTGATCGCCGATCTCGAGGGCTTTCTCGAAGAGCACACCGCGATCCATCATCTCGATCGCAAACGCACCGACAACATCTCGGTGGCGGCGCAGGTCGCGCTCCAACGTTCGGGTCTGCTCGATCGCGCCCGGCAATTGGTCGCCGACGGCAAACCCGAGCGTGCCGAGATTCTGCTCGACGAGGTGCTCGAGATCGAGCCCAACAACGAGCAGGCTCAGCGGCTGCTCGCCCGCTGTCGTCAGCTGACCACGCCGACCCAGACGTTCGCCGCGACACCCCCGCCACCGCCCGACAGCCCGATCACGACCACGCCGTCCGGCGGGACGCCGGCCACGGGGTTGACGACCGACGCGCCGAGCGAGACCGATGCGCAACGTCGCGAGCGTAAGATCAACGAGGCGGTCGGCACGGTCGAGCGCTACATTCACAACCGTCAGCTGGTCGAGGCGGCCGGAGCGTTGGCCTTCGCGGCGCGCTTGTTCGGGACCTTCGACGAGGTCGGCCCGTTGCGCGCCCAGATCGGTGGCATGCTGCGCGCCGAGGCGGGTGAGATGCGTCGCCGTGGTCATCGTATGGCCGAGCACACCGGTCGCGTCATGAAGGCGCTGCGGGTACGCAACCAGCTGCCGATCGAGCTTGCCGAGCATTTTGTCGAGCTCAGCGAGAGCATCGAGCCCGAGCACGATCTGTGTCGTCGTCTGCTCGCCAAGGTACGTAACGAGCAGAGCGCGCCCAGCACCGACGCGAGCGCCGACAAACGTGCCGAAGCGGTGGCCAGCATCGAGCGCCTGCTCGCTGACGGCAAGCCACAGATGGCCGAACGGGCTCTCGAATTCGCCGTGCGTCTCTTCGGATCCTTCGATCAGGTGCCGAGGCTCCAACAGCGCATCGCCCGCGCCCGGCAACAGTCGGACACCTGATGATGGATCGGATCGCCAAATACGAGATCCTGGAAAAGATCGGCGCGGGCGGTTTCGGCACCGTTTACCGCGCTCGTGATCCCTTGATTAAACGACGCGTGGCGATCAAAACCTGCGCGGTCGACGACGAGATCATCCGCAGTCGGTTCTTTCAAGAAGCCGAGATCGCCGGCAACCTGCACCACCGCAACATCGTCACCGTCTTCGACTTCGGCGTCCACGAGGGCATGCCGTACCTGGTCCAGGAAGAGCTCAGCGGTGAGGATCTCGACCACAAGATCGAGCGACGCGACTACATCCCCTTCGCCGAGAAGCTGCTCATTCTGCTGCAGGTGGCACGGGGTCTGGCGCACGCCCACTCGCAGGGGGTGATCCACCGCGACATCAAGCCGGCGAATGTGCGCGTGCTCGAAGACGGCACCGTCAAGCTGATGGATTTCGGCATCGCGCGTTTGGCGCAACAGGATCACGGCGTCACCAAGACCGGCACCACGGTCGGCACCGCCGCCTATTTGGCCCCGGAACAGATTCAAGGCGCCAAGGCCAGCCTGCGTACCGATGTGTTCGCGTTCGGCGCGCTCGCCTATG
This sequence comes from Acidobacteriota bacterium, assembly GCA_039184055.1. Taxonomy (GTDB): domain Bacteria; phylum Acidobacteriota; class Thermoanaerobaculia; order Multivoradales; family J023; genus JBCDBH01. Next base: position 2,008 of record JBCDBH010000007.1, read on the forward strand.
AGCTGATCACCTATGAACGACCGTTCGAAGGTGAAGAAATCTCGGCGGTGCTCTACCAGATCCTGCACCGCCAGCCCGAACCGGTCCTGACCCTGGCGCCATCGTGCCCCAAACCCATGGCGGAGTTCATCGACCGCTGTCTGGCCAAGACTCCGGAGCATCGCTATCCGGATGCCGGCGCGATCACCAAAGCGCTCGAGCTGCTGCAAGAACGGCAGCGCGTGGCGCGAGAATCGTCGGTGGTGACCGCGGTGATTCCGACCTCGAGCGGTCAGATCCGACGCGACGAGCACGGGGTCGGTGAAGTCGAGCTCGCCCCTCCGCCACGACTCGGTGAGACCCGCCCGCCCAGCGCCGATCTCGCCGGTCGATCGATGGCCGCCAAGAGCCGATCGTCATCACGACTGCTGGTGGTGCTCCTGGCCCTGATTCTCATCGGTGGCGCGGGGTACTGGTGGTGGCAGCAGAACGGCGGCCAGCCGCTCTTTCCTCCCGCTCCCGACGACCAAGAGACGCTCGCCGCGAGCGCTCCGGAATCGAGCGCAAATGGGATCGACGCCAACCAGGAGTCCGCTGCCGGCGATCTGGCGGCGGCCGGCGAACCAGCGGCGGGCGAACCAGCGTCAACGGCTGAAGTCGACGCGACGCCAGCGGTAAACGCCGAGGCTGCGACCGTCGAATCGACGCCTGACACCCCCGAGGTCGAGCCGTCACCGCCGCTACCGCCTCCTCCACCCCCGCCGCCACCTCCGCCTCCGGGTTCGATCACCGTTGCCGCCGCCTGGACACCCGATCTCACCGTGCAGCTCGGCGGCGGAGCCAAGCTCGCGCTCGACCGTCAGCGGGTGTTTGCCAAGCTTGCTCCCGGGCGCTATACCCTCACGTTTTCGCTGTGGCTCTCGAATACCGGCTACCGCGACAGCGTGAGCCGTCGTGTCGACTTGGCGGGCGGCCAGGATCTGCGTATCGAGGCCCCGATCGGTCGACCCGCCGCGCTCACCGTGACCGCCAAGATCGGTCGCGCCCAGGGCACGGTGACCCTCGACGACGAACCGCTGGGATCGAGCCCTATGAGACGGATGCTGATGAAGGCCGGTACCTATACGGTCGAAATCCGCCCGTTGTCGGGTGACGCCGAACCGCTCCTCACCACGGTCGAGCTCGTCGCCTCGAACGAATCCATCCTCAGCTTCGATCTCGAAACGGGTCAGGCATCGGTCGCCACCCGCCCGCTCGTGCTCGATTGAGCTCCGTCCTCGATCGAGTCACGTCATGCCGCCTCGTCATGCTGCGGTAGACTCGGCGCAATGGCCAGATCGCATGTCGTCTCTCTATCCGCTCTTCTCGTCATGCTCGCCACCGTCCCCGTGGCGGCGCAAGCGCCCGCTCCTCAGCCGACTTCGTTCGAGGCACGCGCCGAGCAGGCTTTCGAACGCGGCGATCTGACCGCGGCGATCTATCTCTATCGTCAAGCCGCCAGCGAAGCCGAGGGCGGTGAACGACACCGGCTCTTGGTCAACGCGGCCTGGCTCGAACATCTCGACGGTCGCGATCAAGCCGCCGCCGAGACCCTGGTCGAAGCGCTCACCGAGAACCCCACTCTCGCCTTCCGCACCGAGCTCTACAGCGACGACTTCCGCAGAATCTTTCGCATCGCCCAGGAGCACGCCGTCAAGGTACGCCAAGCTCGTCTGGATCGCTGGATCTACGACGCCACCGTGGCTTTGCGCGCCGGCGATCTCGCCACGGCGCGTCAGCTGCTCGACCAAGCGCTCGCTGAGCAAGGAGATTCGGGTCCAGCTCTCTACAACCTGGCGCTGGTCGACCTCTACGAAAAAGACTACGACCGTGCCACGGCTGGCTTCGAGCGCGTCCTGGCGCTGGCGAGCGCCGAGAACACCCCGATCGACGCCGGCACACGCGCGCTCGCGCTCACCAACCTCGGCTTTCTCCACAACCATCGACGCAACTATCGTGAAGCCATCGATGTGCTCGAACAGGCGATCACGATCGATGCCGACATCGTCTCGACGTGGACCAATCTCGGTATCGCCCGACGCCGGCTCGGTCTGAGCACCGAAGCCGCGGCGGCGTTTCGACGCGCCTACGAGATGGCACCCGAGGATCCGAGCGCGATCAACAATCTCGCCCTGGCGTATATCGATGATCAGGAGTGGATCTCGGCGGTCGGCCTGCTCGCCGAGGCGATCGACGCGCACCCGGACAACTCGAGCCTACGTCTCAATCTCGGCTTGGCCCAGCTGGGGATGGGCAACGACGATGGCGCGGCCCAATCGTTCGAAGAAGCGATCCGCAACGACCCGACCAACGACAGCGGCTACGCCGTCGCGGCCGCTCTCCATCTGGCGCGTTTCCATCGCGAACGTGGCCAATGGAACGCCGTGGCCGATCAAGCGCAACGCGCGATCACCTGGCAGCCGGACAATCCCGACGGCTGGAACTATCGCGGCCTGGCGCAAAAAGGACTCGGCCAGCTCGACGAGGCGCGCGCCAGTCTCGAAAAAGCCAAACAGCTCGACCCGACCCGTGCCTCGATCCACAACAACCTGGCGGCGGTGCTGATCGAGCTCGGAGAATGGGACGCGGCCGAGGCCGAGCTCGAGCGTGCGCTGGCCATGGATGCCAATCTCGCCGACGCCCAGGCCAATCTCGCGGCGTTGCGTCGGGCTCGTGCCGGTGGCGCCACGCCCCGTCCACGAACCTCGGGCGCGCCACCACCCCGCACCGCACCGGCACGGACCACGACCAGCCGCTCGCTCGGGCTACGCTACGCCGACGTCGACTATCGTGACCTCGGTCTCAGTGGCGTAATGGTGGCGGGCGTCGTCGCCGGTAGCCTCGCGGCCCGCGCCGACATTCGCCCGGACGATTTGCTGCTGCGGGTCGATGGCCATGCGATCACCGACGCCGCCATGCTCGAAGCACACATCGATTCACGTGTCGCGGGAGCGCAGGTACGGGTCGACCTGTTGCGACGCAACGTTCCGCAATCCGTCGTCATTCAGATTCCCTAGTGCCCTGTGCGCAAATTTCGCTTCGCCTTCTCGCGCCCTTCGCTCTCTGGCGTCGTTTCTCCTCCTCGGAATACGTCGAGTATTCCTCGTCGTCACGCCTAGCCAGAAAACGAAAATCACGAGAATGCCAAAGCGGACTTTCCGCACAGGGCACTAGCCTCGTCGTCGCTCTTTTGTAGAAAAATCGATCTCGCGTCCGTCTCTAGGAATGGTGCTGCACCACCATTACCAAAGGAGACTGGAACATGGCGACGTACACTTTCGAAGACATCGATCGACACATTGACGCTCTCGAGCTAACCAGCGTCGAGAGTCATTCCTTCACGACCGAAGCGATCGAAGCGAATCCCCTCGGCGTCTTGAAGGAGATCTGCAAGGTCTATCGCGCCATCCAACCGATTCTCGACATCCTCCGAAACCTACCGCTCATTCCCGAGAAATGGCGAAACGTCATCGGGATCTTCATCACGCTCATGGATAACATCTGCCCCGAAGGCTGATCGCCGGACACGTGCTCGCTCGGCGGCTCACGCAGCACGGCGTCGAGCGAGCTACGTTTTCAGGTTTGGACGCGGTTCAATCAATGCCCGGTGAGCGCCTGATCGTAGGCGGCTCGATAGCGTCGTCCGACCGCGTCCCAGGTCAGCTCGGCTTCGGCGCGTCGACGTCCTGCCTGTCCCATCTCCCTCGCCCGCTCGGGATTGCCAGCCAGCTCGTCGAGAGCGTCGGTCAAGCCCGCGACGTCGCCTTCTTCGATCAGGCGGCCGGTCGTACCCTCTTCGACGGCCAGAGGGATCCCCGAGATGCGGCTGGCGACGACCGGTAGACCGCTCGCCATGCCTTCGAGAATGACATTCGGTAGACCGTCGACGTTGCCCTTCGGATCGTGCACCGCTGGCAAGACGAAGATGTCGGCGGCGCGGTAGAGATCCGGCAGGGTGTCACGCAGGACGCGGCCGGGGAAATGCACGCGGTTGCCCCATGGAGCCGCCCGCTGGCGGAACTCGTTGAGCCGATCTCCCGCGCCGGCGAGCACGATGTGGAGCTCGGGGCTGCGAACCATGAGCTGAGGCAGAGCGTCGAGCAGAACCTGATAGCCCTTTTTGGTGGCCATCCTGCCCACCGAGACGGCGAGCGGCGCATCGTCGGGAATGCCCAGCTTCTTTCTCCATTCGGCTCGTCGAGCTGGATCGGGATGAAATTGCTCGACGTCGACCCCGTAGGGAATGACATGGGCGTACGCGGTGTCGAATCCTAGCGCGCACACCCGCTCGACCAATTCGGGCGAGCAGCCGGTCAACACGCTGGTACGACGCAGGGCGGCCGCCACAGCGCGACGGACCCCAGCGCGTTCGGCCAGAAAGACATCGCTGCCGTGCAGCCCCACCGCGAGCGGTGCGTGACGCGCCACGGCGGCGGCGATCACGCCGTTGGGCACGACCCAATGGGCGTGCACCAGGTCGACCTGGTTGTGTGCCAAGAACTTGCGTACCGCACGCAGCATACCGACGGCATAGAGCGGCGCGCTGATGATCGCGCCACCCTTCAGGGTCTCGTCACGATCCAGGCTGCGGCTGTAGCCCACCAGCTCGAGCGGGGTCGGCGCATAGCGAAAGCTACGCACCGCCACGCCATCGTCGTCCCAGCTAGCGGGAACGTCCTCGGCATGAGGCGTCAACACGCTGACCCGATCGCCACCGCGCACCAACGCACGCGCCAGATCGCGAATAAAGGGTCCGGAGGTGTCGCCGTCGTAGCGTGGGTAGGTCTGAGTCAGAAAAAGGAAATGATGTGACGACACGCTACTCCAACAATTCTTCGACTGAATAACTGTCGCGTCGACGGAAGTTCTTGAAGGTGATCATCTCGCCCAGCAATCCGGTGGTGAGGATCTGGAAACCGAGCACGGTCAGCATCACCCCGAGCAAGAGCAACGGTCGATCGGACAACGATGCACCCAGAAACCAGGTCGCGGCGAGGTAGACGTTGATCCCCATGCCGAGACCGATCAGCATCAACCCGAAGACACCGAAAAGGTGCAGCGGGCGACGGGTGTATTTGGTGATGAAGAGCACCGTGATCAGATCGAGCAGCCCCTTGTAGAGCCGATCGAGACCGTATTTGCTCCGCCCGTGACGACGAGGATCGTGGGTCACCACGAGCTCGCCGATCCGAAACCCGCGGCGGCTCGCCAGTACCGGGATGTAGCGGTGCAGCTCACCGTAGATGGCGATCTGCTCGAGCACCTCGCGTCGGTAGACCTTGAAGCCGCAATTGAAGTCGTGCAGATCGACCTGTGCCATCCGCCGCGTCACATAGTTGAAGAGCTTCGACGGCCAGCGCTTTCCGGGTGGATCTTTGCGATCTCGTTTCCACCCCGAGACCAAATCGAGGTTCTCACCCTCGAGTTTCTCGAGCATCCGGGGAATCTCTTCGGGAACATCCTGCAGATCGCCGTCCATGGTGATGACGATCTGGCCTCGGCTGTATTCGATCCCGGCGGACAACGCCGCCGCTTTGCCAAAATTCCGCCGCAGCTTGACCAGCTTGATCCGCGGGTCGTCCTCGCGCACGGCGCGAATCTCATCGACGGTCCGATCGCGTGAGCCATCGTCGACAAAGATCAGCTCGAAGCTCCGATCGAGCTCGGCGAAGACTCGAGCCACCCGTTCGGCCAAGGGCCGCACCGTGGCTTCTTCGTCGAGAACCGGAACCAAGACCGTGATCTCGGGAGCCGGCGTCACGGCGACTGGCGATCGTGGCGCGGCTTCGATGGGTGCGGTCATCACGACGTGAAGTACCTCCTAGTCATGGCTGGTCATTCTACCCTGTGCATGGTTTCACGCATCAGCGCGTGGTACGCCTCTTGGGTTTCTTCGAGCGGCGCCACGCCGAGCTCGTCGAGCAGGCCCTGGAGCCGAACGTATTGTCGTCGAATCAAGTCGCGTCGTCCGCGCTCGGCATACAGACGCATGACGGCGAGATGCACGTGCTCGTCGAACGGATCCTCGACCAAGATGGCGCGAAAGGCATCGAGCGCGTCGTGGGGGCGATCGAGATCGACGAAAAGATCGCCGATCCCACGCAGCACGTCGAGATAACGACGGTGTAGCTCACGACGCTGCGTGACGATCCACGGCTGCTCGTCTTCGGCGAGCAGCGGCCCACGATACAACCGCCACGCGCCCCGCAACCCGCCGAGCGCCCGAGCCTTGTGCCCGCGTTCGAGCCACTCCCGCGCATTGGCTTCACGACGACTGAAGCGATCGACGTCGATCCGCCAGCCGATCGCCGGATTGAGGCGGTAGAGACCATCGTGAAAGACGATCGGATTGGGCACTCCCGGCAATTTGCCGTCGAGCGCCCGGCGCGCGTCGCTCAGAGTGGGATGGAAGTTCTTGCGAATGGCCTCGCCCGCCGCATCCGGCCACACGGCGGTGATCAGATCGTCACGACTCGCGCGGTGATCGTCGGCGAGCGCCAAGAAAGCGACGACAAAGAGCGAGCGCCGGATCCGCCATTGGATTTCCACGGCGGGACGGTCACCGAGCACGCGATCGACTCGAGGATGTCCGAAGAGCACCAGCTCGAAACGAACCTCGACCTCCTGCACCCGCAACACCGGCTCGCGCCGCTCGTCGTCGGTGAGCTCGGGAGTCGTCACGGGCGTCTCGCCCACGCCCCGATCGACGGCCAGCCAGCGACGCACCGTGGACTCCCAGCGCTCCGGCCGCCATTGCGTTGCGCGTCGTCCCGTCAACGCCCGACGCAAGAGGGTCGGAAGACGAAGCGGCGCCGACTCGTTGCCGGTCGGCACACACCAATAGCGCATCACCCGCTCGAGACTCGCCAGCGCCGCCGGGTCGTCGGCCAAGGCCCCACGCGCCCGTCGCAGATCGAGAGGCTCGGTGAGTGAGACTTCGAGCAAGACCTCGAGCACGTTGCGATCGAGTGCCGAGACGATCCGTTCGTCGACCAGAGCGACGAGCTCCTCCACCGCCTCTTCGCCACCTAGCCGGTGAGCGGGTCGAGCGGCCAGCCAGCGCAACGGTCCGTACCAGCCGTCGGTGAGATCGTGAAGCCGCGTGACGACGTCGGCGTCGATGCCTCGGTGACCCGCATCACCGAGCAGTGTCGCCACCTCCGTGCGGGTGAGCAGCAAGGTGGTCGGACGGATCACCGTGACCCGATGCGCCGGTGGCGTCGTCAGTCGGTTGGTCACCACGATCACGCGCTGGCTGGGACGCAACGAACCGAGCACCGAGCCCAGCGCGGGTGGTACCTCGTCGGTGGCATCGTCGGGCGGCGGATCGTGACGCTCGGCTCCGCCCTCGTCGACCCACACCTGCAGGTCGTCTTCGGTGCCCGACGGTGGCAAAGGCGGCGCGTCGCGAGATTTCAAACGGAGCGCGGCGAGAAAAGCACGCGCGCCGCTCGACGGCCAGGTCACCAGCTGCACGAGCGGTTGGTCGGAGGATCGGATCAACCGCAGCAGGCGTCCGAAATACGGCGGTGGTGCGGGCAGGACCGGGGCTTTCATCAACCCTCGGCGGACTCGCGCAGGCGATCTCGAACGATCTGCATATCCTCCCAAGTCGGTCGCTTCCAGCTCGACGAGCGCAACAACGCCGCTGGGTGGTAAGTGACCCGCGTGTCGACGCCGCGCACCTGCCACCAGCGGCCACGCATCCGGCCCAGCGACTGCTTGCTACCGAGCAGCGTCTGGGCCGCGACTTTGCCGAGCAGCACGATGACCCGAGGCTGGACGAGATCGATCTGGCTCTCGAGATAGCCACGACATGCCGCCACCTCGTCGGCCTGTGGATCGCGATTGTTCGGCGGTCGGCATTTGACGATATTGGCGATGTAGACCGATCGGCGATCGAAATCGATCGCCTTGATGATCTTGTCGAGCAACTGCCCGGCGGCCCCGACGAACGGCAAACCACGACGATCTTCTTCGGCGCCCGGTCCTTCGCCGATGAACATCAGATCGGCATGCGGATCGCCATCGGCGAACACGACCTGATTTCGTCTCTCGGCCAAACGACAGGCCGTGCACGCCAGCGCGGTCGCGCGGATGGCGTCGAGCGCCTCACGGCGTGCTTCGGGCGTGGTGGGCAGATCGGCGCGCTCGATCGTGTCGAGCAACGAGCTCTGTTGAGCGGGTGGCGCGGCGGACGCGGTAGGTCGTGATCGTGGCGGCGAGGCGGCCGGTGGCGGCGTCTCGGTCGTCGCTCGAGACACCGAGGTCGACCGCGGAGTCGAGACACTCGACTCGGTTACCGACGGGGTTCCGAGATAGAGCTCGCGGAAACCGATGTCGTCGAGATGACCGAGCAGATCAGCCAGAGACGGGGGCAGCTGCTTCGACACGGCTAAGCTCCTCGACCACGAGATCGATCACGCCTCGAGCGATTTCGGTCTTGGGTCGGCGTGTCAGCTCGACCGTCGAGCCTTGGGCTCGATAGACGCTCACCTCGTTGTGATCGACCTCGAATCCGATGTCACGTCGCGATACGTCGTTGACCACCAAGAGGTCGACTTGCTTGGCGGTCATCTTGCGATGGGCTTCCGCCGGAGTCGGCGCGGTCTCGGCGGCGAATCCGACACGCACGGCATGCGGCGCGAGCGTGGCGAGACCGGCGAGAATATCGGGGTTGCGTTCGAGGGTCAGCTCGGGTGTGCCGTGCTGCTTCTTGAGCTTCGACACGGCGGCTTCACGAGGCCGGAAGTCCGCGACCGCCGCCGCCATGACGACCACATCGGCATCGACCACATGCGCGTGCATCGCGGCCTGCATCTCGAGCGCCGTCACGACGTCGATACGCTCGACCCCCGCGGGCGTGTCGAGCGCCACCGGTCCAGCGACCAACACCACCTTTGCGCCCAGACGGTAGGCCTCGGCGGCGAGCGCGAATCCCATCTTGCCACTCGACCGATTGCCGAGAAACCGGACCGGATCGATCGGTTCGTGGGTCGGCCCGGCGCTGATCACGACTTTGCGCCCGGTGAGCATCGGCTCGACGGATGAAGTCTCGTGTTCCCGAGACCAACCTCCGCTCACGCTGGCAACGACTCTCGCGACGACCGTCTCGGGATCGGCCAATCGACCCATGCCGATTTCGCCCGATGCCAGCGGTCCCTCCTCCGGGCCGACGATGTCGACACCCCGCTCGCGCAGGGTCGCGACATTGGCCTGGACCGCGGGCTGATGCCACATCTGGTCGTGCATCGCGGGCGCCAGCACCACGGGTCCGGCGAAGGCCATGATCGTCGTGGTGAGGAAATCGTCGGACAGACCGAGCGCGAGACGACCGATCACGTTGGCGGTCGCGGGCACGACGACGATGACGTCGGCCCACGACGCCGCGGTGATGTGGAGCTCGTCACCCGAACCATTGGGCGTCATCCACTCTTGTTGGTAGACCGGCTCGGTGGTCAAGACCTCGAGGGTGAGCGGGGTGACGAACGCGTTGGCGCTACGGGTCAGCGCGCAGCGTACCTGGTAGCCGGCGGCACGGAGCAAGCGAACCACCAGGATCGCCTTGTAGGCGGCGATGCCGCCACTGATACCGACGAGTACGCGACCGGCCACGGCTGTCAGGAATCGGACGGAGCGTCTGGCTCGTAGCTGGCGTCGCCGGCCACTTCGGTTTCGTCCACTTCGTCGACTTCGGGGGTCGGCGGCGCGCCGTACTCCCAGCGCAGCTCATCGGCCAACACCTCGCGCATGGCGACGCGCGTCACCGCGTCATGAGGGGCGTCGTTCTGACGCGGTGCGGCGCGCATCAGCTGCTCGGCACGCTGAGCGGCGAGCAAGACAAAGCGGAATTTGCTATCGATCTTCTCTGGGATTTCGTCCATGATCTCGTCCGAAGGGAGGTGGCTCACCCGCGCGGCTCGGGTTCTCGAGTCTCGTCGAGGCGGAAATCGACCCATACCTGTTCGATGGCCGATTGCATACGAGAACGTCGCGCGCGATGGGTGAGAATGATCGAGGCCAGCACTCGGCTGGCCCGCGAAGCGTCATCATTCACAATAACATAGTGGTATTCGCGACAACAGCGTAGCTCGTCGCCCGCCGCCGCGAGCCGTCGCTCGACCACCGCTTCGTGTTCGGTCTTGCGCGCTCGCAGCCGCCGCGCCAGCTCGTCACGACTCGGCGGAAGAATGAACACGGCGATGGTCTCGGGACGTCGCTTCAGCACCTGCTCCGCTCCCTGGACATCGATGTCGAGCAGCACATCGACACCACGCCGCAAACGCGAATCGACCTCGGCGAGCGAGGTGCCATAGCGATTGCCGTGCACCTCCGCCCACTCCAAAAAGGCGTTCGCTTCGACCATGCGGCTGAATTCGGCGTCGGAAACGAAATGGTAGGCCTCGCCGTCGTTCTCACCACGGCGTGGTGCGCGGGTGGTGTGGCTGACCGCGAACTCGAGCGGCGGCGGTGGCAGCACGGCCGGATCGAAGAGGGTCCGAATCAAGGTTGTTTTGCCCGTTCCGGACGGCGCCGACACGATGAATACGTCACCGTAACCCGGCGCTTGCTCCTGTCGCCTCTCCACTGGATCCGTCCTCCCGACTATTCGACGTTCTGCGCTTGTTCACGCAGCTGTTCGCAGAGGTTCTTCGCCTCCAGCACGCGCTGCACCATCTCCGCGTCGCGACACTTGGCCCCGGTCGTGTTGAGCTCGCGGAAGATCTCCTGAGCGAGAAAATCGAGGCGTTTACCGACCGCGCCGTCGGCGGCGAGCAGCTTGGCGAAATGATCGAGATGGCCACTCAATCGATCGAGCTCTTCGCTGACGTCATTGCGATCGACCAGGAGCGCCACCTCCTGGGCGAGCCGGTTGTCGTCGGGAAGCTCGTCGTGACTCAGCAGCTCCTGGATCCGCTGGCGTAAGTGAGTCGCCAAACGCGCCGGAATGATCGCGGCGCGTTCGCGTAGCTCACCGGCCAAGGCCCGTAGGGAGTCGAGACGTTGACGCAAGGCCGACGCGACTGCGGCGCCTTCGGAGGCCCGCGCGTCGATCAATTGCTCCAAGGCACGATCGACGATCGTAAAGAAAAAGGCCTCGTCTTCGGGGCTCCAGGGTTCGACCCGGTGCTCGACTTGAACCGTGCCACTGATCCGAAGCAGATCCGCGAAACGAACACCCGGTTCGATCCACCCCTTCTCGGCGAGACGGGTGGCGCTTTGGTGAACGGCCATGGCGAGACCGTCATCGACGCGCAGCGCCGCCGAACCGGATTCATGGACATCGATCTCGACCGCGACCTCGATCCGTCCACGGTGCAGACGCTCACCCAAGTGACGACGTAGGGTGGGTTCGAGGTGTCGCGCCGACTCGGGAAGCCGCATGGTCAGGTCGAGATAGCGATGATTGACCGCCCGCAACGTGACGCTGATCCGACTGCCGCAATGCTCGGCGGTCGCTTGTCCGAATCCGGTCATACTGTGCATCGTCGTATCCTAAGCTCGATCGTAAGAAACAGTCGTTGAAAACCAGTCGCAAAACACTCAGTCGCGAAACACTCAATCGTCAGCGGCAGCTTCAGGACGTTCGACGATCTCGGTGTCGTAGCGAAATTGGAGCTCGTACAGTCGCTTATACGCTCCCCCACGCGCCAAGAGCTCGTCGTGACTGCCCACCTCGACGACCCGGCCGCCGTCGAGCACGACGATTCTGTCGGCTCGTTGCACGGTCGACAAGCGATGCGCGATCACCAACGCCGTACGCCCTTGCATGAGGTTGTAAAGAGCCTGCTGGACCAGCGCCTCGGACTCGCTGTCGAGATGCGAGGTCGCTTCATCGAGAATCAGAATCGGTGGATCCTTGAGCAACGCTCGGGCGATCGCCAGGCGCTGTCGTTGGCCACCGGAGAGTCGCATCCCGCCCTCACCGATCTCGGTGTCCCAGCCATCGGGCATGGCCTCGACAAAGCCATCGGCGTACGCCGCCGCCGCCGCTTCGCGCACCGCCTCGAGCGGCAGATCTTCACGCCCGTAGGCAACATTGTTTCGCACCGTGTCGTTGAACAACACCGTCTCTTGGGTGACGATGCCGATCAAGGCACGCAGGCTGGAGAGCGTGAGATCACGGATGTCGATACCGTCGATGGTTACCGCCCCGTTCTCGGGATCGAAGAATCGCGGCAAGAGGTTGACCAGGGTCGATTTCCCGGCGCCGGACGGTCCGACCAACGCGACGACCTCACCGCGTCGAATGGTCAGATCGACATCGCGCAGCACCTGTTCGCGGCCATAGGAAAAGGACACGTGATCGAGCACGATGGTGTCGTCGAAGGCGCCGAGCGTCTTGGCATCGGACTTCTCGACGATGTCGTTCGGCGCGTCGATGATCTCCTTCACACGCGCCGCCGCCGCCGCCGCTTCCTGGATCATCAGATTGACTTTGTTGAGCTTGCGTACCGGCTCCCAGAGCAGGATCAAGTTGACCAGGAAGGCGATGATCTCGGCGGGTGACAATTGTCCGGAGCGCACGATCCACCCGGCGTAGATCAAGAAGGCGCCAGCGGCGAGCGCCGCCAAGCCTTCGAGCAGCGGGCCCGCGGCGTTGGCGAGCAATTGGGTGCGTAACTTGACGCGCAAATGACGCTTGGTCGCTTCCATGAATCGGCCCAGCTCGAAGCCTTCCATGCCGAAAGCTTTGACCACTCGATGTCCACGCACCGCTTCGTTGATCAGGTTGGAAACGTCGGCCAACCGCTCCTGACTACGATGGCTGAAGCGCCGCATGCTCTTGCCCAGCGCGATGATCGGAAAGAAGAAGAGAGGCGCGCCGACCAAGCAGATCGCCGCCATTTGCGCGTGGGTGACGACCAACAAGTAGATCAAGCCGATGAGAGTCAACGACTGCTGCAAGAGGTCGAGCATCCGCGTGCTGACCGCGGTTTGCAAAACCGAAATGTCGTTGGCGAGCCGGCTCACCAACTCGCCCGACGGGTGGCGATCGTAGAACCGGCTCGATTGCGCCAGGATCCGGCCATACAGATCGTTGCGGAGATCGTTGCTGGCGTTGAGCCCGACGATTTGGAAGAGATAGCCGTTGAAGAACGCGCCGAGACTTCGCACCAAGAGAATGACCGCGAAGAGAATCGGCAGAAACGACAGGCTGTCCTCGGGAACGGCGAGCCAACTCTTGAGAGCCGCTAGACCTTCGTCGACCGCGCTGTGCAAATCGGGGACTTCGACCCCGAGCTGCTCCTCCGCACCGCTTTGACCCGAGTCACCACCGGTCGCGAGCCCAGGCACGGAAAGCGATTCGAGATCGCTCTCGGTGGCGAGAAGAACCTCGGAGAAGAGCGGCCGCAACAGGCTGACCATCACCAGCGTCGTGATGACATAGACGCCTGACGCGAGCAAAACGAGAAAGATCCAATGGCTGTACTTCTTGATGTACCGCCAAAGAAAGCGTACCAAGCTCATCGCGTCTCCTCGAATACCGTCAGCGTCGCGGTCGCCGCCCGTTCGACACTGCCCCCGTCGCCGAGCGCGGGTCGCAGCTCGGAAAGCCTCGTCCGCATGGTCCGAACCGCCTCACGATCGTTCACCAAAGCCGTAGCGACCTCGGCGACGTGTCGACCGTTGGCCTGCCCCTGGATCAATTCGGGAACGACCCGTTCATCGAGCACCAGATTCACCATGCACACATGAGGCAGACGCACCATGGTGCGGGCGATCCAATAGGTCCACGGCGCGAGCCGATACAACACCAGCATCGGCGTGGTGAGCAAGCCGACTTCGAGCGTCGCGGTGCCCGAGGCACACAGGGCGAGGTGGCTATCGGCGATTCGTCGAAAGCGGTCGTCACGCACCCGTTCGACCTCGGTCGCATCGAAGTCGGCGAGCAGCTCGTCGAAGATCGTACCGTCGACGCTCGGCGCCTCGATCAGGTTGACCTTGATCGACCCGGTGGCCGCCATCCGGCCGACGGCGTCGAGCATGACGGGAAGCAGGGAACGCACCTCGCCGTTGCGTGACCCGGGCAACAACGAAACTTCGAGCGGTCGACCGTCCGGCGGCGCGATATCCCATGCTTGAGGTAGCTGGGGAACCTCGTCGACCAGCGGATGACCGACATGCTCGGCTTGCACCCCGTGCTCGCGGTAAAAGGCCTCTTCGAACGGGAAAAGCACCAGCATCCGTGACACCGTGCGTGCGATCGTCTTGACGCGATTCTTGCGCCAGGCCCACACCTGGGGGCTGACGAAATAGACGATCGGAATGCCGCGTTCGTGCAGGCGTTGCGCGAGGCGAAGATTGAAGCCCGAAAAGTCGATCAGCACCGCGCCCGACACCTGGCGGCGATCGACCTCCTCGAGAACCGTGGCGAGAATTTGCTTGGCCCGTTCGAGAATCCGCAGCACCTCGACGAGGCCGACGACGGTGATCTCGCTGACGTCGGCCACGGGCTCGAGACCCACGTCTTCGAGCTCACGCCCACCGAGCCCGAATGCCGCGAGGTCGGGACGTCGCCGCTTCAAAGCCGAGAGCAGCCGAGCGCCGTGCAGATCTCCCGAAGCTTCGCCAGCGACGATGAGGAGGTTCATGGAAGCGGCGCGGGTGGCCCGGATGGAAAGAAGTACATCAGCCAACCGAGCGCCACGGCGCCGAGACTCAGACCGAGAAAGATCTTGAGAAAGAGAAAGAGCTGCGCCTTCCACTGACGCCGCCACAGGAGGCTGAAAAACGCTCCGATCAGGGCCGCGTGGATCACCATGAGCATGAGGTGACTCATGGTTTCCGCCCCGTCGAAATATCCCAAGCGTCGAGAACGAGCAAGAGATTCATCAGGCCGCCGGTGATCAGGAAGGTGGTGCCGTATTCGTAACCGGCCGCGAGAGGCACGCCCGCGTACCCGATCGCCAACAGGAGGAAGTACGGTACACCGGCGCCGAGACTGCCGAGCGACGCGGCGATCACCAACGGGTGCCCGGCGAACGTGCTGTAGAGACGACCATCGAGCAGACAGCCGATGAACATCGTCACCAAGACGATGCCGAAGAAGATCACGCCACGCGCGCGTCGACGCAGATAAATGTGTCCGGCGCCTGGCACCAACCAAGCGAGCAAGGCGGCGAGCCACGGCCGTCCGATCGGCTCGCCACCTATTTCTTGCTCGTCACTCCCATCACTCGCCGCCACGGCGTCGGTCTCAGGACTGCCCTTCATGGTTGAGCATCTCCTTGAGCTCCTTGCCCGGCTTGAAGTACGGAATGCGCTTGGCGGGGACGGGTACCTTCTCGCCGGTCTTCGGATTGCGTCCGATCCGAGCGTTGCGTTGTCGGATGCGAAAGCTCCCGAAGCCACGCAACTCGATCTTGTCGCCCTCGCGGAGCGACTCGACGATGCTCTCGAAGACCGTGTTGACGATCAGCTCGGCGTGCTTCTTGGTCAGAGCCGTGGTGTGAGCCACCTGCTCGACCAGATCAGCCTTGGTCATGGCGTCGCGCGTCGGCACTCGTCCCCTCCTGTCACCGAGCCTCGGTCGGCTCAGCTTTTGTCGCCGTCATCGGCGGTGGCTTCCTCGGCCCCGTCGGTCGCGTCGTCGCCACCGTCGGTCGCATCGTCACCACCGTCGGCTGCGTCGTCACCACTGGTCGCTTCCTCGGCCCCATCGGTCGCATCGTCACCACCGTCGGCCGCATCGTCGCCACCGTCGGTCGCGTCGTCACCACCGTCGGCCGCGTCGTCGCCACCATCGGTTGCGTCGTCGCCGCTCTCGGCCGCCGCGTCGTCACCGCTGGTCGCGCCGTCGTCACCTTCGTCATCATCCGCGCGGGCGGTGATGAAGTCGGCGCCGGTTTCGTCCAGGCTGCGCGACGCCGCCTCGAGCTCTTCGATCTCGTCGGGCGACGGCTGCGGCACACCACGCATGGTGAGACCCACCTTCTTCTCGTCTTCTTCGATACGCAGAATCCGCGCGCTGACCCAATCGCCGACCTCGAATTGCTGCTCCAACTTGCCACCGGCGAGATCGATCTCGCTGATGTGGGAGAGGCCTTCGAGACCGCGGTAGATGTCGATGAAGAGACCGAAGTCGGTGACGTTGACCACCTTGCCGTCGACCGTATCGCCGACATAGTGGGTGGCGACGAAGTCGTCCCACTCGTTGGGCAAGAACTCCTTGATCGACAGCGAAACGCGCTGGTTCGGCACGTCGATGTTGGTGATCCGCGCACGCACCACGTCACCCTTCTTGAGCACCTCGTTGGGGTGCTTGACCCGCTTGGTCCAGCTCATGTCGGAAACGTGGATGAGACCGTCGATATCGTCGGTGATCTCGACGAAGGCGCCGAAGTCGGTCAGGTTGCGCACCTTGCCTTCGATGATCGAGCCCGGCGGGAAGGTATCGGCGAGCTCTTCCCAAGGATTGCGCTCGGTCTGACGCAGCGACAGGCTGATCCGTCGTTGCTCCATGTCGAGCTCCGAGACGATCGCTTCGATCTCGTCGCCGATCGACAGGAGCTTCGCCGGGTTGACGTTCTTCTTGGTCCACGACATCTCGCTGACGTGGATCAGACCCTCGACACCTTCCTCGATCTCGAGGAAAGCGCCGTAGTCGACCAGGGACACGACCGTGCCGCTGACCCGCGAGCCGATCGGATACTTCTTGTCGACCAGATTCCACGGATCCTCGGAGCGCTGCTTGTAGCCGAGCGAAACGCGTTCGGTTTCCGGGTCGAATTTGAGAATGACGATCTCGACTTCGTCACCGACCGAAAAATGCTCCGAGGGATGGTTGACCCGGCCCCAGGAGATATCGGTGATGTGGAGAAGACCGTCGATTCCACCGAGGTCGATGAACACACCATAGTCGGTGATGTTCTTGACCACGCCCGGCAGCTTGGCGCCTTCTTGAAGCTTTTGGAGAGTCTCCGCCTTCTTCTTGGCGAATTCCTTCTCTAGTACCGCCTTGCGCGACAAGACGATGTTGTTGCGCCGACGATCGAGGCTGATCACCTTGAACTGGAGCTCTTCACCCTTGAGCGACTCGAGGTTCTTGACCGGCTTGATGTCGACCAGCGATCCAGGAAGAAACGCGCGTAGACCGACATCGACGGTCAAACCGCCCTTGATGCGATCGATGACCCGACCGGTGATGATCGAGGAATCTTTGTAGGCCTGCTCGATGTCGTTCCAGATCCGCATCTTGACCGCTTTCTGCTTCGAGAGCAGAACGTGGCCTTCGGTATCTTCGGTCTTCTCGAGCAAGACTTCGACTTCGTCACCGAGCGCGACCTGCAGATTGCCGTCATAGTCGGTGAATTCGCCGCGTGGCACGAGGCCTTCGCTCTTGTACCCGACATCGACGACGACGACATCGTCGGTGATCTCGACGACGTGGCCGGTGACGATCTCGCCTTCTTCCAGATGCCGCATGCTCTCGTCGTACAACGCGAGAAGCTGCTCATAATCGATCTCGCGCTCTCCGGCTTCGGCGGAGCTGAGATCTCCCGCCGCCTCGAGCGCTTCGTCGGTCAAGGGCACCTCAGCCGCGGCGCTCACCTCGGGCTCCGCGCTCTCGGAGACCGCCTGGTTGCTGTGCTCGTCCATGGATTCGTTACCTCCTTACGATGGAATCAGATTTCGTTGCACGAGGCTCCGAAACCTGTTGCTAACACGCAAAAACCGAGCCTCCGCCGCACGCCGCTGGGCCGTTTTCGCAACTTTTCGTCGTGATGGGCGCTGGTGTCTTCGGGCGTAAGTTCTTGAGAACTCGGGACGTGGGAGTATAGGCCTGGGTCTGGCGGCTGTCAACCGCCGAGGCCTTCGAGAGCATCATCGATCTCGCTTCGCACGGCATCGTCGATTTCGACGCGATGCGCCGCGATCAACCGGTCGATAGCCGCCGCGCCACCGATCCGTCCGAGCGCCCACGCGGCGTGTTTGCGCACTACCGGTGAGGCATCGTCGAGCGCTCGTCCGAGCGCCGGCACATAGGCGGTATCGCCACGGTTGCCCATCACCACCGCCGCGTTGCGCTTCAGCCCCTCGAGCTTGGTCCGTTTCATCGGACTCTTGATGAAACGACGGCGAAACTCCTCGACCTCCAACCCCAAGAGCGCCTCCAGATCGAGCTCGGCACGCTCGGGTGGCAGACGCAATCGCGGCTCGGTTCCGGGGAGAACCTTGTGGTTGTGGGGACACACCTCCTGGCAGATATCGCAACCGAACACCCACTCGCCGAGCCAGGGTCGCACCTCGGTCGGTAGATCGCCTCGATGCTCGATCGTCCAATAGGCGATACAGCGTCGCGCGTCGAGTCGATACGGCTCGGGCAAGGCACCCGTGGGACAGGCGTCGAGACAACGCGTGCAGCGCCCACACGGGTCGTCGAGCGGCGCATCGGGTTCCAAATCCAGACTGAGGAAAAGCTCACCGAGGAGGAAATACGAGCCCCAGCGACGCTCGAGTAGATTGGTATTCTTGCCGAACGAGCCGATACCGGCGCGCGCCGCGAGCTCGCGTTCCAGCACCGGCCCCGTATCGACATACGGTCGGGTCACCGTGCCCGGGTAGGCTGCTTCGATCCGCCGCGCCAGCCGTTTGAGCTGTTTGCTCATGATGTCGTGGTAGTCACGACCCCGAGCGTAGCGCGCCACCTTGGGCCACAGATCACCGCTCGGCTCGTCCCCACCTTCGAGCGGAAAATACTGCAGCGCCACCACCAGTGCGCTTTGTGCGCCGGGCACCAAGCGTCGAGGGTCCTCACGCAACTCGATCCGGCGCTCCATCCACTGCATATCGGCGTGATCGCCACGCGCCAGCCAGCGTCGAAACACCTCACCGTGAGCCGATGGCACCAGGGACGCGACCCCGGCGCGGGTAAAGCCTTCTTCGACCGCCCACGTACGAAGCTGCTCGGCGAGGAAGGCGCGATCGGTCATCGTCAGAGCTCGATCAGCGCCCCGTCAT
Source organism: Acidobacteriota bacterium (assembly GCA_039184055.1). GTDB lineage: Bacteria > Acidobacteriota > Thermoanaerobaculia > Multivoradales > J023 > JBCDBH01. The sequence continues at coordinate 20,992 of JBCDBH010000007.1, forward strand.
GGCGGTCATCATGTCGTCGACGATGGCCTCGACGTCACGGTCGGACGTGTCGATCAGCACATAAGAATCGTCGTAGCGAAGCGGCGCCGCTTCCCTGCTCCGATCACGCTCGTCACGGCGCGCCAGATCCCGCTCGACCTCGGCGAGCTCGGGGGTGGTACCGCCTTTGCGAGCCAAATCGCCGTGCCGTCGGCGAGCCCGGACGTCGGGGCGAGCGTCGAGAAAGAACTTGTGAGGGGTGTGTGGAAAGACCACCGTACCGATGTCACGCCCCTCGACCACCGCGCCATGAACCGCCGCGCAGGTGCGTTGCAAGGCGACCATCCGCTCTCGAACCACCGGCTGCGTCGAGAGACGTGACGTCATCTCACTCACCTCCTGGGTACGGATGCGATCCCCAACGGGCTCGCCATCGAGCACGATGTCGAGGGTCACCGCGTCGGCGCGACGCTCGACCTCGAGCGGCAGACGCGCGATCGCTTCCGCCAGGGTCGCGACGTCTTCGGCCAGTCCGTGGTCGAGCACGTAGAGCGCGAACGCTCGGTACATGGCTCCGGTATCGAGCACCGGTAGACCGAGCCGTTCGGCCAAGCGACGGGCCACCGTGGTCTTACCGACTCCGGCCGGGCCGTCGATCGCGACGATGGTCGGTGCGCTCATCGTTTTTTCGGCTTGACGCGCCGCCGCCGTTGTTGTGGCGCCGGTCGCTGTCGCTCGTTCCATTGACCACTGCGGAGAGACGCCACTTCGTGCTCGGTCAGCTCACGCCACGCGCCGCGAGGCAAATAGGAGTCGGTCAAGGCACCGATCGCGGTCCGGCGCAATTTGGCTACCGGATGACCGATGCGAAAGAACATCTCGCGAATCTGACGGGTGCGTCCTTCTTTCAACACCACCGTCCACCACGAATTGTTTAACGCGTCTCGCGTCTGGCGATCGACCCGCCGCGCTCGAATATCAGCCGGGGCCGTGCGACGGCCGTCGAGCACGATGCCCGCCCGTAGCTTGTCGATCTTGACGGCATCGGGTCGCCCCTTCACCTTGACCTCATAGGTCTTGCCACAGCCGTGACGCGGGTGGGCGATCCGTTGCGCGAAGTCGCCGTCGTCAGTGAGGATGATCAGCCCCTCGGTATCGAAATCGAGCCGACCGACCGGCAAGACGACGTCGCGATAGCGCTGGGGCACCAGGTCGATCAGGGTCGGGCGTCCCTCGGGATCGTACCGCGTCGAAACGTACCCACGCGGTTTGTTGACCAGCAGGTAGTGACGAGGGCCACGCGGTGGATGGACACGCTTGCCGTCCACCTTGATGGCGTCGTTGTCGGCGTCGGCGCGCGCGCCCAAATCGGCGATGGCGCCGTTGACCGTCACCCGACCGTCACGAATCAGCTCCTCCGCCTTGCGTCGCGATGTCGCCGCGCCACTTCTAGCGAGAATCTTCTGTAGTCGTTCCAGGCTCATTCGTTTTCGACTCCCATCACATCGTCCGGCACTGTCGATCCTTGTTCTTCCACGGCGGCCGCCTCCACGACGACGGGTTCCGTCGAATCGTGAACGGGTGGATCGTCGTCGTCTAGGTCATCGTCGATCTCTTCGTCCGCCGCGGCCTCCGCGGCTTCGCGCTCCGCCTCGATCGCCTCGTCTTCGAGACGTTCTTCCTCTTCCGCCGCCGCTTCTTCGACCACCGCCGCCTCTTGCAGGGCGATCTCCTCGTGATCGTCTTCGGCCGGCTCGTCAGGCTCGTCGACCCCGAGCAGCTCCTCGAACTGCTCGAGCGGTGGCAGCTCCTTGAGCGTATCGAGTCCGAAGTGCATGAGGAATTCACGAGTCGTGGCGTAGAGGAAGGGCTTGCCGACCACTTCCTTGCGCCCAGCGACTCGGATCAGCCGTCGCTCGAGCAGGGTTTTGAGCACGCCCGAGGAGCTGACACCCCGTAGCTCTTGAATCTCGGGCGCCGTCACGGGCTGGCGATAGGCGACGATAGCCAGCGTCTCGAGAGCCGCCATCGACATCTTCGAACTTCCGCTCGCCTCGTAGAATCGGCGCAAATAACCGTGCAGGTCGGGCCGGGTCACCAACCGCACGCCGCCCGCGACTTCGTCGATCATGATGCCGCTGCTCGCCCGTTCTCGATAGCGTTCGATCACGACCGCCAGAGCCCGGTTGGCTTCGTCACGGTCCCGCGCGTCGAAGATGCTGAGCAATTTCTTGCGTGGCACCGGCTCGCGAGCGACAAAGAGAATCGCTTCGATGGCCGACTCGAGCTCGCGACGACTCAAGACGATTTCCTCATTCGTGTTCCCATGCTCATCCTCGTGACCATGCTCAACCTTGTACCGCGTCGATTTCCGACGTGACGATCTCGCGCGCCGTGCGGTACAAGACGATGCCTCGCTCACCGACATGAATGCGAATCAAAGCCAGGCGCGAGAGCTCGAGCACGGCGAGGAAGGCCGCGATCGCTTCGCGACGCCCCGACAGGGTGCGCAGATCGTCGAGCAGATCGAGCGGGCGCGCGGCGCGCATTCGTTCGAGCAGACGGGTCATCTGATCACGCACCGAGAACGTCTCACCGACCACCTGCATGGGCTCGGGGCGCTGCTCCTCGAAACGGTCGAGCACGGTCTTGAAGGTCCGTAGGAGATCGACCATCGACAGATCGGCGAGCTCGATCGCCGGCAGATCGGCTTTGACGATCCGCGCCAGCTCATCGCTCTCTCGCACCCACATACCCCGACGCACGCTATCGACCTCCGCCAGGGTTTGAGCCGCCTCTTTCAAGCGCCGGTATTCGAGCAGCCGCTCGACCAGCTCATCACGCGGATCCTCGGCAGCCTCCCCGTCGCCATTCGTTTTCGGACGTGGCAGCAACATCTTCGATTTCAGATGGATGAGATACGCCGCCATATAGATGTACTCACCGGCGATATCGAGATCGAGCGCTTCCATCAGATCCAAATAGGCGTGAAATTGATCACACACCACGACGAGCGGGATGTCTGTGATGTCGACCTCGTTGATCTTGATCAATTGCAACAAGAGGTCGAGAGGGCCTTCGAATTCGGGCAACATCACCGACCACGAAGCAGGCAAGAGACTGGCGGTGGCGGTGTGTACCTTGGCCGTCTTGCTCGTGTCGCTCTGTGTCGTCACCGTCTCGGTGGATGTTTCGTCAGTCGCCATACTGTCGCCTCTTCTGGATCGTCGACACACGGGTCGCCGACGTCCGCGTGATCCTTCGCACGCGGATCGTCACACCACGATCTCGAGCCAACGTGCCGCCACCACGTCGGGTCGATAGAGCTCGTCGAGACGCCGTTGCCCCGCCTCGCCACGCGTGGTGGCCCGGGACGGATCGGCGAGCACCTCGATCAGCGCGCGTGCCAACTCGGGAGGATGCTCCGGAGGCACCAGCCAACCGGTCTCGCCATCGACGACCACTTCCGGGATGCCGCTTACCGTGGTCGCTACGACCGGCACCGCTGCTTCCATCGCTTCGAGAATCACCAGCGGCATGCCTTCGTAAATCGACGGCACCGCCAACGCGCGCGCCGACGCCAGCAGCCTTCGAACCCGTGCCGCCGAAGCACGGCCGAGAAAACGCACCGTGTCACCGAGTCCGAGCTCTCGAGCTCGACGTTCGAGCGCCTCACGTTGTTCACCATCCCCCGCGATCAGCACGCGGACGTCAGGGTGACGAGCACGCACTTCGGCGAGCGCTTCCAGCAACACCTCGACGGCTTTGCGAATCCGCAGTCGACCGACGTAGAGCAAATAACCCGACGGTTCGTCGTTGTCGGATGGCGGTTCGGTCGTGATTTCGAGCCCGCCGGTGACATTCGGCAAGACATCCACGTCCGAGACGCGATAGTCGCGTTCGAGCTCGGCCGCGGTCTTACGACTCGGCGCCAATACCTGGTCGGCCAGTCGCGCCGTCCACCGACCGAGCAACCACTGCAGCGGCCCCTTGGTGTATCGGAATCGTCGTTCGACGGCTCCCGGCTCACCGAGCACGCGACCCGCGAAACGCAAAGCTCGAGTCGAACGGATTTCTTCCCGATAGCTGACCTGCTGGAGCGCCACCAACCGTGGCCAGGGTCGAAGTAGACCCACGGCGCGCAAGACCCGCACCAGCACCGCGACGAGGGCGGCATCGCTTTCGTGGACTTGCACGACATCGGGTTTGAAGGTCCGTAACCAGCGCCAGGCGGCTGGCACGACGCGGAGCGGAAAAAGCAGCTTCGAGCCCCGCGCGCCGTCTTCACCTCGACCGAGGATCCGTACGTCGCATCCGGCGGCGCGTAGTCCCGTCGCGAGCTGCACGACTTGCTCGCCGGCCCCCGACAGATCGCTCGGTGGCAGCGTGTTCGCTACCAGCAATACCCGCACGACTCAGGCGACTCAGAGACCGTGAAAGATCAGCTTGACCAGACCGAAACGGAGCTCGTCTTTGTCTTCGAACTCGACCGGCACTCCCGTTTCGACCCGATCGCCGTTGACGAAGGTGCCGTTCATCGTGCCGATCTCCTCGCGCACGTAGAACTTGCCGCCACGGCGAAAGATCTTGGAGTGGCGACGACTGATCGAACGTTGATCGTCGATATCGGTGAGGTCGATGTCGGGATGGATACCGGTCACCGGGTCGCGGCGTCCGACGGTGGTTTCATCCCCGGCCGACAAATACAGCTTGACGCCGCTGTCGTGCTCCAGGAGCTCGGTACCGGTATGTCGGGCTCCGGTTTCCGGCGGCGGCATCTCGGGCGACGGTAGCTGGTCGACCCCACCGAGCGCCTCGCGTAGCAAGCGGTTCGTCTCGCGCAAGCGACGCGACAACTTACGCATCATCCGCACCGCGATCTCGGGGTTCTTGCGCAGCATGTGGTCGAACGTCGAACCATTGATCTGCAGCAAGCGACAATCACCTGACGCGCGCGCCGTCGCCGAGCGGGGCAAATCCTCGAGAATGCTCATCTCGCCGAAGAAATCACCCGGTTCGAGCACCGCGAGCTGGCGCTGCTCGTCGCCGACCTTGCGGCTCAGCGCGACATGCCCTTCCTGAATCACGTACATCTCGGTGCCGAGATCACCCTCGAGAAAAATCGCGTCGCCATCCTCGACGGTCAACATGTATTGATCCGTCGTCTTGGAGCGCGTGCTCTTGAAGACCGGCTTGGTCATCGCATGGATTCCTTGGCCACGATCGCAACGTGCGACGGTGGTCGTATAACCGCGGTCATGGACCGTTCATTCGATGATCAGCGCGGCGCGGTCGGGGACCAATCGGGCCCGCGCGCCGAGCGGGAGAGTCAAATTCGGACTGCGATGGCCCGATTCGAGACCCCAGGCCATCGGGGCGAGCGTGGCTAGCTCGTCGTGCCAGGATCGCCAGTCCGCCTCGTCGCGGGAACGGTTTCCCGCCGTCAAGTGACCGAGAATCAAGGCACGTATTCCGTCGAGAGTACCCGAGAGCCGCAGATGGGTCAACATTCTGTCGATCCGGTAGGCCGGCTCGCCGACATCCTCCAAGACCACCACAGCATCACGAAAATCCACCTGCCACGGTGTGCCGAGCAGGCTGGTGACGAGGCTTAGACAGCCACCGGCCAGACGTCCCTCGATCTCGTGCTCGGCGGTGGTCGCGGCCACTGGAATCTCGAGCGGTCGCTTCCCCGCCAGCGCGGCCAAGAAACTCTGTTTCTCGTCGTGATCGAGACGTCGCGCTAGGTCCGCCGCCACCATCGGACCATGAAACGCCACCAGACCGAGACGCTGGACGACCTGATCGAGAAACGGGGTGAGATCCGAATAGCCGACGTAGGCTCTCGGATGACGCGCCAAGCGCTCCCAGTCGAGACGTGGCAACAGGCGCATCAAGCCCCACCCACCACGCGCGAAGAGAATCGCCTCGACGTCCTCTCGATCACAGAGGCGATAGAAGCCTTCGAGACGTTCGTCGTCGGTGCCGGCGAACAATCCGTGGCGCGCGCCCACATTGTCGGCGAGCACCGGTTCGAAACCGAGCGTCGCGAGCCCTTCGAGCCCCGATGCGAGCCGCTTCGGGTCGACCGGTCCCGAGAGCGCCGCGACGCCGATTCGCGCCCCGGGATGCACCGGTGGCGGCCAATGCACCTCGCGCGCACCGTCGGCCGGAGATCGTCGTGGCATCGAGACGCCGGAGAGTTTCATAAGCCGAGTCCTGTATCACCGACCCGAACGGGCCGGTTAGCGGTCATTCCTCTAGAACCGACGTTGCCGCCGATCTCCAGCAACCTACCCGAGAGCGGTCGCACCGAGGTGCGAGCGGTACGGGTGAACCGACTGCCGCTCCCCTATTTGGTCTTGCTCCACATGGGGTTTACCGTGCCCCCGCCGTCGCCGGCGGAGCGGTGCGCTCTTACCGCACCCTTTCACCCTTACCCGGCCATGCCGGGCGGTCTACTCTCTGCTGCACTTTCCGTCGCGTCACCACGCCTCGCCGTTAGCGAGCATGCTACCCGTGGGAGCTCGGACTTTCCTCCTTCCCGAGGGAAGGCGACCGCGTGAAACTCTCCGGCGAGACCGAGTGTATACCCTCAGCGCGCGGCCATCTTGGCGCCACCGAGACGATCGAGCGCCTGCCGGGCCACCGCGTGGCCGGGCTCGACCCGCAGAGCTCGTTCGTAGAGCTCGCGCGCGGCGCGGGGATCGTCCATGGCTTCGAGCACCTCGGCGCACGCCACGCAGAGGGCGGAATCCTTGGGCTGCATGGCCAGCGCGTGGCGATAGCTCTCCACCGCCTGACGACGCCAATTGGGGTTCTTGGCTTGAATCTGAGCCAGCCGTGCCCAGGTCTCGGGTTTGGGATCGAGTCGCGCCGCCTCCTTGAACAGATCGACGGCGGTCGAATAGTCCATGGTCGACGCGGCGCTCGACGCCCGACGCACCAGATTGCGCGCCATCGCCTTCTTTTCCTCTTCGCGCTGCTCGGCGTCGACCTCGGCGCCACCACGATTCACGATGCCGGCCATCGTGTTGTAGCTGGCCCGTCGACGCGGCTCGGACAGCACCAAATAGGCTTCGGTGGCACCTTCGAAAAGCAATTCGAGCGTCCGGGCGAGCGATTGGCCGAGACGATTGGCGTGGAGAGGATGGACCTCGCGAGCCAACGCTCGGTAGGCGGCATGCACGGTCGCTTCGTCGGCTCCCGGTGACACCTCCAAGAGCTGATAATGATCGAGCTCGCTGAGTCGTTGCCACCGCTCGGCGATTCGGGCGCGATGCTCGTCGGCACCGATCGTGAGCGGCTCCGCGACCAGGCTACTGGCCATACGCTCGACGAAGCGCTCGTAGGCTTTGGGCGTGAGCACGGTTCCCGAGGTCGTGATCCGTTCGATCAAGGGCTCGGCCAACCCGACCGCCCACAAGCGCGCCAGGGCCATCAACGATCGTGATCGATCGCCGTTGCGCTCCACCTGCTCGACCGTCGCCGGTCGATCGAGGGTGGTCAACAAACGCGCCATGTCGGGATCGAGGCCGCCGAGCTGTTGCATCGCCGGTGTGTCGTGACGTGCCTTGAGCTTGGTGTCGCGACCACCGAGAATCGTCAGCAGATCGCGATTGGATCCTCGCCCGGTCAACGCCAACAACAAGGCAGCGGTGGGCAGCGGCCCCACCAACTCGACGCCACCCGAGAGCGGCCGCTGATCGGCAGGGGTCGCCGGGCCGGGCAGCTCCGCCGCCAGCTCGTCGACCAAGCGCACCAGAATCGCATCGGTCCAAGGACGTTCACGCACCGCGTCGTCGCCGAGCCGGGCCACCACTTCGCCCGCGCGATCATGGTCACGGTCGAGGTACCAGCCGCCACGACGAACGAAAAGATCTCGCCGTCGCTCCCCTTTGGTTACGGCCACACCGTCCGCGGAAGCCAAGAAAAGTGAACGAATGATTTCGATCAAAGTCATGCAGCCACTCCACAACTCATCTCGTCCTCCACGCGTGATCTCGCTGTGTCATCTTCACGATAGAGAGTACCGCAGCACCTGCAAACGAGATTCTCGTAGTCTACCGCAAAACCCACGAAAGAGTCAGTCTTTCCCCGACGTTGGAGATTCATTCTCCTTGTCGTGCAACTGGGCATATACGGATAGTCCAATCTTGTCGCCCAACAATTCCTGCAACATCTCTCGCTCGGCCATGGCGACCCCGCGAACGCTTCCGAAATGCTTGATCAGAAGCTTGCGTCGTTGCGGTCCCACGCCACGGAGTCCATCGAGCTTCGAACGTAGCGTACCGCGCTTGCGCCGCGCACGATGGCGCGCCACGGCAAAGCGATGGGATTCGTCACGTACCCGTTGCAAGAGCTGCAAACCCGGATCGTTGCGTGGCAGCTCGAGCGGGACCGGATCTTCGGGCCGGAAGATTTCCTCTTCACGTTTGGCGAGGCTCACCACCGGTGTCTCTTCCACGCCGAGCTCAGTGAGAGCGGCGAGCGCCGCGTTGAGCTGCCCACGACCGCCATCGATCAAAATCAAATCCGGCATGGCACCGGTTTCCTCGAGGACGCGTCGATATCGCCGTGCGACCGCCTGGTGGAGTGCCGCATAGTCGTCGGGGCCGTCGAGGCCGCGAATATTGAACGTCCGATAGTCGCTCTTGCGCATCCGGTTGCCTTCCCACACCACCATCGACGCGACCGTGTCGCTGCCTTGAAAGTGCGAAATATCGAAGCCCTCGATCCGCTGCGGCGCTTCGGGCAAGCCGAGATGTTGCCCCAGAGCCAATGCCCCTGGGTGACCTTTGCCACGAAACCGACGGCGATACGCCAACTCGGCGTTGCGCATCGCCAAGGCCACCCGCTCGGCCTTTTGACCACGCGCGGGAAAACGTAGGTAGACCCGTTCGCCCTTGCGCTCGGTGAGCCAGGCCGTCAACGCTTCTTCCCCTTCGATCGGCACCGGCAGATGAATCTCCTTCGGAATAAAGGTCGTGCGATCGTAGATCTGCGGCACCACTTCGGAGAGCAACCCGGCCGCGTCGGTCTCGGCCTGGCCTTCCCAGAAGAGCTCGCGACGATCGAGCACTTGACCTCCCCGCATCACCAACACCAACACCGCCGCGTTGCCCGCCGCGACATAGGCACCGTAGACATCGACGTCTTCGCCACGGGTCGATGACAATTTGCGCCGCTGCGAGATCTCCTCGACCTCGAAGATCAGATCCCGCAGTCGCGCCGCCTCCTCGTATTCGAGATCATCCGACGCCACCCGCATGTCTTTCTTGAGATCGCGAAGCAGCGCGTCGTTGCGTCCGGCGAGAAAGAGACGCGCTCGCTCCACGGCGTCACGGTAGGCCTCGGTGGTGGTCAGGCCGTCGACACAGGGCCCGAGACAACGACGCATGTCGTAGTAGAGACACGGTCGCGCCAAACCACCGTCGATCGGAATCCGACACACCCGGATCCCGAAGAGTTTCTGCACCATCTTGATCGCCTTGCGCGCCAAGCCCCCCGGTAAGAACGGCCCGAAATACTCGGCGCCGTCGTTGCGGATCCGACGGGTAAAGGCGATCCGTGGCCAGTCCTCGGCGAGGGTGAGCTTCAAATACGGATAGGTTTTGTCGTCACGAAGTCGGATGTTGTAGCGCGGTCGCTTGGTCTTGATCCAATTGTTCTCGAGTACCAACGCCTCGGCTTCGTTGTCGGTGATCAGGTAGTCGAGACCCCGCGCTTCGAAGAGCATGCGATGGATCCGCGTGTCGTGCTGACGGCTGAGGTATTGCGTCGCTCGCTTGCGCAACGACTTCGCCTTGCCAACGTAGAGTGGCCGCTTCTCATCATCACGAAAGATGTAAATCCCCGGCCGATCGGGGAGGTCGCGAATCGCTGTTTCGACCTTCTCGTCGATCTTCATCGACCGAAGGCTACCGCAAGCTCGAGCGACGACAAGCACCAACTGCCCGGTGGTCGTCGTCTGACGCACAGCGAAAATGTATAAGATTGTGATGATGTATCTGTCTCGGCTCCTCTTCGTCGCCTTGTTGTCGGTCAGCGTGTCGATCGCCGCCGAGGATGCGGAGCGTGGCTGGATCGGTGTCATCGTGCCGGTCGAGGCGGTCGACCTGGCGGCGCGAACGACGGGACGGATCGAGCGGATCGAGGTGCGCGCGGGTGACCGTGTCGACACCGGCGCGCTGCTGGTCACCCTCGATACACGCAACGCTTCCCAAGAGCTCCGGATCGCCGAAGCCGATCTCGACATGGCCGAAGCCCAGCTCGAGCGTGCCGAGACCCGCGCGCGTCAGGAGCGTTCACGTCTCGAACGACGCTCCGATAGTCCCGAGCTGTGGTCGGAAGAAGAACTAGCGGCCCTCGAGGTCGAGGCTCAGGCCGCCGAAGCCGAAGCCGGTGCCGAACGCGCCCGGGTAAGCCGTGCCCGAGCAACCGTCGAGCAGCTCGGGCAGAGTCTCGACGAGCTCGAGATCCGCGCTCCGTTTCCGGGTCGAGTGGCGACGCGCTTTCTCGACCCGGGCGCGGTGGTCAATGCCGGCACGCCGATCATTCGCTTCGTGTCGAGCCGCGCATCCCTGGTGCGTTTCGCGGTACCGCCCCAAGAGCTGGTGGCGCTCCGGCTGGGCGACTCGGTGACGGTTACCGAATCGCCGAGCGGCGCGACGATCGGTCGCGCCACGGTGCGTCACATCGCCCCGGAAATCGACCTCGCTTCCCAACGAGTATTCGTCGAAGCGCTCATCGAGGCCACGACGTTGACCCGGGAACCTCGAGGGGGGCTCGGTGTCGAGGTCCATGGGATGGTCGATCGATGACCGCTCCCCTACCGTCCACCGAGCGAGCCCCGGATATCGCCTCCACCGAGCCTCGGGCCGACATTCCCGCCGCGCGTCGCGACCTGATCGACGGTGCGGTCATGCTGCTCGCCGGCTTCGACTCGGCGCATCTCGACGAGCGGGTGCGTGACGCCTGCCGCCGCGCCGGTCTGCCCTCGGTCGAGCTCGAAACGGCCGCTACGCTCGACGACGCCGAGATCATCGTCGAGTCGTTCGCGCTCGGCACGCTGGCGCTGGGTCCGCGACTCGATCCGACGGCGAGTCTCGACTTCGTCGTCGACCTCTTCAAACACCACCCGTTTCAAAAGCCGATCATTCTCTTCTTCGGCACCCCGGCCCCCGACGATCTTCGCTTACAGATGCTGATCCAGGAAGATCGGCTCTTCTACACCAGCCCCGAAGGCCTCGACGCCGCCGACACGGCAACCATCGTCGCCGCTGGCCAAGCGGCCTTCCGCGCTCGACTCCTGCTCGACCTGGCGGCGGCGCGACGGTCACAGGATCGACGGGTGCTCGTGAAGCGTCGTCTGCTCGCCACCGCCGAGCCCTTGTTGCGCGCCACGCGACTCGAAGAGCTGGGAGAACCCGTGTTCGACGCCCTGCACGAGATGATCGGTATCGACCGTGGGCGGCTGTGGTCGTACGACCCGATTCGGCACACGCTCACCGCGATCGACTCCTCTGATTCGACGAGCGGTATCGAGGTCAGCGCGGCGGCCGGTCTGACCAGCTTCGCGGCACGCAGCGGCACGGCCCTACGCGTCGACGACAGCGCTCTCGACCCGCGGCACGATCACGAAGTCGATGGCGACCCGGGCCGACTGCTCGCCGTGCCGATTCATGGCCCTGACCGGCAAACCCTCGGCATGCTCACCGTCGGACGAAGCCTCGAAAGCGATGCCTTTTCCGCTCTCGACGTCGACATCGCCACCTCGTTCGCGGACTATCTGCGACCGCTCTTCGCCGTGCTCGGACCACGGCCCCACGAGCCGGTGCTGCAGGCACATTCCGTCGGCGCGAGCTCCGACCTCTTCCGCGACGAAGCGATCGAGGCCAGCGCGCGTGGCTTCAGCGAACGTGGACGTGTGCTGCGCAACACGCAAGATTGGACCCGCTGGACCTGGCTCGTCCTGTTGGCCGGCGTGGTCCTGACGATGCTCTTTCTGATTACCGGACGCATGCACGACTACGCCAGCGGTCAGGCGGTCGTGCAAATCGGCCAGCGTGTCGAGGTCACCACACACATTGCCGCCGCGGTCACCGCGGTCGAGGTCGAGCCCTGGCAACAGGTGACCGTCGGAACGCCGTTGATCCGTCTCTATGGCGCTCCCGAAGCCACCGATATCGCCAATCTGGAAAGCGATCTCGAACAACGTCTCCGCCAGCGACTGATCGATCCCACCGACAAAGCTGTCGAAGCAGCGTTGATCGACGTTCGCACGCGTCTCGAGCAAGCGCGGGCGCGGCTCGCCGAACGGGTGATTCGAGCACCGATCGATGGCGCCGTCGGCGACCTGCGGATCCGTCCAGGTCAGCATCTGGCGATGGGCGAGCCGGTGCTGTCGTTGATCGCCGACCAGGATGAACGTTCGGTGGTGGCACTCGTGCCCGGTGAGTTCGGGCCCCAGCTGCGATCGGGTCAGCCGGCGCGTCTCAGCCTGCAGGGCTATCCGGACTTCTTCTTCCACCTCGAAGTGACGACGGTCGGTGAAGAAGTCATCAGTCTCGACCAGGCTCGTCAGGCACTCGGTCGACCGATCATCGCTCGCGGCACCGCTCCGGTGGTGTTGGTGCGCGCCCGTCTCCCCGAGGCGACGTTCGACGATGGTGGCCGACCGTGGCCCTTCCGGGACGGGATGCAAGGCGTGCTCGAAATCCGCGTTCGTTCCCAGCCGATCCTCTTCCATCTCGTTCCAGGTCTCGAACGGGTCTTCGGGGATCGTCATGGCTGATACGAGGCGGAAGTTCGCCGAGCGCTTCCCGGCTCTCGCCAAGCTCCGCCTGGTCGGTGGCCACGAGCTCCCCTATATTCGCCAGACCTCGAACGCCGATTGTGGCGCGGCGTGTCTGGCCATGATCCTCGCCTGGCACGGCAAACAGGTACCGCTCGAAGAAGTCCGTCAGGTCGCCGGGGTCGACCGCGACGGCAGCGACGCCTACAGCCTGCTCCGCGCCGGTCGCTTCTACGGCCTGTCCGGCCGCGGCGTCAAGATCGAATCACCCGAGGATTTGCGCGCCCTGCCCAAAGGGTCGATCTTGCACTGGCGCTTTCACCATTTCGTTGTCTTCGAGCGTCTCGTCGGCGACGACGTGGTGCTGCTCGACCCGGCGCTCGGTCGACGGCGCATCGCCGCCGACGAGCTGGCGCGTTCCTTCACCGGCGTCGGTCTGACCTTCGAGCCAGCCGAGGAATTCCTCCCTGAAGACCGCCGAGCTCGCGGGATCTGGCGCTATATCCGACGTCTGCTCAGCGCCTCGACCGAGCTGCCCCGGGTCGTCCTGCTGTCGTTCTTGCTCCAGCTGCTGGCCCTCGCCCTGCCACTGCTCACCGGAGTCTTGGTCGACCGGGTCATCCCACGTGGCGACGCACCCCTGCTTTGGATCCTGGCGGCGGGAACCGTGCTGCTCGGCGCCTATCGCTTCCTCTGTGCGTTCTTGCGCGCCCATCTACTGCTCCAGCTGCGCACCCATCTCGATGCCCAGCTGACCCTCGAATTTCTCGAGCACATGGTCGCCCTGCCCTATTCCTTCTTCACGCAGCGCTCGACCGGTGACTTGATCACCCGGATCAACAGCAACACGATGGTCCGTGAGCTGCTCACCTCCAGCACGTTGTCGGCGGTGCTCGACGGCGTCATGGTCAGCCTGTACCTGGTCTTGCTACTGGCGATCAGCCCCCCTTTGGCGCTGGTCGTGGTGGCGCTCGGCGGGTTGCGGGTGGTGGTCTTCGCGGTCAGCCGGCGACGGTACCGTGAGCTGACCGCCGAACAGCTTCAGACGCAGGCCACGGCGCGTGGCTACCAGGTGCAAATGCTGTCGGGAATCGAGACCCTGAAAGCGACCGGCGCCGAGGACCGCGCCGTGGGTCATTGGTCCGACCTCTTCGTCGACGAGCTCAACATCACGCTCGATCAGGGACGCTTCCAGGCTCGTATCGACGCCGTGGTCGACATGCTGGGCACCATCTCACCTCTGGTCGTGTTGCTGGTCGGTGGTCACCTGGTGCTCAACGGCAGCCTCAGTCTCGGCACCATGCTCGCCATGAGCGCGCTCGCCGCCGGGTTTCTCCAGCCGCTGGCCACCTTGATGAACACCGCCTTCGATCTCGAGCGCATGCGTGGCTATCTCGACCGGATCTCGGAAGTCTTCGACACGCCACGCGAGCAGAGTCTCGACGAGGTTTCGCCTCCGGGCCGGCTCACGGGGAGCATCCGAGTCGAAGGCGTCAGCTTCCGCTACGGCCCTCTGGCGCCGCTCGCAGTACGCGAGATCGATCTCGAGATCGAACCTGGCGAGCTGATCGGGGTCGTCGACCGTTCCGGCTCGGGTAAATCGACCTTCGCCAGCCTGCTCTTCGGGCTGTATCCACCCACCTCCGGACGGGTGCTCTACGACGGTCACGACCTCCAGCAGCTCGATCTCCAACGCACCCGACAGCAGCTCGGGATCGTCACCCAGCACCCGTTTCTCTTCGGCACCTCGATCCGTCGCAACATCGCGCTCAGCGAGCCCGACGCACCCTTGTCACGGGTGATCGAGGCGGCACGCAAAGCCGAGATCCACGACGACATCATCGCCATGCCTCTGGGCTACAACACCGTCGTCGCCGATGGTGGCGCGTCACTCTCGGGCGGTCAGCGACAGCGTCTCGCGCTGGCTCGAGCGCTCTTCCACCGACCCCGCATCCTGCTGCTCGACGAGGCCACCAGCGCGCTCGACACGATCACCGAGCGCAAGATCTACGAACGGCTACGTCTGCTCCGCGCCACGCGAATCGTCGTCGCGCATCGATTGTCGACGGTGGTCGATGCCGACCGGATCCTGGTCTTCGAAGCCGGAGAGCTGATCGAGCAAGGCACCCATCACGCTCTGCTGGCACGAGGTGGGCTCTACAGCGAGCTCGCCAACGCCCAAGAGACGGTTCAGGAAGAAACCCCCGCATGACCACGGCAGAGCATCACCCTGTGCTCGAAGCGGTGGTCCACCACATCTTGCCGTCGGCATGCGCGGCGAGTGTCGCCACGTTCATCGTCGCCAGACTGGATGATGACGGTCGTGAAGGAAATGACGGTCGTGACGGAAATAGGTTCGCCGGCAACGCGCCCTTGATGCTCGCCGTCCTCGAAGAGCTGGGCGAGTCGCGGTTCAGCAATCTCGATCAGGCCGAGCGCGAGGCCGCTTTGCGACACATCGAGACGAATGACAACCCCTACCTCGTTCACGGTCTGAGGATGCTGCTCCAGCTGATCCTCGAAGGCGGTCTCGGTGACCCACGCCACGGTGGCAATCCCGATGGCATTACGTGGCGTCGCCTCGGCTTGCCACCGTCGGGACCCGAGCGCTGTCTCGAGCCCGAAAATCCATGACGCGAAACCTCGAAGCCGATGTCGTCATCATCGGTAGCGGCGCGGGTGGCGGCCCTCTCGCCCTCAGCCTGGCCGAAGCGGGTGCCGAGGTCATCGTGCTCGAGAAGGGACCTCGCCATCCCAGGCAGGCCTATCTTCACGACGAGTCGATTCACCGCCAGAGCTTCTTCACCCCGTCCTTGGCCGACGACCCTCATACCGTGGTGACCGCGACCAGCCGCGAGTCTCAGAGGACTCAGCTCGGCTGGATCGCCAGCTGTGTCGGAGGCGGCACCGTCCACATGGGTGCCTATCTCTATCGCTTCCATCCCGACGATCTGCGGATGCGTAGCCGCTTCGGAGCATGGGGAGACGCGGGTGAGCTGGTCGATTGGCCTTTCGACTACGACGAGCTCGAGCCGTTCTACGGGCGTGCCGAGCACGAGGTCGGGGTCTCCGGTCTGACCGGCGCCAATCCCTTCGAAGGTCACCGCTCGACCCCGTATCCACTTCCTCCGCTCGATGCTCACCCGATCGCTGGGGAGATCGAAACCGCGATCCGCAACCGCGGTGGCCATCCTTTCCCGACGCCCCGTGGCATCACCTCGCGACCCTACAAAGGACGTCCAGCCTGTTCCTACTGCGAGCTCTGTGCCGGTTACGGCTGCCAGACCGGTGCTCGGGGCAGCACGCAAGAGGCACTTCTTCCACGCGCGGAAGCGACCGGCAGGTGCACGGTGATCGCACGCGCGATGGTGCGCGACATCACAACAGACGAACGAGGCCGGGCCACGGGTTGTCACTGGATCGACCACCGAGGCGACGAGCACACGGTCGAAGCCCGCGTCGTCTGTGTCTCCTGCTCGGCGGTCGAATCGGCTCGCTTGCTCCTTCTTTCGCGCTCGCCACGATTCCCCGATGGCCTCGCCAATCGTCACGGTCAAGTAGGCAAACATCTGCAGTTTCACGGCGTCACCATGGGTCGAGCGACCATCCCAAGCACCTCGTTGCCGCCGGCGATCCGCGATCTCTGGCATCCCTTCCTCGGGCGCTCGATGATGGATCACTACTTTCTCCCCGAGGGTGTCAGCGACCTCGCCAAAGGTGGTCTGTTGCGCTTCTTCCTGGTGCCCTCGAGACCGGTGGCCGATGCCGAAGAGATCGCGTTCGGCCACCACCCGCTGCGCTGGGGAGCCGAGCTCGAAGCCGAGCTGACGCGTCACTATCGCGACGATCTCACCGTCGGCTTCGAGGTCTTCCACGATTTTCTCCCCAACCACGGCACCTATGTCGATCTCGATCCGACCGTGCGGGATCGCTGGGGATTGCCCGTGGCTCGCATCCATCTCGCCCTGCCCGATCATCATCGCCTGGCCGGCCAGTGGGTGATGGACCGCGCATTCGAGATGCTCGACGACCTCGGCGCCACCAAACGCTGGGTCGATTCAGTGGGTGGCACCTCGGCGTATCTGGTTCACGGCACCTGCCGCGCGGGCGACGACCCGAGTTGCTCGGTGATCGATCGCGACTGTCGCGCTCACGACGTACCCAACCTCTATGTGGTCGACGGCAGCTTCATGCCGACCTCGGGTGGGGCCCCGCCGACGCTGACCATTTTGGCGAACAGCTTTCGCGTCGCGGAGCGCATCAAGAGCGAGCTCGGGATGCCCCGCCTGGCAGGGTAGTTTTCTCTGGCCTTTTACGACTCCATTACACAATTTTCTGATACTATTTCTCTAGGCAATGGATCTTGTTCATCCGCGCGAAGGAAGACGTAAAGACTGACCTCTAGTGGTTTGTGCGTCTTCGCACGGTGGAGCTGCAGCGCTCTTCCGCTTGGGCATCAGACCGCATCAAGCGAACCCGTGCGACTCGATCCGTCAAGCCTCGACGACTGCCCGTCCATGCGAGACCGGCGGGTAGACGGCAGCGCTTCCCTCGCGTCTCGCAACGCACGATCGGAGGCCCACATGAAGAAGATCGACACTGTCCGTGCCCTTCGCGATGACGAGTATCGCGCCAGCCTCACCGACGAGGAGCGTGCCGCG
>JBCDBH010000008.1:0-38421 GCA_039184055.1 Acidobacteriota bacterium
CGAGGCGATCGGAACGGTTGCCATCGGCTTGAAATGGATTTCGCGCCTTCTCGGGCGGTTTTGGCGATTCTGTGCACGATATGCTTGGATCGATGTCTAATTTGGCGCTTGATGTGGCTGAGCTGGTGGCTTTGGTTCGGACGGTGTTTGCACCGACGTCAGCGGATCGACGGTTGGCGATTTTGGTGGATCTCCCGGATGCGACGGTGCCGGACAATCCGGAATGGCGGGCGCGACGGGCGTTGGCGGCGGAGTGGGCGCAGATGCTGGCTACGGATTCGACGTTGGGGATGGAGACGACGCTGGTTCTCTACCGCAACGCGCGGGCGAACAACGCGGATTTGCCGGCGTCGGCGTGGCTGTGGGAGGTGACGAGCCCGCTGCCGATTTCCGCTGAGGCGGTGGAGGCGGCTCCGGCGGTGCCGTTCGAGGAGGTGCTGTCGACGCATTCGATTCTGTTGGCGCCGACTGAGTTTTCGACGACGGCGCCGCTCAAGGTGGCGGCGCGACGGCTGGGGTTTCGCGCCGCGACGATGGCGGGGTTTTCGCTCGAAATGGTGCCGGCGCTACGGCTCGACTTCACCGATGTCGATCGACGGGTACGCGCGCTGGCGAGTCGGCTGGAGGTGGCCGAGGCGGCGCATTTTGTGTTCCAGGTCGACGCGACGGAGTACAAGTTGACGCTGGATTTGCGGTTTCGCGCACCGCATGTGTCGAGCGGGCTGCTGCACGAGCCGGGTACGGCGGGCAATGTGCCGTCGGGTGAGACGTATATCGTGCCGTATGAGGGTGAAGGCAAAGAGCCGAGTCGGACCGCGGGGCTGTTGCCGGTGCAGCTCGAGGGTGAGAGCGAGGGGCCCAACGGCGAGATCGTGATCTACCGGATCGAGGCGAATACGGCGGTGGCGGTGGCGAGCACGGGGCCGGTGAGCACGCAGGAGGCCGAGCGACTGGCCGCTGAGCCGGCGTACGGCAACATGGCCGAGCTGGGCCTTGGGGTGCTGGGGGTCTACGGGCTCGAGCCGATCGGTGAGGTGATGCTCGACGAGAAGCTGGGGCTGCACATCGCGTTTGGCCGCAGTGAGCATTTCGGGGGCATCACGGGACCGGATCGATTCAGCCGACCGGAAGCCGTGGTGCATATCGATCGGGTGTATTTGCCCCAGCTTCAACCCAAGGTCCAGGTGGTGGCGGTCGATCTCGAGCTGCCGAGCGGAGAGCGCGAAGCTCTGATGCGTGACGGCGCGTACGTCTGACCCCTATGCGGATCGTCCACACCAGCGATTGGCACGCTGGCCGCGCCTGGAAGCAAACCGACCGTCTCGAAGAGCTCGAGGCGGTGCTCGCCCATCTGGCTGCATTTATTGCTGAAGAGGCGGTCGATCTGCTGCTGATCACCGGTGATGTGTTCGATACCCGTACGCCCCCGGCGCGCGCCGAGCAGATCGTATTCGGGTTTTTGCGCCGCATCGGTAGCCTCGACGTGCGCACGGTGATGATCGCCGGCAATCACGACAGTCCAAATCGATTCGAGGCCTGGGCGCAGCTCGCCGAGCTCGCCGATGTGGTGGCGCTCGGGCATCCACGGGACGCCGAGCATGGCGGGCTGGTGGAGGTGACGACCCGGAACGGCGAACGCGCACGGATCGCGGCGGTGCCGTTCGCCAGCGCCGGAACGTTGATCGAAGCGACGGCGCTCGCCGATGAACCGTCGGCGCGACGCGATTACGCGCATAGTCTCGGCCGGCTCTTCGCCGAGCTGGCCGAGGGCTTTGGCGACGTTTCGGTGAATCTCCTCCTCGCTCACACCCACGTATCCGGCGCGATGCTCTCGGGCTCGGAGCGACGCATCCATGTCGCCGACGAGTGGGCCGCCGAGGCGCGCGCGCTCCCGGCGGGCTGTCATTACGCCGCGCTCGGACATCTCCACAAGCCGCAGCCGATCCCGGGCGCACCCTGTTTGGCACGCTATGCCGGCTCGGCGCTCCAGCTCGATTTTGGCGAGGCGGGTGAGGCGAAGAGCTTCGTCGTGCTCGACGCCAACGCCGAGCATGGCGTCGAGTCGTGGCGCACGGTGCCGTACCAGGGCGCGTTGCCGCTCGCCGATATCGAGCTCGATCTCGTCACGCTCGAAGACGAGGCCGAGAACTTACGCGACGCCGGCTGGCTGCGGGTCACGGTGCCGCTCGACCGTCCCGACGCCGACCTGGCGCGCAAGGTGAAGACGCTGCTTCCCAACGCGGTGGTGGTACGCGCCGCGCTCGATACGCCGCTCGCTGGAGTCGAGGTCGCGCGTCTGCCGACGAACACACCACCGGCCGAACGCTTCGCGGCCTATTTCGAAAACCGCCACGATCGACCGGTGGAGCCGGCGGTGCTCGAACGATTCCGCGACCTCTATCAAGAAGCGCTCGATCAGGACTGAGATGCGACCACGCTCGCTGTCGATCGAAAATTTCACCTGCTTTCGTGGGCCCCAGCCACCGATCGAGCTCGACTCTCTGAGCCTGTTCGCGATCACCGGCGCCACCGGCGCAGGCAAGTCGAGCGTGCTCGACGCGATGATCTATGCGCTCTACGGTCGCGCGCCACGGCTGGGGGCGAAGAATCTCGACCAGTTGATTGCGCTGGGTCGCGAAGAGCTGGTGGTGACGCTCGATTTCGATGTCGCGGGCGCAAGCTACCGCGTCACCCGTCGCAACCACCGCAAGCGGGCGACCCTGGCCCAACTGGAACGACTCGGTAGCGACGAACCGGCGCTCGCCAACGGTCCACGCGACGTCGATACGGCGGTGCGCAAGCTGCTCGGGATCGACTACGACGCCTTTACTCGCGCCGTGGTGCTTCCCCAGGGCCGGTTCGCCGACTTTCTCGCCGCGCGTCCCAACGAACGACGCGAGATCTTGCGTGAGCTGCTCCGTCTCGAGATCTACGAGGTCATGCGCGGGCTGGCGACCACCGCCGCCAACGAGCTCGGTCGGGAGATCCGCCAGCTCCGCGACCGGCTCGATCAAGACTACGCCGACGCCCGACGCGCCACCCTCGAGGAACGACGCACCGAGCTCGAGACGACCCGCGCTCAGGTCACCCAGACTGAGAAGACGCTCGACACGGAACGACGCCAGCTCGAGCTCGAACAGGACGTGCGTGCTTTGCAGACCCGCAAAGCGACCCTGCTCGCCAGCCGTGCCGAGCTCGACGACGAAGCGACCGAGATCGACAACCTACGCGCGCGTGTTCAGCGCGCCGATCGAGCCACGCCCCTGATCGCCGAGCTCCGCACCCTCACCGACACCGCCGAGCGTCATGCGCGTCTCACCACCGACCTCGCCAACGCCCGTGAGCGGCTGAAGGCCAGTCACGAGCGAGTCGAGGCCGCCCGACAGCACGCGTCGCGTTTCGACGACGAAAGCGCGCGACGCGCCGAGCTCGATCGACTGAGACATCTCGACGAAGTG
The DNA here is from genome assembly GCA_039184055.1 of Acidobacteriota bacterium. Taxonomy (GTDB): domain Bacteria; phylum Acidobacteriota; class Thermoanaerobaculia; order Multivoradales; family J023; genus JBCDBH01. The sequence continues at coordinate 3,459 of JBCDBH010000008.1, forward strand.
GTCGGCCTGCTCACCCCCCACGGCGAGGCGGCCAAGCGCGTCGACAAGCTCGAAGGCAGCTTGCGTGCGCTCACCGACACCCGCAAACGGGTCGAAGCGGAGCGGGCCGCAGCCGACACGACGCTCGAACGGGCACGCGCCCACCTTCTCGAGCTCACCGAAGCGGTCGCTACCAGTGGCTATCAGCCCGAGGTCGACGAGCTGCTCGACCTTCATCGAGAAGAAGCCGGAACGCTGGTCGCGCAACGTCAACAGCTCGGCGAGATGTGGCGCCAAGCGCATCAGGCGCGCGAGACGGCGAACACCAGCGGCGCCGAAGCCAAACGTCGCGAGACGGCGGCGAAGAAGAGTCGCGATCGACTGCACGGCACGCGCGCCCGGCTGGAGAATCTTCGCGTGGCTCGACGCCAGGAAGAGGAACGCAACACCGTCGCGCTCTTGCGACGCGATTTGGTGGTCGGTGATGGCTGCCCGGTGTGCGAGCAAATCGTCGACCGCTTGCCGTTGCCGACGCCACTCACCGCGCTCGAAACGATCGACGAGGAGATCACGCGGGTCATCGAGCTCGAAGACGAGCAGCGTCTCACCATGCTCGCCGACGAACGCGCCGCCGCCACCACGCGTGGTCACGCGCAAAGCGACGAAAGCGTCGCCACCGAGACTCATCAAGCCGCCAGCCTGCGCGAGTGGGAGCTCGATCGCGCCCGTCAGACGCTCTATCGCGAGCTCGCTCAGGCCGTGGCGTCGACCGAGGACACGCCGCCATCCGACCCGCTCGATGGCTTCGAACAACGGCTGCTCGATGCCGCGCGGACGCTCGCCGAACGCCGCGTCGTCTTTCGTGCCGCGCAGGAACGAGTCGACAAGGCGAACATCGCGGTCGAGAACACACAACGAACACGTGACGACGCCGTGAGACGTCTCGACGAGGTCGAAGAGCGACGCGCCGCCACCCGCACCGAGCTCGACGAGGCGCGGACGAGCTTCATCGAGTACGACACGTCGATTCGCGCCATCACCACGGCTGAGGATCCACGCGCCGAGCGTGATCAGCTTCGCGATCGTCTCGAAGCCGGTGAAAAGAGCCGCGACACGGCACGCACCATGCTCGCCGACGCCGAGCTCGAACACGCCCGCAATACCCAATCGGTCGACGATCTCGACCGGCAAGCGAACACCGTCGCGACCGAGCTCACCGAGCGACGCGAGTCGACCGAAACGCGCGTGGTCGAGGCTGGGTTCACCGACGCCACCGAGGCCGAGACCGCTTTTCTGAGCGCGACGGACCGTGACGAGCTGTGGCGCCGGATCGAGCGCTTTACCCTACGGCGCGCCAAGGTCGAGGAAGACATGGCCGAGGTCGGGCGTCAGCTCGCCGGACGCGAGATCGACGACGACGCCTTGATGAATCGGGAACGGACCGTGCGCGCGCTCGAAACGAAGCTCGAAGCGACCTCACGCCGTATCGTCACCCTCGATACGCAAATCGCCGATCTCACCACGCGGGTCGAACGTCGCGAGACACTCGAAGCGGATCTTCGTGAACGCGAAAAACGCCACGCGGTCGAGCAACAGCTGGCGGTGGATCTACGCGGTGATCGCTTTCAGGCGTTCTTGCTCGACGAAGCGTTCGAGGATCTGGTGGCGGGTGCGTCGCTGCGGCTCGCCGAGCTCGAGCCCCGCTACGCTCTGAGCTGGCGTGACAATGCCTTTTGGGTGCTCGATCGCGACAATGCCAACGAGGCGCGGAGCGCCGATACCTTGTCGGGAGGCGAGACCTTTCTCGCCGCCTTGGCGCTCGCGCTCGAGCTCAGCGAGCAGGTGCAAAAGGCGGCGGGCGCGGTGAGTCTCGACAGTCTGTTCATCGACGAGGGCTTTGGCACCCTCGATCTCGAAACCCTCGACGTGGTCACCGACGCGATCGAATCGCTGCACGTCGGCGGGCGCATGGTCGGGCTGATTACCCACGTCGGCGCGCTCGCCGAGCGTCTGCCGGCGCGTCTGCGGGTCGAAAAGGGCCCCGGTGGTAGCCACGTCGTGCTCGAACGTGACGAAGGACGCTGATCCGGTACGCGCATGCCAACGGCCTTTGACCTCGAAACGACTCTGACCGAAGCCGAGATCGTCCCGCGGATCCGGCTCACCGATCCCGATACCCTGCTCCCGACCACCGAAGCGCTCCAAGAAGGTGGCGTCAAAGTGGTCGAGATCGTCGCCCATGACAGCGCCGCCTTCGACGCCATCACGGAGCTTCGCAAGGCCTTTCCCGATCTCGTCTTGGGCGCCGCCAACGTCACCCAGATCATCGATCTGCAAAGCGCCGTCGACGCCGGAGCCCACTACGCCGCGAGCCCTGGGCTGACCATGCGTTTGGTCGACGCCGCACGCCGCCGTGAGCTGCCGTATGTCCCCGGGGTGTACACGCCGTCCGAGATGCTCGGCGCGCGTGAGCAGGGAATCCGGCTGGTCGAGCTCTTTCCCGCCCGACCCGCCGGGGGTCCCCGCTTCTTCGGCGCCATGGCGATGATCTTCCCCGACCTGCGCTTCCGCGCCGCCGGCGGGATCGACGACGTGTCGTTTCGCGACTATCTGCGCTGTCCGAACGTCGTCGCGGTCACCGCCACCTGGCTGGTGCCGGAGCCCGCCGTGCAGGCCAAGGATTGGACACGGATTCGTGATCTCGCGCGAACCGCGTGCTCACGCGAGATCGTGCATCATTGATCGACCCGTGGACCGACGATCTCCTGCCCACCTTGACGTAGGGTGACGCTGGTCACCGCACCGTCGGCATCGGGTGTGAAGATCAGCCGCGCACCCACCTGGGGCGCGATCCACTCCAGCTCGCTCTCAGCGAGGAGGGGAATTGCGTCCTGACCGGTGCCTCGGCTCAGCAACGCACCGTCTTCGATAAAGATGCTGAGCACGAATTCGGGCATCAGCTGATAGTCACCCACCAGCCGCTCCATGGCTTCGACGGCGACGTCAACCGTCTCGGCGGCCTCGGGCACCGGCTCGTCGGTGAGCACGGCGCGTTCGGGCGTGGCGGCGAAGTCGTGCATGAGCATCGCGACGACCTTGCCCTCGGCGTCACGTTCGAAGGTGAAGTAATTGGTTCCGGTCGGATAGAAGAAGAGATCCTCGCCACCCGCCACCGCGGTGCTCCACGTTTCATTGCCGGTGCGTAGGGTGAGCAGCTTGCCGTCGCGCTGGTTGACGGCACGGGTGGTCTCCTCGTCGATCCGGTAGACCCCTACATAGTCGTCGAGCTTGTCGGCGGCGATCTCGACCTCTTCGGTCGGAATCGACTCACCGAGCAGACGCGCGGTGGCGAGCGCGGCGAGACGCGTCGGACTCACCTCGGCGCCGGTGTGATTGGTGAGCACCGCCACCACGATGTCTTGATCGGGCACGGTGGTCAGCTGGGCGGCGAAACCGTTGATGCCCCCACCGTGCCGCACGATCTGGTGACCGGCATGCTCACCGATTTGAAAGCCGTAGCCGTAATCGGTGTTGTCACCATCGGGTAGGCGATGCGCCCGCCACATGACCTCGAGCGACTCGGCCGACACCACCTTGCCGGCCTCGAGCGCTTGCTGCCACACCGCCAGATCGTCGACCGTCGACAGCATCGAGCCGGCGGCGTAGGGCTGGGTCATGCTGAGGTAGGGGGCGTTGACGTAGCCGTCACTCCCGCCCGCATAGCCCTCGACCCGTTTGGGAATGATCCGGTCGTGCTCGCCGTAATACGAGCTGGTCATACCGAGCGGGGTGAAGATCCGCTCCTGCAACGCCTCTTGATAGGACTGACCGGTGACCGCCTCGATGATCATGCCGAGCAGAAAATAGCCCGAGTTGTTGTAGCGCCAGTCGGTACCCGGAGCGAATTCGAGCTCGAGCTCTTCCCATAGATCGACCATCTCTTCAGGGGTGCGATCGGCCCGGACCTGGTCGAAGAAATCCGGCAAGCCGGTATAGCTCGGAATGCCCGAGGTGTGGGTGAGCAGATGCTCGACGGTCACCGTGGCGTCGTGAGTGTCGTAATCGGGCAGATAGTCGGTGATCGGCGCGTCGATCGCCACCTTGCCCTCCTCGACCAATTGCATGATCAGGGCGGCGGTGAATTGCTTGGTGACCGAGCCGACACGAAAAACCATGTCAGGGGTGATCGCGACGCCCATTTCGACGTCGGCCAACCCATGACCGGCGCGCAGCACCACTTCATCACCCTTCTTGATCAACACCGCGCCACCCGGCTGATCGGCGGGCCAGGCGTCACGAAACAAGGTCTCGAGCGCGGCGCGATCATCGGCCGCGACCGAACCGGTCGAACAGGAAACGAGCAAAGGAACGACCAGACACAAGGCGAGCATGGTCGAACGAACCTGGCGTGCATTCATCGGAAAACCTCCTCTTTTCGACACGGACACGCGACGCCGTCCGAAACACGGCGTCGGCCCTCGTCACCTATCAGAAACGATACGAAACAGCAGGTCTTACGTTCAGCGCTTGCTCGCCAACCAGGCGTGAAGCTCATCCGCCGGCCAGGCGTTGATACAGCTCGCCGGGGTGAGCGCGGCGCGCCGCGCGGTCAAAATGCCGTAGATCAGATTGTCGAAATCGTCGGCATCGTGCGCGTCGGTATCGATGGCGATCTTGCACCCGCGTTCGAGCGCGCCCCGCAGATGGGTGTCGCCGAGATCGAGTCGCATCCAGTTGGCGTTGAGCTCGAGCGCGACGTCGTGCTCGGCGGCGGCGGCATAGAGCGCCGCCATGTCGGGTGACAACCCTTCCCGGCGCCCGATCAGCCGTCCGGTCGGATGCCCGATGATGTGCACCAGAGGATGACGGATGGCGCGCAGGAGCCGTTCGGTCGCCGCCTCGGAATCCTGTCGCAAGGCGGCGTGAGGCGACGCCACCACCACGTCGAGCGCGGCGAGCAGCTCGTCGTCGTAGTCGAGACCGCCATCGGCGAGGATGTCGACCTCGGAGCCGGCAAGCAGGGTGATTCCGTCGATCCGTTCGTTGGCTTCGTGAACCGCCGTGATGTGCTCGCGCAACCGTTCCGGGGTCAGGCCCCCGGCGATCACCGAGCTCGCCGAATGGTCGGTAATGGCGATGGTGTGGAGCCCACGCGCCTTGGCCACCGCGGCGAGCTCGTCGATGCTCAGCTTGCCGTCGCTCGCCACGGTATGGCTGTGAAGCTCGGCGCCGATGTCCTCCAGCTCGAGAAGCCGTGGCAGCTCACCGTCGAATTCACCACGATCCTCACGCAGCTCGGGCGGAATCCACGGCAGACCGAGGGCCTCGTAGATCGCTTCTTCGTCGGCGGCGGCGATCGGCTCCTCACCACGGTCCTGGGGTCGCTCGGCGGTACCGGCGAAGAGACCGTACTCATTGAGGTGCATGTCGCGCTTGATGGCGATCTCACGCAAGCGCACATTGTGCTCTTTGGAACCGGTGAAATAGAGCAAGGCGGCGCCATAGACCGTCGCCGGCACGATCCGGAGATCGGCTTGCATCACCACCCTGCCGACCTCGAGCCGGACCGAAGTCTTGGTCTCACCACTGAGCAAGACCTGGGTCACCCCGTCGAGTTCGACGAACGCGGCGGTCACCGCTTCGTGATCCGAGCACGCCACGACGAAGTCGAGATCGCCGATGGTCTCGCGCCCGCGCCGTAGGCTGCCGGCGAAGTCGACCTTCTCGACTCCGGGGACGGCGGCCAAACGCTCGCGGATCATGAGCGCCAAAGGCCGGGCACGACCGAGCGGCGTGCGCTCACCGGCCTTCTCTTTGAACGCCAGCGCCTGCTTCATTTTTTCGACGCTCTTCTTACCCATGCGTGGCAGGGCGGCGATCGATTCGGGATCGGCTTCGAGCCGTGCCGAGAGCTCGGTCGTCGACGTGATGTCGAGCTCGTCCCACATCAACTTGGCGGCCTTGGGGCCGACCCCCGGGATCGCCAAAACGTCGAAGAGCCCGCTCGGCACCTTGGCCATGAGCTCCTGGTGCTCACTCACCTCGCCGTCGCGGAGATATTCGAGGATCTTCTCCGCCGAGCCTTTGCCGACACCGGGCAAGGCGGTGAGGCGGCCGAGCGCGCCGTCGTTGTCGACGTCGGCAATGGTCGCGAGGTCGTCGGTGAGGTCGCGCACCATGCGCGCCACCCGCCGATTCGAGTTGACCCGAAAAGGATTGGCGCCGAGCAGCTCGCGCGCCGCCGCCATCTCGTCGAAGATCCGCGCCAGCTCGCGGTTGGTGTTCACGATCCGCTCTCCGCTTCACTCGAGGCGAGGTGTAGTTGGCGATAGTCACGATGCCAGTAGATCAGAGGCGCGGCATCAGCTCGGGGCGTCGCGACCTCGGTCACCGCGACGATCACGACATAGTGTGAACCGACCTCGACCAAACGCTCGACCCGCCCCGCCAACCAGGTCAGCGCGTCACCGAGCACGGGTACACCGGTCGGACCGGCTTGCCAATCACCCACGAGGAAGCGATCTTCGTCCTTGACGAAGGCGAACCGGTCGGCGAGCGGGCGTTGATCAGCCGCCAGGACATTGACCGTCACCCCCGTACCGTCGGCCAAGAACCGACTGATCGTGTGGCTGCGATTGATCATCACCGCCACCAATGGCGGATCGACCGAAACCGAGGAAAAGGCGGTCGCCGTCATGCCATGGCGATCGTCACCGTTGGCGTCGGCGGCGGCGACGATGGTCACACCGGCGGCCCACCGACTCAGTGCGTCACGTAGATTCCCCGTGTCGACTGGCGTTGGCGACTGGGGCGCTGGAACAGCTGTGCTCGAATCCACCGTATTGCTCCTTCGACATGCATGATCCCTCCGAGCTCGGCATACACGCGGATGGTGACACGACCAGCCCGTCACCGCCAGCTTGGTTCGGGGTCATCACACCACATCGGTCCTGTCCATGTAGGACCGGGCGATTTCTCTTGGTATTGAATGTCCATTCTCACTCTAGCAATATCTCTGGTCCGATCAGAGATCCATCACTCGGTACCAAGATCCGTGTCGACGCTTGAAGCGATAAGCCAAGATGGCTATAATCGCGCTCGCGTTGGGCGTTTCCGCCCTACGCCTCCTATTTTTCGCACTTGCCAGACACCGAGATTTCCAGCCTCGGACACACCGATCTGCAAATCGGCCGCTGGGCAATCTCTATGATTAGTCGCATTGTCGTCCTCCCAGCAAAATAACCATACGTAGATGTGCAACTTCATGGTTTTCCGCTGATTTCCCTTGACACTCAACCGGGTGGACCGTATTCTACCGACCGTTCGGTTGAACAACGATTCGAACGACAAAACACGGGTCGGACAGCCCGTGCGATCGATCGAATCGCGCTCAGGGAACCGTAAGAGGCGCATCATTCGGTTGTAAGAGGCTGGACAAACGACATGGAACAAGCGAAGCGAGGGCGAGTAGGAGGAGGCACAAAACGCACCCGTCCACCGCGTAAGGGGACGGCAGCCAAGCCGCGCGAGGGGGAGGCATTGGCAAGCCGACGCGGTGGACGGGTGAACAACTGATTACGATCACGGACGCGTTACCGCTCCGGGCCAAGGACCCGACAGCGACTGACGACGCGGCCAAGATCACGGTGTTATGAAGCACACCATAGGGGAAAGGGAAGGGAATGCAGCACTCCGCCCAGCACGACACACGGATTTCGGATCGCCACCAGCGCGATCTCTTTCATCCGCCAGAACTACAGGTCGAGACCACCGTCTCAGCGGCGCTCACGCGACACCTCCATGATTTGGGTGTCGAGCGTGCCTTTGGCGTCATCGGTGGCTCGATCGGCGTGTTTTTCGATGCGCTGGAAGAATCACTGATCGAGGTTCAGCACACCCGGCATGAAACCGGTGCGGCGTTCGCCGCCACCGAGGCGTATTTCGCCGCCAGCAAGCCGACCGTGGTCTACGCCACGACCGGCCCGGGTCTGCTCAATGTGCTCACCGGTATCGCCGCCGCCAAATGGGACGGTGCCAAGGTGATCCTCATCTCGGGCGCCACCAGCGCGCCGCAGCGTGGCCGCTGGGCCACCCAGGAAACCAGCTCCTACACCATGCCGCAGGACGTGTTCTACGGCCACGGCCCGATCTTCGACTATGCGGTGCGTATCGAGCACCCGGCGGAGATCACCGAAGCGATGCGTCGTCTGGCTCTCGGGCTTTCCCGCCCGGGTGGCTTCGTGGCGCACATCTGCTTGCCGATCGGTGTCCAAGCGCAGCGTGTCGAGCTGCCACGGATTCGCGCCACGGCGAGCGTCGCCGCGCCGACCGCGGCGCGCGAAGACATCGAGCACACCGTCGAGCTGCTGAAATCGTCGCCGTTCGTCGTGTGGGCGGGTTTTGGCGCGCGCAAGGCCGCGCGACAGATCCGCGAGCTGGTCGAGCGCACCGGTAGCCGCATCATGGTGTCACCACGGGGCAAGGGCATCATTCCCGAAGATCACCCTCTCTATCTCGGTGTGACGGGTCTCGGCGGTCATGAAGGACCGACCGAGCACATGCTGCAGCATCAGCCCGATTGGATCTTGGTGCTCGGCACGCGCTTGGGTGAAGCGACCTCGTTCTGGGATCGCGACCTCGAGCCGACCAAAGGCTTCATCCACGTCGATCTCGATCCCTGTGTGCCTGGCACGGCCTACCCGCACGTGCGCACCGTCGGGGTCCACGCCGAAATCGGCACCTTTCTCGACTCCTTGATCCCTCACTTCCCCGAAGGTGAGGTCGCCAGCGTGGTCAACGTCGCCTCGCGGATGCCGAGCACGGTCGAGAGCCTGACGCCGCTCACCGAAGGCCCGGTGCGGCCGCAGGTGCTGATGAACGCCATCCAGCGACGGATCGTCGCCGGTAGCGACGCCATGGTGATGAGCGAGTGCGGCAACTCCTTTGCCTGGTGTAACCATCACCTCCGCTTCGCGCAGCCGGAGCGCTATCGGGTGAGCACCCTCTACGGCTCAATGGGTCATACCTGCGCCGGTGTCGTCGGCGCGGCGTTGGCGCGTGGCGGCAAGGCCGTCGCGGTGGTCGGCGATGGTGCGATGCTGATGAACTCGGAAATCTCGACCGCGGTGCAATACCACGCCCCGGCCGTGTGGATCGTCCTCAACGACGCCGGCTACGGAATGTGCGAAAGCGGTCAACAAGTGCTCGGTTTGGCTTGCAATCAGCTCGAGATTCCTCGGGTCGACTTCGTCGGTCTGGCGCGCTCCCTGGGCGCCGACGGCATCTTGGTCGAGACCGAAGACATGCTCGACGTCGCGCTCGAAAAAGCGATGGACGCCCGCGCGCCGTTCGTGGTCGATGTTCGGATCGACAAGAACGAGCCGTCGCCGCTGATGCAACGCTTCGAAAGTCTTCTCAAACAGGGTAGCTCCAAACACGTCGCCGGCTGGGAGATCTGATCCCGGCCGACGTCGTTTTGTCCCGTTGATTCGCGATCGCGGTAGTCTTTTCTCTGCCCGATCGTTTTGTCGATAGCTCGCCCTCGGGGCGCGTGGGTGTGTTCGCGCACGCCCGATCGCGTCGCGAAGGCCGTGTGCCTGCCGTGGTGTCTCGGCAGGAACCATGGAGATCCTCATGACTCAGCCGACCGTCGGTCTACAAGCCCTCGCCATCAGCGCTCCCGACCAACCCGAAAATGTGGTCACCAACGACTATTGGCGCACCCACTTCCCGGAGCTCGTCGAGCGCGCCGAAGAAAAGATCTGGATGTGGAAGAAGCCGAAGGACTGGAGCGAAGGCTCGGAGATCTTCAACCGCACCATGGCTCCGTTCGTGCTCGATCCGTTTCGTGGCGCACGGGAGCGACGGCGTCTGCCCAAGGGCGGCACGGCCCTTTCGCTCGAGGTCGACGCGGCGGAAAAAGCGCTCGCCGCGCGCGGCTTGGAGATCGGCGACATCGATCTGATTCTGTGCACGTCGTTCCTTCCCGACTCGGTCGGCATCGGTGGCGCGACGTTCCTCGCCCAGGCTTTGGGACACGACGGCGCGGCCTGGAACCTCGAATCGGCGTGCTCGAGTGGCACCATCGGCTTCATGACCGCCTGCGGTCTGATCCAGGCCGGGCAATACAAACGAGTCCTGGTGATGACCTCTTGTGTCTACTCGCGCGTCGCCCAGGACGACGACCCGATTTCGTGGGGCGTCGGCGACTCGGCGATCGCCATGATCGTCGGTGAGGTCGAGGCCGACGGCGCCTACCTGGGTGGCCACACGGTGCATTCCGCCGCCACCTGTGGCGCGGTGTCGTACACCATCGACGAGGATGCCGAAGGCGAACCGTATTTCCGTCTCACCATGGGCAAGCAAGGCGCTCGTCTGCTCCGCGAGACCTCGGAGCCTTATTTGAAGACGTGCACCCACGGCGCGCTCGGCCAAGCCGGGCTCGAGGTGAACGACCTCGACTTCATCGCGGTCAACACCCCGCTCGCCTGGTACGCCACATTCTGCTGCAAGGTGCTCGGTCTTCCCACCGATCGCACTCTGTCGGTCTACCCACTCTACGCCAACGTCGGCCCGGCGCTGATGGGTCTCAACCTCTTTCATGCCGCCGCCTGGGGACTGATCGAGCGCGGCCAGAAGGTCTTGCTCTACTCGGTCGGCAGCGTGTCGAGCTGCGCCGCCGTGGTCATGGAATGGGGCGACGTCGCGCTCGGCCCGGTGCCGGCTGGAGCCAGCCTCGAGCATCTTCGCGCGATCGAAGCGCAGACGCTCGTCGACGCCGAGCGCCAGCGGCAAGCGATCGAGGAACGCCACGAGCTCGACGAACAAGTAGCCTGACACCTTCACGGGAGCCGGATACACGGCGTCCGAATCTCTGTTCCTTGTGCATCCACTCTTGACAGGATGCATGAGAGTCGACATCATCCGTCCGACCGGACGGTTGGTATCGTACGTATGGGATTCTGGATCACGGTGACATCCATCGGAAAACGAGATTCACCGGGAACGAGATCCGACATCTCCGAGAACCAATCGATCCGAGATCCGAGACCGCAGAGCTCCATCAGGACAGTAGTAGGAACGAAACGCCATGGCCTTTCAGAAACCACCGACGATCAGCGATGACAAGCGCGCGCAGGAGATCTACCGACGCGCCGCCAAGGTAATCTACGATCGCGGTTTCGACGCCACCTCGATGGGCGATATCGCACGCGCCGTCGACCTCACCAAAGGCGGTCTCTACTACTACATCAAGGGCAAAAAGGCGCTCCTCTTCGCGATCATGTCCTTCGCCCTCGATCTGCTCGACGAGCAGGTGATCGAGCCGGCGTTGGCGATCGACGATCCCGAGGCACGGCTACGTCGTTTGCTCGCCGGGCAGATGCGTCTGGTGATGAACGAGCCGAGCCCGATGACCATTCTCGTCTACGAAGAAGAGGGTCTCGACGAGAACCATCGCGCCAAGATCGAAGAGCGTAAGAGCGCGCACTCCCAGCTCCTCGAAGACACCATCGCCGACGTGCTCGCCGGTCGCCCGCAGCATCTCAACGCCGATCCGAAGATCGCCACCTACAGCATTCTCGGCATGATCCACTGGCTGGTGCGGTGGTATCAGGACGAGGAAAACGTCGAGCAAGACGAGGTCGTCGAGCAGCTGCTCCGCTTCGTGCTCCACGGTCTGTCGTCGAAGCCGCTCCAATCGGGCTCCGACGACTCTCTGGCCTGAGCCACTCCCACTCTCAGTCGATGCGGGTCGGCGCGTCGTTCCCCCACGCCTCGTCGAGCGCGGCCAACGCCGCCGGATGACGCATCGGGAAATCGCGATGCGCGCGGATGCGACCAGGCATCCACTTCCACCAGAACATACCCGTGATGAACGGTGTCGCCTCGACCCGCTCGATCGCCGTGTGGATCAACAGATCGCGAAACGCCACCACGCGCTCGTCGGCGCTCGCGCTGCGGTCGGTATGCCACGGCTCGAGGGCCGCGTTGAGCGAGAGGTCGTAGCCGATCTCGGTCAGGACGATCGGCTTGGCGTGTTTGTCGGCCAGCTTCCGGAGCACGTCGAGATGGAGATCCCAGGCCTGGTCGAGATCTTGCCGTGAGGGCGGGCGTTCGTCGTCGGCGAGTGGGAAATAGGCCTGCACGCCGATCTGGTCGACGGCATCCCAGAAGGGCACCTTGTCGAGCGAATCCCAGTTCGCCGCGTAGGTGATGTCACCCCGATAAACCTCGCGCACCCGTTCGAGGATCTGGCGCCACTCGGGCCGATGCGTCGTCGCTTCGAGCTCGACGCCGACGGCGAACAGCGGCGCGTCGGCCGCCTCGGCAAACCGCGCCTGATCGACGATGAACTCCTCGTAGTCGGTGAAGAAACGACGCCAGGCCGTCTCGTCGTCACCGAATTCGATCACCCCACGCCATTCGAAGCTCCCCCAATACGCCAGGTGCGGCTTCCAGAAGAGGGCCATATCGGCGTCGCGGGCAATGTCGACCGCGCGATCCAGGTAGCCGGTCCCCGCGGCCGGGTAGATCCTCATCCCGCCGTCGCGACGGATCCCGGCGTAGGGATGGATCGACACCCAATCGACCCCGATGTCATGCAGTTGCCGGAGGCTGTCGGCAAAGGCGGGTGAGCCCCAAATCTCGCCAAAACGTGGACAGGTGACGGTCATGCCACGCATAAAGCGAGACGTCGAAGTGGATGCGATCTCGACCTCCGTTGTCGGGGTCGAAGCGGCCGCGACCGCGGCGGAAAGGACGATGAATAGGCTCGACAATACAGAGCGCATGGGGAATTCTAGACCAGGTCACGATGGTATAGTTCCCCGTCCCGTGGCGCAGCCACTGACCCCCACCCGAGCGGCAGGAGAATTCCGTCTTGAACGTCCTTCATGAGCTCGAATGGCGTGGGCTCGTCTACGACCAAACCGAAGGTCTCGACGCGCACCTCGCGAGCGACAACGTTACGCATTACATCGGCTTCGACCCCACCGCCCACAGTCTCCACGTCGGCAGCTTGTTACCGATTTTGGCTTTGGCGCGTCTGCAACGCGCCGGCCACACCCCGATCGCGGTGGTGGGTGGTGGCACCGGCATGATCGGTGACCCCAGCGGCAAGAGCAAAGAGCGCAGCCTCCTCACTCCCGAGCAAATCGATCACAACCTCGAAGGGATTCGTGGTCAGCTGGCGCGCTTTCTCGATTTCGATGCGGTGAAGAATCCGGCCACGATCGTCAACAACGCCGATTGGCTGGGCGAAGCGAACCTCATCGATTTCCTGCGCGAAATCGGCAAGCATTTCACCGTCAATTACATGCTCGCCAAGGAGTCGACCAAACGACGTCTGGCCAGCGACGACGGGATCTCCTATACCGAGTTCAGCTACCTGCTTCTCCAGAGCTGGGACTTCCTGGTGCTCAACCAGCGCTATGGCTGCACCCTCCAGCTCGGCGGTAGCGATCAATGGGGCAACATCACCGCCGGGATCGAGCTGATCCGCCGCATGCGGAGTGGCAAAGCCCACGGTCTGGTGATGCCCCTGGTGACCAGCGCCAGCGGTGTCAAATTCGGCAAGACCGAAGCCGGCACCGTGTGGCTCGACGCCGAGCTCACCTCGCCGTATCGCTTCTACCAGTTCTGGCGCAACACCAGCGACCAGGACGTGGTGTCGTACCTCAAATTCTTCACCTTCTTGACCCGAGACGAGATCGCCGAGCTCGAAACCGCGCTCGCCGAGAAGCCACAAGAGCAGGCGGCGCAGAAACGGCTGGCGCTCGAAGTGACCTCGATGGTGCACGGTGCCGACGCCGCCAACAGCGCCATCCGCGCCTCGGCGGTGCTCTTCGGTGCCGAGATCGCCGATCTCAGCGCCGCCGAATTGCTCGAGATCTTCGACGACGTTCCATCGAGCGCGCTCGACGAGCACGCCCTCGACGACACCAACGGCATCAGCGTCGTCGAGCTTTTCGTCGCCAGCGGTCTCGAAACCTCCAAAGGCGCGTGCCGGCGTCTGATCAAAAGCGGTGGCGTCTATGTCAACAATCGCCGCGTCACCGACGAACAAGCCCGAATCGGCGTCGACGACTTTCTCGATGGACGAGCGTTGGTGTTGCGCAAAGGACAAAAGCGCTATCACGTCGTCACCCGCCACGGAGACCCTTGATGAGCCCGATCGTGATTCCCGCGCCCCCGTCGACCGACTTCGCCAAACCCAGAGTTCGCCTGCTTCTCGGCACTGACGAATACATTTCGTTCGAGCGTCGGGTCGCCCTGGTGCCACAGCACCTCGTCGTGCTGCGTGAGAACCTCGCCGCGCACGATCTCGAAGTCGATCTCCTGGTCTACCGTGGTGCCGGTGAACGCGCCTCGGGGGACGGCCATGGCGGCTTTCCCGACGACGCGTATCGCGCGGTCGGCGCCGAGATCGTCGACGAAGACAGCCTCGCCAACCAACCAGCGGTCGACGTCGTCCACGCGCTCAAGGAACCGACCGAGTATGAAAGCCTGCTACCCGGCCCGTTTCTCCGTCTCGGCGCGCTCCACCTGGCCTCCAAGCCACCCGGCGTATGCGCCATGCTCGGCCGTCGTAACTTCGCCGGCATCTTCGACGGTGGCACCGTCGGGAGCTGCGCCTACCTGCTCGATGGTGGCGATCGCACCCCGATCGTCGCCAGCATGTCGCGTTTCGCCGGTCGCGTCGCCGCGCGGCACGTCCTCGACGCGCTCGCCGACCACCACCTCGGCGCCAGCAAAGTCGTCGTCGTCGGCGGTGGTGTCGCCGGTCGCGCCGCCATCGAAACCGTCAAGCCGCTCGTCTCCGAGCTCGTCGTCGTCGAGAAGTACGAGCCCATGCACGGTTGGCTCGCCGGTCAGCTCGCGGCCATGGGGATCGAGAACCACGACATTCGCGTCGATCTCGACGACGACGCCGTCGACGGCGCCATCGCCATCATCTTCGCCCATCGCTCCGGCGCCCAGGCGGCCGAGAAGGTCTGCAACATCGACCAGATTCGGATGATGGAAAAGGCAGCCGCGATCGCTGACATCGCCATCGACCAGGGTGGCAGCATCCTCCATCCCGAATACGACGAACGCGACGACGCCGTCGCCGCGCGGAGCAAGTACCAGCGGATCTTCGCCGAGCTCGGCTACTCGTACTACGCCGAAACCAACATGCCTCGCGAAGCACCTCACGGCGCCTCCGAGCACCACGGCGAAGCCTCCCTCGCCTACGTCGCCGTCCTCCTCATGCTCTCCGCCCTCCACGGCGGACCCGCGGAAGCCGTCGAAGTCGTCCGTGCCCGGCCCATGGCCCATTACACCGAGCCGGCCGCCGTCGCCGCCCTCGACCCCTTCTCCGCTCACGTTCAAGACCTGAGAAACGGCCTCCAACTCACTCTGATCCACGACGACATCGAGATCACCGATCCCGACGTCCGCGCCGACGAACACATGTTGCGCTGGGTCACGGGTTGCGCGGCTGGTCCGGCCGAGCAATAGCATCAAGCTCCAGATCTCCATAGAGATGCCCCGCCAGGGCCCCGACCACCGTGCTCGTGGTGAAGACGTGATGATGGTCGAGGTAGAGCTTGCCAGCGTCGATCTGATCACCGAGTCCGTGTAGCGCGGGCTCGGTGAAACGCAACAGAGCCGAGCCGCGCCAGGAACCATCGTCGCGTTGCTCGCCGGCTAGCGTGGTGAGGCGACTGGCGGCGCGGCCCGGAGCGCCCAAGAGGTCGAAGAGCAGGGCCTGAAGGGCGCCGTCGAAAGCCCCGGAGGGCTGGTAGCGCTCGAGGGTGGCGAGCAGGTCGTTCGAACGAGGCGAATCCGGCCGCAGAACGGCGACGGCGCCCCAGGTCGGGTAGAGCGAGGTGGCCCACCAATAGGTCGGCCAGGTGCCGTCGTCGCGTTGCTCGCCCCGTAGCCAAGCCCTGCCCGCCTCGCGCACACCGGCATCTCGCGAGGCGACGAGAGCGACCGGGGTGACGTCGGCCTGGCTCGTCACCCAGCCCCCATGGTGCTCCCCATCCGGCGGGTAGGTCGCGAAGCCACCGTCGGGACGTCGACAACGCGCGAGCAACGCTCCGACTTCGTCGGGTACCGGAGCGCCGAGACGACGCAGGGCGAGGATGGCCAGGCTGGTGGCGTCGGTGTCGTCATTGGAGGTCGCGAGCCGGTAGCCCCACGCACGATCGGGGCCACGGTTGTCGAGCAACCAGGCGATGCCCTTCGCCACCGCCTCGGCCGGCCGGGACGCGGGCGGCAAGGTCGACAATCGATGCAAGACGTAAGCAGTGGTCCAGGCGTCGGCACCCTCGGCGAGGGTGGGATAGTCGCGCCAGGCACCGTCGGGACCGAGGCTGGCGGTGAGAAAGTCGACACCCTTCTGCAACGCCTGCTCGAGCGTCGAAGCACCTCGCGGTGCCGTCGTGTGCCGTCGAGGTGATTGCCGTGAAACGGCCTCGTCGTTCTCGAGAGACCAGGATGCCTGGATGCCACGGCCGACCGCGGTCTCACCCCACGCCAACGACACCGCCGGACCGAGCACGGCGGCGACACGGGCGACGACCGGATCGTCGTACGTTGTCGAGCCGCGGATTTCGGTACGCAGGGTGGCACCGGCCCGACCCTCTTGCACACCGACCACGACGCTCAGTCGATCGGCATCGAGCTCCCCCGCTGCGGCCAGGAAGCGACGTAGGTCTTGGTGTTGATCAGCGGCCGATAACGCGCCGAGCCAGGCACCGAGCCAGCCGTTGCGAGCGTGGACGGGTCGGAAGCGCAGCTCGGTGGCGCTTCGCCCGGTGCTGGACAGACGGATCATGGTAGCGACCAACCTACGATCGACGGGCGCACGGGCCAACATCTCGTCGAGCCGACCGAGCTCGGGTAGACGAGGCACGACGGCACCGAGCCCGATACGGAGGACCGCGCCCCGGTCGCTGGCTTCGATACCGACGCTACGCACGGCTGCCTCGTCGACCGGCAGGGTGGCGGCCGGCAGGGTATTGACCGGCAACGTGACGCCGAGCCGGGTGGCGAGGTCGCTGAGCAAGCCCGGCACCGCCGGGTAGTCGACGGCGAGACGCCG
Source organism: Acidobacteriota bacterium (assembly GCA_039184055.1). Lineage (GTDB taxonomy): Bacteria > Acidobacteriota > Thermoanaerobaculia > Multivoradales > J023 > JBCDBH01. Next base: position 20,530 of record JBCDBH010000008.1, read on the forward strand.
GCTCGATGCCGCTGTCGCTAGCTCGACGCGGGTCGGTGATTCACCCTCGAGCCGATCGAGCGCGATGGCATCGATCGCGGAGGGGTGGATCCCGGCTCCTCGCAGGAGCCGGGGCCACAGTCGAGCGTCGTTTCGTGCCGACATGGATCAGAGCGCCGCGAGCACGGCCGCGATGATGTCGGCAACGACGTCGGCGGCAATCTCGGCCGACGTCGCCGAACTGGTGGTGGCTGTCGCGGTCGTCGTCGCAGCCGTGGTGGTCGTGGTCGTCGCCGTGGCGCCGGTGGCGACCGTGCTGGTCGCGGTGACGTCGGCCGTCGTGTTGGCCGCCACGGCCAGACTCGAGCTGGTCGACGTCGTGGTGACCGCCGCATCCGTACCGAGCGCGGTATCGCCCGCGGTCGAGCCGACCACGGCGCTGGTACCGGTCGTCGTGTCGGCACCGAGGTCGGCGCTGGTCTCGGTACCGAGCGCGCCCTGGACCACTTCGGTCTCGCTGTCCCCCGAAACCGAGCTGGCATCGTCGAGCGAAGGATCGTCGCCATCGCGTGGCGCCGAGTTCGTGCTCGGTCGGCCACCATCCTCCTCGGAGGAGGACGACGGCTCGGAATTCGACCGGGGCCCCTGGTTTTGCTGACCACGTAGCAGTGGCGTGCGTTCGTCGAGACTGGATTCGGCGTCGAGATCTTCGCCATCGGAGTCGGGCACCCGGGCGCGTGCGCCATCACTGCCGTCGCTGCCGTCACTACCATCGACACTGTCACTGCCGTCACTGTCGTTACCGTCATTGGGTCGGCCGCGTCCGGCGCGTGGTTGGCGAGCCGCCTTGACCAGGTTGTAGATACAGACTCCGGCGCCGGTCGGGGCGGCAACGGTACCGAGCCCCAGGCCCGCGGCGCTGAGCTGGCTGACCTTGCCGTGGGACTGGACATAATTCGCCCAACCGAGCCCGAGCGCAGCGTTGGCGACCGCGGCGCCGCCACAGCCGACCGCGGCCGCGGCGCTGAGACCGGCGGCGCCGGTCGGATCGTTGTAGCTCGACGGGTTGGAGAAGACGTATTCGTAGCGGTTGAGCGCGTCCTGTCGATGAGCATGGCCACCGAGCCCTTTGTCGGCACTGATGAAACGCGCCGCGATCGGGTCGTAATATCGCCGGCCGTAGTTGTAGAGACCGGTGTCGGCGTCGAGCTCTTTGCTGGTGTATTTGTAGCGGAAGTTGTCGGGTCCGTCGATCTGATGCACGGTGCCATAGGGCGTGTAGACAGCGGTCGACAGAGCCTTGCCGGTGGCGTCGGTGGTCACCCGGGTGCTGTCGAGATAGCTGTTGTGCAAGAACACGGTTCCCGGTGCCGGCGTACCCGAGGCCGTGTCGGCCTGACGCCGTGTGGCGAGATCATCGGTGCTGGTGGTGATCGAAGCGATACGCCCGGACGGGCCGACGACATAGCGGGTCGCCAGCACGGTGCCGGAGGCTTGCCGTGTCGTCTCGAAGGCCGAGCCGACGTAGGTGATCGTGTCGCCACCGGACGATTTGCGTAGCCGCTGACCGTGGGCGCTATAGGTAAAGGTGGTGGTGACGGACGGCTGCGCCACCGAGACCAGGCGATCGAGAGCATCGAAGGTGTAGGTCGAGGTCGAGCCACCGTAGGTGCGGGTGTGCATACGACCGGCGTCGTCGTAGCCCGCCGACCACACTTCGGTTTGCGAGCCATCGGTGGCCGAGGTGGCTTGTTGGCCATCGTAGACGAAGGTCCAATCGTCCTTCGTTTTCATGTTGCCGTTCGGCTGGTAGGTGAAGGTCGACGAGCCCCACGGCCCGCTCGCCGTGTGCAGGCGGCGATTCTGGTAGGTGAAGCTCTGCGACGTACCGCCATGCTCGGCAGCGGTGATCGAGCCGAGCTGGGTCAGGTGGTCCCAGGTCAAGGTGTGGTCGACGATCGCCGTGCCCCCGCTGTCGTCGAGCTCGTGGCTGAGCAGCTCACCCGAGGGACCGAAGCCGTACTGGTCGACGACACCGTTTCTGACCGTGATCCGCCCCGCCTGACCGAAGGGTGAGTATTGGTCGTAGGTGGCCCACACGGTCTTGCCAAGCGAAACGGTGTGCAGCAGGTTCTTCTGGTAGGCGTACACCAGCGGGTCACCACCGTCGGGATAGGTCAACAAGGTACGACGACGGCGTGGATCGAAGACCTGGTCGGTTCGGTACGTGTCGCTGCCGACCCTGGTGGTCAACGTTTTGTGGTTGCCGTAGGAGTCGTAGCAATAGGCTTTCGACGATTCGAAGACGTTGCCGGTGGTGGCGGTGACCGTGGCGAGAGTCAGCTCGTCGGCGTTGGCGCCACAGGTCTCGTCGTCGTATTGAAAGGTGAAGGTACGGTCGAGGCTGGTGTCATGTGGATGGCTCATCGCCTGGGTGAGCACGCGGCCCCACGGGTCGTAGCCGTAGGTTACGGTGCCCCCGGCGCCGACACGAGTATGTAGCTTGCCGTTGTCGGCGTAGGTGTATTGGTGGGTGCCGATGCTCGGCGATTCGATCTTCACCTTGCGACCGAGAGAGTCGAGGGTGATGGTCTCGGTGACCCCGGCGGGATCGACGTGCGAGGTGGCCCGCCCGAGCGGATCGAAGCCGAAATGCGTCACGGTGTCGTCGGGTGTCTCGAGGGTCACGACACGTTGCTGGTTGTCGAAATATTGCGCCGTGCGCACGGTGGCAAAGGCATAGCTCTGGGTCGAGGCCTGTGTTTCGGTCACCGTGTCGTGGCTCGTGGTCCCGGCGTATTGCCAGGTGATGACACGGTTTTCGCTGCCGTCACCGACCGGTGAGCTGTTGCTCAGCCTGCGGTTGTAGGCGTCATAGCGGGTGATCGACCAATGCGGCGCGGCGTTGTCCTGTGAGCAATCGACGGCGGTGTTGCTGTAGAACGGCATCGAGCGACGTGCCGATTTGTTGCGCGAGGTCCACTGGGTGCAGGTCACGATGTCGTCGGTCGGTGAGTCGATACGCGATTGGACGGTGCGATGCAAGGCGTCGATGAAGAACTTCGAGGTTGTCGTCGGCGGGGTCGGAACGGCCTTTGTCGGCCAGTCGAGCACGTGGTCGAGCTGGCGGTAGATCGTGCCACCGCCCGCGACCCATTGTTGCGTCGACAAGGTCACCATGGGTTGCGAGACGAAGGCGAAGCCACCGCTGACCGGCGCGCTCCCCAGACAGCTGTTACCGGTCTTGGTGTTGCCATCGTAGGCCGGCCCCTGCCAGGTGACGGTCCGACCAAAGCCGTCGACACACGAGGTGTGGGTGTTGCCACTGAAATCACGATGGGCCACACGTACCCCCGTGCGCGGGTCGTACCCGAATTTCATCGTGAACGTGGTGCCTTGGTGATTGGGCGGCGTGGTCAGAGTGTCACGGTAGGTGTGGTAGGTGCCGTCGAACGTGACATGGGTCGTGCCTTCGCCGGGCGGTGTCACCATGGTGCGGTTGCCGTACGGGTCAAAGCCATAGGACGTGGTCAACCATGCCTGGTTGGCGGTGTCGTCCCAACGGCAATGACGATGCACGTTCCACGTTGTCTGCGTGTAGTCCATGGCTTCGAGCGACAGATCGTGGGCGCCGTCGAACGTCGGTGCGGCCGTGTCGCACGTCGTACCGGCCCAGGTGCCGTAATCGTGATTCGACACCAATTGCGCCATCGGTTTGCCAAAGATGTTGGCCGTGTCGTCGGAGGTGTAGTGGATGAAGGTGTACACGTCGTCGTCCGGGCTTGCGTTGTTGCCGCTCGGATCGAGATAGCCGAGGTAGGCGACCCGGATCGGATGACCGTGGAGCTCGAAATCCCACTCGGTGCCGAGCGCGGCGGTCTTGGTGCCGTAGTGGTATTTCTGGTCCACCAACTTGACGCGCAAGATCTGGAAGACCTTGGGATAGGGCTGGAAGATCGCCTGATCGGCCGAGTCACAGGAGCCTCCCGGCTCACATAGATAGGATTTGGTGGTCTGCCGAAGCAGGGTTCCCGAGGTCGTACAGCTGGGATCGTAGTCCGGACCGGCGAGACAGCTGTGATCACGATCGACCACTTTGCCGGTAAAGGGAAATGGTATGTGGTACGAGCGTGTGGTGCGCTCCCCGGCGGCCATGTCGTTGCTGGTCACCTCACCGAATCCCAACCATCCCCGGCCACGCAGATTGAGCGAGGCATTCTTGTAGGTATAACCGTGCTGGTAAGAAAAGGGGCTCCCGTTCACCGTGCTGTCGTTGGACAGCGTGTAGGTCGCCACGACCGAGCGTCGATCACCCCGTACACGTTGATTGGGATAGCTCGGAACGGTCAGCACTCCGATCGGAATCTGCGCCGTGGAATGGGCCACCGCGGACACCACGTCGGGATCGGTCGAACCGGTGTTGTCGTCGGTGTAGAGCGGCGCCCCCTGGCTGAGCAGACCGTATACCACCGTGTGGCGTGCCCCGATACCGTCGGTGACCTGGGTGAGCAAATCGGGAACCGGGCCGGCGGCCAGGCCCGAGTAGACACCGTCCTGGGCGAAGTTGGTCGGGTCGGCGAGCCCATTGCCCGTGACGTCGGAGATCATCACCGGGCCGTTCTGGTAAAGGTTCGGCAACGAGCCCTGATCCCAACCCGATGTGGTGAAACCGGTGCTCGGATTGCCGGTCGACAGGGCGACGACCACCTTGCCGGCGCCGTCGTCATCGGCGTTGAAACCGACGATGTCGGACAAGCCGTCGCCGTTGACGTCGGAGAATTTACGCGGCATGTCCGAAGCCGAGGTCCACGACGGTGAGCTCTCGAAGCTGAAACCGGGGTTCCACGACGTCGGGGGCAAAAAGCCCTTGCCGGTCGACAGACCGACCTGGGTGCCATGGCGAAAACCGACGATATCCGCCAGACCGTCGCCGTTGACGTCGGTCATCAGACGCGGATGCAGGCTCGGGTCCCAGCCCAGGTTGTAGCCGTAGTAGCTGTACGACTGATCCCAACCGGTCTTGGTGAAACCGCTGCCGGTCGACAGGCCGACCTCGACGCCGTTGACGTTGAAGCCGATGATGTCGGCCCGCCCGTCACCGTTGACGTCGGCGGTCATCCGTGGGGTCAGGTCGGTCCAGCCCTGCTGGTAGCTGAAGTCACCGATCCACGTATCGAGCGCCGCGAAGCCGTTACCCTGGCTCGACAACGCCACCTGGGCACCATCTTTGAAGCCGATCAGGTCGACCAGGTGGTCACCGTCGACATCACCGATGACCCGTGGAAACAGGCTCGGATCCCAATCCACCAGCCTGAACGGGGTATAGGGCTGGCCACCGTTCCACGAGCTGGTGTCGAATGTGCTGCCGTTCGACAAGCCGACGTGCACGCCGTCGCTGCCAAAGCCGAGCAGGTCCTGGAGACCATCGGCATTGACGTCGGTGACAAAGCGCGGCGTCTTGCTCTGATCGAGCCAGATGAGCGCGTCGACGGCAAAATTGTCCGCCCACTTCGAGGGCGAGTCGAAGCTCGCGCCCTTCGACAAGGCCACCTGTACGCCATTGAACCCCGTGCCACCGTTGGCGTCACCAAAACCGACCAGATCCGTCCGACCGTCACCGTTGACATCGGCCGAGGTACGCGGGTATTTCGATTCGTCTCCCCATCCCTGATTGGCAGTGTAACAACCCGTGCACACGCCGGTCCGCCCGGTGAACTTGGGATCGAGGTCCTGGTATCGGCCAAACGAAGTCGCTGGCAAGCACGCGGCGCTGGTCCCCGTATCGTCGCACCGCTGCACACTGGCCAAACGGCTACGCGCGGTACCCGGAGCCGGTGCGGTTTCGTAGGTCAGACGATAGTCGGCCGCCACCGTCGAGCCGACCTTGGTCGTGACGCCGATCAGCCGGGCGGCGACGGTGACCTCGGATCCGCCGACGTAATGCACATAGATATCGGGGCGTGCGGTCCACGCAAAGCTCACCGTGCGCGTACCGGTAAAGCTGGTGGCGCTATTCGAGGTGTAGAGGATCTGGTCGACGTAATACGCCCCCGGGCTCGCCAAGGCGCCACCGTGTACGGCATCGGTCGGGCTCTGGGTATAGCTGTAGACGATCGTATTCTGATCGAGATCTTGTCGTTGATGGAGCGCCCAGACCCGCACGGCCTGCGCACCGTCGGCGAGAATCCGACTATCGGTGCTGGTGCCATAGGTGCGCACGGTGCCGTCACTATGCGTCACCGTGAACGAGCATGGACCCACCGTGCAACCCTCGTACGACGGTACGACTTTCGACCAGGTCTCACGCTCGGTGTGGTAAATCGCGCTCGGCGATTGATATGCGTTGTCGGTGATGTTGATCAGGCGTTCGCCATCGAGACACAAACGATCATCGGCGTCATAGGCGATCGTGCCGGAAAACCCGTCGATGGCCAGGATCGCCTTGCACCGTTGAATGGTCGACAGACCGGAGAGCGAAAAACCCATACCGACTTTGCCGTTGCCGCCTTGGCTGTTGTACGACAACGCCAGATTGGGCTGCATCGATTGGATACCGGGAGGGACATGCAGAGGGACTCGGTACGCTGCCCTTCCGTTGCGGTCGACATTGAACGAGCCACCGAGGCTGCCAGCCGGGGTCGGGTCGGCCACCAGAGCCTGGGAGCCCGAGACAAAGAGAAGGATCGAGACGACGAGACGAATCACCAAACGCATGACGTTGACTCCGATGGATACGAATAGGAAGAAGGCCGGGCAGCCAAGCTGCCCGGCGTGCGATCAGCAATACGGCGTCAAGCTGCCGCAGCCACTCAGATCGATGGCGCAGGGGGTCTGCCCCTGGCACGCGGTGAAGTGATCCTTGGCGTATTGCTCCCAGCGGCTCTGCTCGCCACTGCACGGATAGCAGTACGCCTGCCCGGCGTCGTAGCAACAGCCCGAGGTGCCGGTGTACAGCTTGGTACCGGACGGCGAAGTGATGGTCACGGTGCCGTCGCAGCACGACGATGGGGTGATTCCGGCCTCGGCGCCGATCACGCCGCCTACCGAGTGGGTCCGTTGAGTTGGCATTCGCATCTGTCTGCTTTCCTCCTAGGGTCGGTTTGTCGTCAAAGCTCCCGGCCGACCGACCGGCCAAGAGCGTGGGGCTCCGATGATCACGGGAAGGGGCTCGCTGACATCGATCCCCACACGCACGTCGATGGCGGCTCGCAGGGTGATCGGGCCGGGTGGAGCGAAACGCAGCACGAGATCCCAACGCTCGCCGACCGACGGGCCCAGACGTGGTGTCACCTCGACCGCGGTGAGCACACGGCCGAGACCGTGCTGCCGCGCGAAGATCTCGGCCAGCAACGACACCTGCGTCGAGACGAAATTGAGCAGTCGGTCACGCGCCTCGATGCCCCGGCGTTGCCGCCCGTCGTACAGACGATCGAGAAAGCTCTCGAGACCCGGTGGCACCGGCGCCGGCAAAGTGCCGAGCAGCGCTGCGGTCGACCAGGTGAACAAACCGCGGGGCTCGGGTCGTACACGAGGCACACGGCGACCGGACGACAACGTTTGCCAGCCGACCAGGTGACCGGGTAAGGAGATGCGCTCGACCCGCTGCGACGATGCGTGCAGCTGTTCGGCCAGGGTGTCGACGAGCAGAGTGTCGAGCCCCGCCACCGGTGCCAGCGCGAAAACCGCAGAGTCGTCGAGCTCCAAGGTCCAGTCGACGGCCGTCGCGAGCACCGGATCGCGAGCCATGGCCTCGAGGAGCCGGCGACCGCTCACCGGACGCAGGTCGCCCGCAGGGGTTTCGAGCGCATCGAGAAGCCGTGCACCACGCGGATCGAAAGCGAGCCGACCGATGGCGTAGACCGGTGGCTGCCGTACCGGGCCAGGCGCTACCGCGACACGCTCACGTGACGGCTCGGCGATCGGCGGCGGTGGCTCTTCGAACGGGCCGACGTAGACCGTGACGAAGAGCTCGTCGTCGTCGCCCCGGCCGATGGCGACGTTTTCGAGCCGACCGCCGACGGCACGGCGCCGCCAATCGTCCACTGGCTCGGGGGATATACCGAGGGCTCGACACCAGAGCTGCCAGGAGGCGTCGGCGTGCTCGGCGCCTCGTTGGTCGACCTTCGCGGGTGCGGCGTCGAGCGACACGCGACCGCTGGTCGGATTCTCGACACGCAGAATCTGTACCCGTGGCCCGGCCTCGGCGAGCATCGCCACCCAGCCGTCGACGAGCTGCTGGTCGCGGCTTCGTGGCCGTGGCGTCAGCAGGCGCTCGGCCGCCAACCGGGCGGCCTCCGGGGTTTCGCCGCGTGTGGGCAGATAGCGTTTGATCGCCCACGCCGAGGCGCCGGGGCGCCATTCGAGGCTCCAGCCGTACACCCGGTCCACCGCCTCGATACCGGAGCGAAAATAGGCGCGGTACCCCACCCGGCCGTCGAGCAACGCGGCGCCGAGCGCCCCGGCCATGCGCCAGCCACCGAATTGCTGCTCGGCGACGTGCATGGCGACGCTCGGCATGGCGAGCCGACGGCACACCTCGCGTATGTCCTCGGGATCGGCACGCTCGGCCGGGAAACGGGCGAAATAGCGGTTTTGACGTAGGCCGTCGGTGGACAGCTTGATGCTCGGCGACACGGTCACCCCGTCGACTCCGGCGATCCGCAGAAGCTGATGGGGAAGAAGAAAACACTGCACCGAGTCTGTGCTCACCGACGGCATGGTCGCCACCTCGTAGTCGTGGTTGTCGGGGGTCAGCGCAGCGGGTTGGAGAAGGTCGCCCAGCTGCTCACTTCACCGACGCGGACCGGCAGCTCGGTGCTGACGTCGATGGTGAAACGGAACACCTGGCGCGCACGCTCGAACACGTTCTGCGGATCAAAGAACACGAAATTGACGTCCCAGCTGTCGGCCCCCGGGGAAGCGAAACGGCTGCGCGCCACGTCGACCGTGTCGAGCGCCAACGACGCGCTGATCTGTCGTTGCAACACGTCGCTGAGCCGGAAGGCCATGGTGGCGGCGGCGTTCATCGCGCGGTCGGTCGGCGCCAACCCCGGATTGCGTAGCTCGTAGAGGAAGCGATCGACGAGGCTCTGCAGCTGTTGGCGATGCTCGGCGCTGCCGTTGCCGTCCAACGCCCCATTGACCAGTTGTTGGGTGTTCCAACCGATCAGGCCACGCAAATTGGGGCAAATGGCGCCGAGCTCACGGTTGTTGGACAGACGAGCCTGGCCGGCGAGAGCACCCGGAACCGATACGCGTTGCACGTTGGCGTACTCACCCTGTTGACCGGCGAAGAGCTCGGCCAGCCGCTGGTAGGCGGCCGCGGCGTAGGGACCCTCGGGTCGTACCGAATAGGCCGGCACACCATCGATATCGAGCGTCCAGATCAGGTCGGACGAGGCGTACGGTTGCTCGGCGAGCAATGCGAGCAAGTTGTTGGGATCGTCGGGGTTGCCGTCCATCTCGGCGGCGAACGACTCGCGCATGGCGCGGCTGCCGAAGTCGTAACCGAGATTTCCGACCACATAGATCAGCTGGCTGGCGGCGACGCTACCGGAGCTACCGCCACAGCCACAGTCGGACGGCTGGATACCGGCCGGCTCGGCGACGGTCGCGGTTTCGGCTTCGAGCCACGCAACGGCAGTTTGGGCGTCGCTCTCGGCAACGGGCTGGACCTCGTGACTGTCTTCTTGATGATCGACCATGGCCGTCTTCTCCTCATCGGGTGTTTCTGCCGCGCGCGAATCGGGGCGGCTCGTGGGTTGGGGAACGTCGGAAGCGGCCACACCCGTCGTGGGTGGAGCCGCGGAACACAGAGCTGGAGCAGGCAGCGGGCAGAACGACGGCACGGCGATCCCGGCCTCGCTCGGCGTGATCGCGGCGGTCTCGGCGGTCTCGGTGCGTAGCCGCCGCACCGCCGCTTCGATATCGAGCCGACCGGCGAGAATGCGCTGGCAATCGCCATCCCGTGCCGGCTCGCACGGACGGGCGCTGGCGAGCAGGGCGTCGTAGACGGCCCGGACGTCGATCGCGCCATGTCGTTGTTGCAGACTGAGCAAGAGGGCCACGACACCGCTGGCGACCGCGGTCGCGCAGCTGGTCGAGGTGCTGTGACGGATGCCACCGCCGGCGCGCGGACCCGGAATGTCCTCGCCGAGCACCAACAACCCGTTGGAGCGGTACTTGTCGCCCCAATTGCTGAACGGCAAAGGGCGCTCCTGCCGATCCATGGCGCCGACCGCGAGCACACCGGGCATTGCGGCCGGCACGTGTAGGCAGGCACAGCCGTCGTTGCCCGCGGCGGCGACCAAGAGCGCGCCGGCAGCCGCACACCGCTCGACCGCGGCGACCAGCACCGGGCTCGACCATGCGCCCGCGGTCAGCTCGCCGCCGCTCAGATTGATCACCCGAGCACCGAGATCGAGCGCCTGCTCGATGGCCCTTGCCAAACGCTCTTGTGGACAGGACGCCCCGTCGAGCGACCAATAGATCGGGATCGAGATGGCGTCACAATCCGGGACCAGCCCGACGAGATCGTCACCCGATGCGGGTTGGGCCATCAGAATGCCGGCGATGTGAGTGCCGTGTACCGAGACCTCGACGTCGGTCGGCATCTCGGCCAGCGGCGCCTCGCGCAATCGCGCCCCGGCGAAGCAGGCGTGCTCGAGATCGACGCGACCATCGAGAATGGCCACCCGGACCTCGGGCGTGCCACGGCTGTCACGCCAAAGCGTCGTCAACGCAGGGATCGAGACGGACAGGTCGTGCTGAGACAATCGCTACACCCCAGAGAGTCGAGGGTTGATTCGGATACACCGATCCCATGCGACCCCACACGGGGATCCGTAGGGAGACGAGCCGTCAGGCTCGCCACGATCTCGGCGTCAGCTCGACCGGTATCTGTCGTCGGGGTGCGGGCGGTCTCACACGTCGCCGATTTTTCTTCGGGTTCTTTTCGGCGGCGCGGCGGCTGGGGTGGGAACGCGGGTCGGAAACAGGGACGAGACGAGAAAAGGGCGGCCCAAGGGCCGCCCTTTCTGCTTCCGAGTCAGGCTGACTCGTTATTCGCAGATCGACAGGTCGTCGATACCGCCTTCGATGATGTCGCCGGGGCCGGCACCATCGGAGACGCGAACGCGGAGAATGACGTTTCCGGACACGCTGCCAATCGACGCCGGAGTCCACGATGCCGTGGTCCGCGTGTCACCGATCGACACCAGGTTCTGCCACGTGCTGCCACCGTTCTCGGAAAACTCGATGACGAAGTAGTCGCCACTCGCGTCGTCACCGGTGTCGCGCTGCCCGTGGAAGTAGTTGACGCTCAGCGTGGAGCTGGCGCTCACGCTGTAGTTCGGCGAGGTCAAGATGCACTCACCGCCGTCGACATCGGCATTACCGGCCGAGGTGTTGGTGGCGGTATAGAGGGCGTTCGAGCCGCTCGCCGCGCCACCGACCTGAGTGACGACCGTGCTGGTCTGCTGGGTCGGTGAGCCAATGATGAAGGTACCCGTGGTGCACGTGCCGCCAGCCGTCCAGCCCGTGGCGCCGCTCTCGAAGTCGTCGTCGACGGTGCAGCCACCACCCGGACCACCACCGCCGGTGTCTTCGAAGACCTCGACGTTGCGGAAGTAGCTGTTGTTGCCGGAGCCGGCATCGTTGTCGTTGACCAGAACGAGACGGAAGCCCGAACCCGTGAAGTACTGACCGACCGGAATCTCGTAGGTGGTATAGCTGCTACCGCTGTAGTTGTCGAAGTCGGTGATGCCGTAGTTCTGGGTGCCATGGACCTTGAAGATACGGTTCGAGCTGAGGGTGTTGTCCTCGTCGAAACCGATGCCATGAATTTCACCCTGACTGGTCGAGCGGAAGTCGAAACGCACCACGGTGTCGGCGGTCAGGGTAAAGACCGTCGAGCTGGTGGTCCGACGCCAGGTGTTGTCCTGGAGCAGCAGCGTGGCGCCACCGTCTTGAACGGTGACGTTGGCGGCGGCATCCTGGGTGGCGAAGGACTCGGTGGCGGTGCTGCTCCAGTCGATCACCCCGGCCGGTGGCGGCGGCGGCGGCGAGCCGCTGCGGTAGTTGGCGGTGATCGCCGCGACCTCGTCGATGACACGAGAGTTGTCACGCGAGTTGTTGATTCCGGTGGCGGCGCCCTGGAAGACGACGTCCGGATTCGAGAAGTACGGCTGACGGGTGCACCCCGACGGGCAGGGGTTCGAGTACGACATCACGGTGCGGTAGTTGCCGTTGATGTAGTGACCGTACGCGTAGTTGCGGTAGGCCTGCGAGGTCGGAGCACCGTTCTGTGGATTGTGCTGCAGACCGAGGTTGTGACCGTGCTCATGCGGGTACGAGAGGTTGCCGACCGCGCAGTTACGGGCCGTGACCTGGTAGCCGAACGGCGCGAAAGCCGAAGCGCTCTCGTTACCGAGCAAAAAGGCGATACCGCAGAAGCCGCCACCGTTCTCGACCAGGAGACCGACGAGGTCGGCGTTGTACTGGTCACGCAAATTGTTGACGGTCGAGTTGCTCTGGATGTAGTTGCGATCGGCCTGGATGTTGCCCGAGTCGTTGTAGGCGATCTCTTGGGTGTGCACCAGGGTGAAGCCGGCCACGGTGTTGCTGTTGGCGAAGGCGGTGTTGGACACGTCGATGGCGCTCTGCGCGGTGGCCTGGATCGCCGACGTGCCACCGGCAGCCGAACGAGCCTGCGGTGTATAGAGGCTCATGACGTCGATGTTGACCGAGGCGCGGGTGGCGACCTGAGGACCGGCGGCTTGGACCGGGGGATCCGCGCGCGGCTGCCTGACCAAACGCTCCGGCGGATCATGGGCGTGACCATCTTCGTGCGCGCACGGCGAGAAGGCCGAGAGATCGAGCTTCTGGAAGATCTGGCCACGCGGACTGGTGGTCAGCTCGTAGACGCCGTCCGGCGCGAAGAGCACACCGACGACCCAGCCGTGCTTGAGGGTGAGGACGACCTGGCCACCATCGGCAAACGTACCGCGCCAGGCCACATCGCCTGGGCCACGTTCTTCGAGCTCATAGAGCTCAACCAAATGACGCTGACCGTCGAAAAGCTCGAATGTCAGAGCATCAGCGCCTCGCTCGAGCGGCTTCGGATTGACGTCGACCTGCCACGATTCGACGGCACCCTCCGAAGACGAGCGAGTGAGAAGCTGAAGCGAAAGGATTTCCTCGGCGGCAAAGGCCGGGGCAGTGGCGGCGAGCACGAGCGCCGCCGCGAGTACAAAACGGAACAGGGAACGTTGCATGAAGTCCCACTCCTTGTTGTGCTTCTTGAGAATCGCTTCTCATTGAGTTAGACTCTCAATGAGAACGCGTTCTCAGAAGCGTTCTCCGTACGGCGGATACTGATCGCCGTCGGATGAAGGTGCCAAGGGAGTAGGAACGGGTGCTCACACGGATACAACTCGACTGTTTCCGTACGGGTCGACCGATACGGACCGTGAAGCAAATCGACGCTGCGGACGAGTGAAAGAGATCGGAAGCTCAAAGCAACTCGACCGTCAACGGCAGGCAACCACGCACGACTCGACCGAGCGGGTCGCTCATCCCGACAAGACCCCCCTATTGGCCTTCTTCGGACACGATGAGGGCATTGTATCCTCAACTTCACAGCATAGCCAGCTGCCGATATACCGAACAGACGGTAGGTCGCTTCTCATCCGAGCTACCCCATGTCAATTTTTTTGCATCAAGCCCTTGACAGCCCCGATGGAACTATTTACTATCTCGCTCGCTGAATGAGGAACAACTTCCATCGGAGCTGACATGACGAGCGCCCAGAACACCATCGACTTTCCCATCTCGGGAACCGGCAGATTGCCCGACGCACTCCAGCGGTGTGTCGACGGCACGCCGTGGGCGAACGTCAAAACAACCCACCAGCCCTTTGAAGGCAAAGGTTTTGACCTACGCTCCGAGAACCTGACGCGGACAGGGCCGATGCCCTAGAAGAACCACGAGCAGCGAACGCTCGTCGAGCCTTCTCGGGTGACCGCCCGGGAAGGCTTTTTTCATGTCCAAACAAACGGCTCCATCGAGCTTTCGAGCTCGACATGGGAGACGTGTATCTCGATCGATTCTAGGAGCAAAGAAATCCTAATAACAACCCATGGGTTTTCCCGGGTGCCAGCGGCATCGCGGTCGTCTCGGCCGACGATGTTCCGAACATGGTGTCGAACAACGGTAGGACCACTACGGCAGTAGCTCATTGGTAGAGCATCGAGCTGATAACTCGAGTGTGTGGGTTCGATTCCCACCTGCGGTTCCTGTCTCGAGGACAGATCCAACCGATCGAAGGGGGACGGGTCTTCGACCAGCCCGTGCACATCGTCGCGAGCTTCGGCTCACGGCGGTAGCACAGCATTCGCGCTCGCCCTGTAGCGACGACTCACCACCGTGACGACCGTCCTCGACGGTATGCGGCGGACGACGGCCGAGCCTGTCTCGACGAGACCTCTGGTTTCGACGAGACACCGCCCCGCCCCGTCTCAGCGTGCCGAAGACGGCGACTCGGACCGACTGGCGTCATCGCTCCGCGACCGTGAATGTGGCTCGACAAGACTCGTCCCCCGGACATCCACCCGGTTCCACATATTGCGTTTCCACCCCCCTCGACGTGAGGGGGTTCATCACCAACGGCGACCACGAAAGGAGGTCGACCTATGCTTTTCATCCGTCGTTTCGATATTCACGAGCACGACCGTGGGCTGCTCTTCCGAAAAGGAATCTTTCAGCGGGTCTTGGCGCCGGGGGTGCACTGGTGCTGGGATCCCACGTACCAACTGCGTCTTGAGCGCGTCTCGGTACGTGACTCCTACCTGCTCCATGACGATCTCAATCTGATCGTCAAGAGCGGCACGCTCGACCCGAATGAGGTCGTGGTGCACGATCTCGCCGATCATCAACGACTCTTGGTGTGGCGAAACGGCCGCTTCGAGACCGTGCTCAACGCGGATCTGTGGGTGCTGTGGAACGTGACCGACGAGGTACGCACCGAAGTGTGCGACGTTCGCGACGTCCGCTTCCAGCATGCCGAGATTCAGAAGATCGTGCGCGATCCCGCGGCCTCGCACTGGTTCGAGACCATCCGGGTGGAAGACGGCACCATCGCGGTGCTCCACCGGGACGGGCGTCGTTTCGACACCCTCGAGCCGGGGCTCCACGTGTTGTGGAAAAACCAGGGGCAGTACCAGTGCCGCCACATCAAGCTGCGTGAGCAGGTGCTCGATGTCAGCGGCCAGGAGATCATGACTGCCGACCGGGTCACCCTACGGCTCAACGCCGTGGTGGTGTACCGGGTCGTCCGTCCGCTCGAAGCCATCGACACCGTCGACGACTTCGCGCAAACGCTCTACCGTGACGCCCAGCTGGTGCTGCGCGCCGTCGTCGGATCCCGAGAGCTCGATTCGCTGCTCGAGGACAAAGACAGTGTCGCTGCCGAGTTGCAGGGCCAGCTCGTCGAGCGGGCTGTACCTGGACTCGAAATCTTGCGACTCGGGATCCGTGACCTGATTCTGCCGGGCGACATGAAAACCCTCATGAATCGGGTCATCGAAGCGCGTCAGGCGGCCGAGGCCAATCTCATCGCGCGGCGCGAGGAGACCGCGGCCATGCGGTCGCAGGCCAACACCGCGCGACTGCTCGACAACAACCCGACGCTCATGAAGCTGCGTGAGCTCGAGGTGCTCGAAACCGTCGCCGCCAAGGGGTCGCTGAAGATCGTGCTCGGAGAGCAAGGTCTGAGCGACCGACTGATGAAGCTCGTCTGAGCGCCCAGCCGGCACCCGTCGGCTGGGCTTTTTCGTGTCCGGAA
This sequence comes from Acidobacteriota bacterium, assembly GCA_039184055.1. Classification (GTDB taxonomy): domain Bacteria; phylum Acidobacteriota; class Thermoanaerobaculia; order Multivoradales; family J023; genus JBCDBH01. The sequence goes on from JBCDBH010000008.1 coordinate 36,350, forward strand.
CGCGACGCGTCGCCATGAGGCGTATACTTGTATCGAGATGTCGCACTCTGGAACACGTCACGCTGAAGCACGTTACTCCGGAACAAGTTATGTGATCGATTTCGACGCTTGGCGTCGACATCGACGATTGGTGCGTCATCCTTCGAAGTCCCGTTCGTCCCTGTCCCGCCCCACCCCACCTCCGGCGCGTCCAGCGCCCAAAAAGATCTACCGACCCGAGCAACCTCCGCTCGAAACGCCGACCCACGACCTCCTCACGCACGGTGTGGATGTCGCACTCGGCATCAGCATCGCCACCGCCGCCGCCATCCCGGCTTGGCCCGTCGCGTCACGCATCTGGAATCGCGGCGCGCAATGGGACGTCACCGAAGCGACCCTCCCCGTGCTCGGCCTCTTCTTCGCATTCGGCGTCGGTCTCGCCGGTCACGGCGCGGCGGCCTGGATCGGCCGGCATCGCGAACGCCAAGCGAGCGAGCCCGGGCCGCGTCCCGTCGACGACCGCCCCGAGGGCACCTCCACGGTTCCTTCTCGCAGCGACGCATCACCCTGACTCCATCGACAGCGACGATCCGAACCCTCTGGTACCCTCGATAGGGGGCCTCCCCCGCCACCCGCAAGCCGTTTCAACAGGAGCCCGCCATGGAACGCCAAGAGCTCATCGATCGCTTTCGTCGCACCCGCGACTTGTCCAACGAACTCTGTCAGCCGCTCGCCGCCGAGGATTTCCGTATTCAATCGATGCCCGACGTCAGCCCACCGTGGTGGAACCTCGGTCACACCACATGGTTCTTCGCCAAGAACGTGCTCGAGCCGCACACCGGTGAAAACCTGATGACCCCCAAGCTCGAATACGTGCTCAACTCCTACTATGTCTCGCTCGGGCCCCGGATCCCGCGGCATGATCGCGGCAAAGTCACCCGGCCGACCACCGACGAGATCCGGAATTTCCGCAAAGCGGTCGACGGCGCCATGGTGCGCCTGCTCGAAAAGGCCGACGACACCACCCTCGACGAGCTCACCTTCTTGGTGACCACCGGTATCCACCACGAACAGCAGCATCAAGAGCTCTTGATCACCGAGATCAAACACATTCTCGGCACCAATGTCGCGGCCTATCGCGAGCCCTATCGCGCCTATGAGCGCAACGGCCAGCCACCCTCGACTCGCCCGTCATGGATCGGCTTCGCCGGTGGCGTCAACGAATTCGGCAACGTCGAAGGTGGCTGGTGTTGGGACAACGAGCTACCGGTGCACAAAGCCTGGCTCGACGACTTCGAGATCCTCGACCGCTTGGTGACCAACGGCGAATATCGCGCGTTCATTGAAGCCGGAGGCTACGACGATGCCCTGCTGTGGCTGTCCAACGGCTGGGCGACCGCCCAAGAAGAAGGCTGGCGCGCACCGCTTTATTGGGAGCAAGCGGAAGACGGCTCGTGGCAGATGTGGACCCTGGGTGGCAATCGCCCGCTCGCCGACGACGAACCGGTCGTCCACGTGAGCTTCTACGAAGCCGACGCCTTCGTACGCTGGAAAGCCCAAACCGACGACGCCTGGAAGAACGCCCGTCTCCCTACCGAGCGCGAATGGGAGCACGCGGCGAGATTCGGCCGCTTCGATCCACAAAGTGGAACCTTTCTTGACGATCGCGTCTTCCATCCTCAGCCCGCCAATGGCGACTGCGGCCTGCGGCAGATGGCCGGCGAGCTCTGGGAATGGACCTCGAACCACTACGAGGCCTACCCCGGCTATGCGCCCTTCGACGGCAACCTCATGGAATACAACGGCAAATTCATGGACAACCAGCGCGTGCTCCGCGGTGGCTCCGTCGCCACGCCGCGCGACCACATCCGACCCAGCTACCGCAACTTCTGGCATCCCTCGACTCAATTCCAAATGACAGGTATCCGCGCCGCGCGCGGCCGGACCTGAGAGCAAAAGAAGAGCCGCGTGCTGGAGGAAACACGCGGCTGAGACCGAATGCGAGCCTGGTGCGCGTCCCTTCGCACCGGGCTCATCTGTAGTGGCGTAATTCCTGCGCGAACAGTATCAAGCGACGAAGCCCACCCTCTGTC
>JBCDBH010000009.1:0-38257 GCA_039184055.1 Acidobacteriota bacterium
CTCTTCGCCGACGAGATCCTGCAGCACGACGGCATCAAATTCGACGCCACCCACAACCCCGACCTGGGCGACTTCAGCGATCCGTCGAAGGCCGACTTCGCCGCCGCCGATCTGGGCACCTTTCCGGTCGACAGCGCCTTCGACAATCCGCAGTACCACCGTCTGCTCGAGCTCTACGAGCTGACGCTACGCGACGCGTTTCGGCGCTACCACTTCGCCGTCCACGACGAGAACCCAGACGCGGTGATGCTGGTGAGCGCCGGAACCCTGCCGAATCTGTGGGAGCCCCAGCCGCTCGCCGCCTTCGCCGAAGATCAACAGGTGGTGAAAGGCGAATGGCAGCAGGCCTGGAAGCGTCTGCGCTGGCTGTTCGCGCGCGAGTGGCCGACACCGATTCCCGAGCCCGAGCACACATTCCACCTGCCGCCCAGGGACGTCCAGGCGGCGTTCAGCTTCAGCCTGCTGCGTGACACGGCGATGGGGCGACCTGGGCACGTCTGGGTGTTCCGACCGGCCATCCATCCGTGTGGCGCCGGTGGTGGCTCCACGGGTATCGCCTGTGACGTCGTCACGGGGGTCGATTCCTTGCTCAGCGCCTGGCAGCTGAGCGTCGCCGGTGGCGCCCTCATGACCTACGGTCACGCCGCCAATCTCGACATCCTGGAGCCCAATATCCAGCCCGGTGGTGACGCCCGTTACGAACCGGCGCTCGCCTTCGGCACCGCCAGCGGCCCGGGTAGCGTTTTGGCGGGGCTGCGTCCGCACCGCTGGATCGGCATCCACTGGAACGAGAGCGCCCGGCTGGCGATCTACGACGATCCACACATGAGCCGTGAGGAGAAGCACGAGCTGGCCTGGAACGAGGTGATGGCGCCGGCGATCTGGGCCTTCGCCACCCTCCAGGCGCACGGCGTGCCGGTGGTGCTGGTGACCGACGAGCAGCTGGCCCGTGGTGAGCTCTACGGCTACGCGCCTGGCGATACCAACAGCCTCGACGTCCTCTTCGTACCCACTGAAGATCTGCGTGACGAGGTCGAGGATGCCATCGATCGATTTGCCATCCGTGGCGGTGAGGTGATCCGTAGCGCTACGGCAAACGGTGGATTGCCGTGGATCTGGCACGCGTTGCCCGACGGTTCGGGGGGTTGGGACACGTCTGCCCGTGAAACGGCTGCCCAGGCGTTGCTCGATCGGCTCGGCGTGTGGACCGACGGTCGTGTGCTCGATGCGCCGATCGAGGTCTTCTTCGCCGAGGAGATCACCAGTGGCCGCGCGGTGGCGCCCCATATCGGCGCCTACGTCGATCCGGCGGGAAGTGGCCGTACGGTGATCGCGATCAACAATCGCTGGAATTGGATGCTCAATATGGAGGCATCGGTGGGCGGCTGCACCAGCCTCGAGCCCGCCCTGGACTGTCTGCCGCCATCGGGACCCGGGAGCCGTGCCACCTATGTGCCACCAGAAGTCGGCAAGGGCAAGATCTATTTGCGTCGAGACACCTTGCGAGGTGACGAGACCTTTCGCTACGCCACCCTCGAAGACCCGACCTGGAAACCGATTCCACCGAGCCATGTCAACGTGGCGACGACGCCCAACGGCGTGCGTGTGATCCTGTCGATGGACGATGGCGATGCGGACGCCAGCGACGATCTGACCTTCCGCTCGACGCTCCTCATCGAAGCGACACCGCCGACACCGTAACGGCGGCCGACCCTACGGGCCCGCACGGCATGCGACCGTCGCGGGCCCGTTGTTCGAGCAAACGGTTAGCGACCTCGTGGTCAAACAGTGAAACACTGGAGGCCTTGCGGAGTACTTCTCCAGAAACACGAGGTTCCTCACGAATGAGCTCAACGACAGTCGCCTCCCTCGCTAGACGTTTCGCTTTGATCGCCTGCTGTCTCGTTCCCATCGCGGCCACGCCGGTCGCCCTGTTCGCCCAGGAAACCCCTTCCGAGCCCCAGACCGAGACGTCGGCGGCGGATGCGGATCCGGCCGGGGAGCAGGAAACAAGTGCCGAAGACCGGGTCACGGACGAGATCACCGTCACCGCCCGCAAGCGTGAGGAGGCTCTCATCGAAGTCCCGATCGCCATCACCCACCTCGATGGCGAGATGATGCGCGAGTCGAATATCTCCAATCTTTCCGAGCTATCGCTCAGCGCGCCGAATTTCATCCACAGCGAAGACGTCAACAGCTTCGATCGCTTCATCGTCCGCGGTCTGGGCACGACGGGCTCGAACCTCGGTTTCGAAGAGGCCGTCGGCCAGGTGGTCAACGGCTATTACTTCGGTCGCAGCCGTTTTGGGCGCACCATGTTTCTCGACGTCGAGCAGGTGGAGATTCTCAAGGGGCCCCAGGGCGCGCTGATCGGCAAGAACAACAGCGTCGGGGCGATCAACATCACCACGCGCAAACCGGGGATCGCGTTCGGCGGGCACCTGACGTCGACCTACGATTTCGAGGACGGTGAAGGTTTCTCGATCGAGTCGGCGGTCGACGTACCGTTCTCCGATGCGCTCCGCGCGCGTTTCGCGGTTCGTTTCGAGGATCGGGAAGGCTATGTGCGCAACTTCGGCACCGACCGTAACGATCAGGAACGGGACGACGTCACGGCGCGTGGCATTCTCGCCTGGCAGATCGACGACACCACCCAGGCCGAGCTGATGGTCCAGGTCGGCGATCTGCAGCGCAACGGTCGTGGTCGGGAGATCTACAACTGTGTCGGCGACGCCACGTCGCCCAATCCGCGTGATCCGTCCGAGGACTGTCTGTTCAACGGTGAGAAGGACGTGCGTTTCCTGATCAACGGCGAGCTCAGCCCGGAGCCCCACGACACCCGGTATTCGATGGTCGGTTTGACCCTCAACAAATACCTCGACAACCTCTACTTCACCTACCTCGGCAACTTCGCCGAGTACGAGTCACGCGACGACTGGGACTCGGATCACAGCGACCTCGAGTGGACCCACATCTTCGTGCGCGACGATTGGCAGCAGTTCTCCCACGAATTTCGCGTCACCTCGATCGGCGGCGAGAAGTTCGACTACCTCGCGGGTCTCTACTACGGCGATCAGACGAACGACTTCATTCAATCGTTCATGTTTTGCCGTGGGCCGTTCGGCCTGTGCACCGGTGGCAATACCAATCCCGGTTTCCGTGGCCTCCAGCGTCACGGCTGGTCGACCCTCGACACCGAAACGCTGGCGCTCTTCGCCCAGGTCGACTGGTACCTGAACGATCGACTGACGCTGACCGTCGGCGGTCGCTACACGGAAGAAGAACGATCCACCGATTCCAACGCCACGGTGCTGCGGCCCTACGCCCTCGAAGTCGAAGGCAATCAGATCGACTGCCCGAACGTCACCGACGAGCTCGACGGGGTCGGCATCCCGATCGATTTCCCCTGTGGTCCGGCGCGTTTCACCAGCTCCGGCTTCTTCGATCGTTCGGAGGACGACTTCAGCCCCAACGTCACCCTGCGCTGGCTCTCGCCGGACGACGACAGCATGCTCTACGCGACCTATGCCGAAGGCTTCAAGAGCGGCGGCTTCCAATTCCCCAACTACGTGCCCCAGGCGGCGCTGACGTCTGAGCTGGTCGAGTACGGCTCGGAGAGCACGACCCATTTCGAGCTGGGTGGCAAGCAGAGTTTTCGCGACGGTCGCGCGCGTCTGTCGTGGGCCGTGTGGTCGACCGACTTCAAAGACATCCAGGTTTCAGGCTTCGACGCCGTCACCCTGATTCAGAACGTCAACAACGCGGCGCAGGCGAATTCCACCGGTATCGAGGTCGACCTCGTCGTCGAGCTCACCGATCACGCGATCCTGTCGAGCTCGGTGGCCTGGACCGAGGCCGAGTACGACGACTTTCCGAACGGCCCGTGCTACGCGGGGCAGACCGAGGCGTTGGGCTGTGTCAGCGTGAGTTTTCCCGACGGTACGGTGACCCGTGTCCAAGATCTCGCCGACACCCCGCTCGCCTACGCTCCCGAATGGCAGTTCAACATGCGGTTGAGCGGTGGCGACATCGCGGTCGGCAAGGGTCTCGAGCTCGGCTACGACCTCTTCTACTACTGGCTCGATGATCACCATTTCAAGCTGACCAACGATCCCCTCGACTCCCAAGAGGCGTACGGCAAGGTCAACGCGGCGATCAGTCTCGACCTGGTCAACACCGGTCTGACGGTGACGCTGATCGGCAAGAACCTGACCGACGAGCTGACCTCCAGCCTCGGTGATTCGACCACCGGGGTCGGTCAGGTGGGCGACATCGGACCGACCCCCAACTACAAATTCGTCGATCCCGGTCGTCAGGTCGCGCTCCAGCTGGCCTATCGATTCTGAAGAGGTTCGGCTAAAGGCCCCTATGCGGCACCGAGCATGAGACACTGCGGCGATGTCGCAGTTCGTCAACTTCGTTGATTTCGGAGACGCTTTGATGACGTTCGGCTGCACGCCCAAGCGTGAGGTCGAGCAGTACATTCATCTCGGTATCAAGTTCAATGAGCCACCCACCGTGGTCGTCACCCCCGAGTGGCGTGGCTCGAACCGCAACGTCGGCCACGCCGAAACGATCGATACGATCGCCGACGACCACTTCTACGTCGCGAGCAACAACGCGGCGAGCTCTGGATACTTCGTCAACTGGATCGCGATCGGCAACGCGGATGGTCGTTCGGGGATCCCGCGCGAGATTCGATCGGATGACATGCTGCTCGAGCGAGGCCGTTTCGACAAGGCGGTCGTGCAACCACGAGCCGTCCGCTTCGGGTCTTTTTTCCCGTCAGCGAGCGGTCTGCGCTTACCCAGCATTCAGCTGAGCCCGCACTGGAGACGTCAGCATCAGGGCGTCGGTGGCGAAGAGACCATCACGCGCAGCGGTGGCGCCATGTTCTTCGCGGAAAGCGGCAACGCCGCGCCGAATTTCGGCGTCAACTGGTTAGCGATCGGGTCGCAGTCCGGCACGCGTACGAGCTTCGAGCTACCGAACGATCGTCTGCTCCAGATCGGCATCGCCAACAAGACCACCGCCGCGACGCGCGTGACCTTTCCGCAACCCTTTCGCGAAACGGCCGCCGTCGTCGCGACACCGGCCTGGAGCCGCCCCGTGGGTCATGCCGAGACGCTGAGCGGTTTCGACCGCGATGGCTTCGACCTCATCAGCGGCAACGCCGCGCCCGACTACCAGGTCCACTGGATCGCGGTCGGTAGGCGTGTCTGAGCGTGGTGCGCCGTAGCGCGGGTAGCGATCGACTGGTCTCGTCCGCCTCGGGAACGGACGCGACCACTCTTATTTCGGGAAGCTGATCATCGACACGCAAGCCCTCCAACTCCTGATCAGCGGCGTCTCGATCGGCTGCGTCTACGGCATGGTCGCGCTCGGCTTCGTGCTGATTTACCGCACGACCGAGATGGTCAATTTTGCCCAGGGCGACCTGATGATGCTGGGCGCCTTTCTCGCCTACAGCCTGATCGAGCTGGCGAATCTTCCTTTGATCGTCGGTCTGCTCGGCACCATGATGGCCATGGCGCTCATCGGCCTGGTGCTCGAACGACTGCTGCTCCGACCGATGATCGGCGAGCCGCTGTTCGCGGTGCTGATGATCACGATCGGTCTCGGGCTGATCCTACGCACCGTGGCCGTGGCGGTGTGGGGCGCCGAGACCAAGACTCTCGACACCCCGATGAGCGGCGGCGTGCTGCGTCTCGGCGGGCTCAGCATCGGCTACGAGAACCTCGCGGTGATCGGTGGCACCGCGTTGTGCTGCGGCGCGCTCTATCTCTTTCTGCGCTTCACCCGCGTCGGGATCGCCATGCAGGCCAGCTCGCAGAATCAGAAGGCGGCCTATTTCGTCGGTATTCCGGTGCGTCGCATGGTCGCCCTGGCGTGGGCGGTGTCGGCGGCCATCGCCGGGCTCGCCGGTGTGCTGGTGGCGCCGATCTCATTGATCGATCCGATGATGGGATTCATCGGTATCAAGGCGTTCGCCGCCGCCATCGTCGGGGGTCTCGGCAGCTTGGCCGGCGCCATGGTCGGTGGTTTGCTGATCGGCGTCGTCGAGCAGCTCGCCGGTCTCTACCTGCCGCCGAGCCTGGCCGGTGTCAGTGGCTATGGCGTGCTGCTGATCATGCTCTTGGTGCGGCCGGAAGGTCTGTTCCCGACCCTGCAAGCGAAGAAGGTGTGATGCGGTTCGTCTTCGAGACTCGTTACCGCGACAGTCTGCGGCTTTTTCGCCGTCCCGGACAGCGCTTCTGGTTCGTGCTGCTGGCCGTCGCCCTGCTGACCGCCCCGGCGTGGCTGGACACCTTCTACGTCGGCGAGCTGACCTGGGTCTTCATCTACGCCATCGCCGGCATCGGCCTGATGCTGCTGGTCGGCTACACCGGCCTGGTCAGCCTCGGTCACGCGGCGTTTCTCGCCATCGGCGCCTACACCCACACGATCCTGCTCGATCACGGCTGGCCGTGGCCGCTGGCCGTGCTGGCCGCGGTGGGTCTGTCGGCGATCACCGGCTACGCGGTCGGTCGCCCGACCCTGCGGATGACCGGGATCTACCTGGCCATCGCCACGCTGGCCTTCGCCGAGGTGGTGACCCAGCTGATCTCCCATTGGGAAAGTCTGACCGGTGGCTTTCGCGGACTGCCCGTACCCCGAGCGGTGGTGTTCGGCGTCGACATCGGTCGCAGCGTGCCGTTCTACTTCGTGTGCCTGGGGCTACTGGTGGTCGGTTTGTGGCTGGCCCGTAACCTTCTGCTCGGTCCCACCGGACGGGCGATGAACGCCGTTCGTGATTCCGAGATCTCGGCCAAGAGCATGGGGATCGATCTGGCCCAGGTGCGCTCGGTGGCGTTCGCCTTGTCCGCCGGCTTCACCGGTCTCGCCGGCGCCCTCTACGCGCATCAAATCGGCTATCTCGCGCCCGACGCCTTTACCCTGCTGCTGTCGATCCAGCTGCTGCTGATGGTGGTGGTCGGGGGTCTCGGCAGTCTCCATGGCGTCGTGCTGGGAGCAATCTTTCTCGGCCTCCTGCCCCAGCTGATCGCCCTGGTGCGTGACGAGCTGCCCACCGCCGTGGCGCGTATGCCCGGTCTCGAACCGGGGCTCTTCGGCTTGGTGCTGGTGCTCTTCTTGATCTACGAACCGCTCGGGCTCCATGGACGCTGGCGGAAGCTGCGCCAGTTCTTCGAGGAATTCCCCCTCTACCGACGACACACCCACAAACGCCAGCGGCGCTATTTGCGTACCGGGAGGCTGCGCTGATGCCGCCCCTGTTGCGCGCCCGTCACCTGAGCCTGGCCTTTGGCGGCGTCAAGGCTGTGGACGACGTGTCCTTCGACATCGAAGCGGGAGAGGTGTTCTCGGTGATCGGTCCGAACGGCGCCGGCAAGACGACGCTGCTCAACCTGATCAGCCGTTTTCACGACCCGGAATCGGGTGGCCAGCTGCTCTTCGAGGACCAGGACATCACCCGGCTGCCGAGCCACCACGTCGCTCGCCGTGGCATCGCTCGAACCTTCCAGAACATCGAGCTCTTCGAGCACGAGTCGGTGCTACGCAATCTGCTGATCGGTCTCCACGCGCATCGCCGAACCTCACTGCTCGACGAGCTCTTGTTGCTCCCCGCCGCGGTACGACAAGAGCTCGCCTTTCGCCGCCGCGCCGAAGACGTGATCGATCTGCTCGATCTGCAGCCCTATCGCGACCAGGTCATCGCCGGTCTGCCCTATGGCGTCCGCAAGCTGGTCGAAGTGGGTCGGGCGCTGTGTCTGGGGCCGAAGCTGCTCTTGCTCGACGAACCGAGCTCGGGTCTCAATCCGGAAGAGACCGCGGACGTCGTCCATTGGATCGAAGACGTCAACGAGGATTTCGGTGCCACCATCCTGATGGTCGAGCACGATCTCGAGCTGGTCGGCGAAGTCTCGGATCGCGTCATGGTGATGGCCGACGGCGCGGTGCTGACCATCGGCACGCCGGCCGAGATTCGTCGCCACCCGGACGTCGCCCGCGTCTACCTCGGCGACGAAGCGGTGGAGACCACCTGATGGTGCCGCTGCTCGAGCTCGAAAACGTCGAGACCTACTACGGTCGGGTGCTGGCCATTCGTGGCGTCACCCTGGAGGCCCGTCAGGGGCAGATCGTCGCCTTGCTGGGCGCCAACGGCGCCGGCAAGACCACCGTGCTCGAGACCACCTCGGGCACGGTGGAGCCACGCAAAGGCAAGGTGCGTCTCGCCGGTGAAGACCTGGTGGGGCGTGAGCCCGACGAGATCGCTCGCGCCGGTGTCGCCCACGTGCCCGAGGGACGCGAGATCTTTCCCTTCCTTACCGTCGAGGAGAATCTGCGGGTCGGCGCCTACACGCGTCGTGACGATGCCATCGACGAGGATCTCGCGGCGATCTACGACCTCTTTCCCATCCTCGCCGCCAAGCGTCGCCAGCAAGGCGGGTACCTATCCGGTGGCCAGCAGCAGATGCTGGCGATCGGCCGGGCGCTGATGTTGCGACCACGGATCTTGTTGCTCGACGAGCCGTCGCTCGGGCTGGCCCCGTCCCTGGTGGCCGACGTCGCTCGGGTGATCGTCGAGCTCAATCGTGAACGTGGGCTGACGGTGTTGTTGGTCGAGCAAAACGCGCGGATGGCGCTCGACATCGCCGATTACGGCTACGTGCTCGAAAACGGCCGGGTGGTGATGTCCGACCGCGCCGAGCGCTTGCGTCATGCCACCGACATCCGCGAGTTCTACCTCGGTGAGAAGAAGACCGGCATCCGCGGTCGTCGGCGCTGGAAGCACAGGAAGACGTGGCGATGACCGGCGCCTTCGCCATTGACGACGCCACCGTCGACGACACCGCCACCGCCGACCTGTGCCTCATCGACGGCTGCGCGACGCTGACCACGCTCTTCGCCAAACGGGTGCGTGAGCATGCCGACGAGGTGGCGCTGCGTGAGAAAGACCTCGGAATCTGGAACGAATATACGTGGCGCGAGGTCGGTCGTCAGGCGAGGGCGATCGGTCTCGGTCTGCAAGCGCTCGGGCTCGAACGGGGCGATATCTGCTCGATCGCCTCGGAGATCAACAAGGAGTGGATCTTCGCCGATCTGGGCGTGCTCGGCATCGGTGGCGTGGTCAACGGCGTGTACCCGACCGACGCCCCCAACCAGGTCGAATATCTGATCAACGACAGCCGCAGCCGCTTCTACTTCGCCGAAGACGAGGAGCAGCTCGACAAGGTGCTCGAGGTCCGTCACCGGACGCCGAGTCTCGAGAAGATCATCATCTTCGACATGGAAGGCCTGCGTCATCTCGATGACGAGCAGTGCGTGAGCCTCGACGAGCTGCGAGCGCTCGGCGAGCGGCTGCTCGAGCAGGAACCCGAGCTCTGGGACGAGCAGATCGAGCTGGCTCGGGCCGACGACCTGAGCGTGCTGACCTACACCTCGGGAACGACCGGGCCACCCAAGGGCTCGATGATCAGCCATCGCAATGCGCTCTACCAAACCCGCGTGGTGCTCGAGGATCTCGACATACGCCCGGGTGACGAGCAGCTGGGATTTCTTCCGCTGGCCCACATCGCCGGCCGCGTCTTCTACATCTTTTGCCTGCTCGGTGGCCGCTGTCGCGTCAATCTGGTGGAGAGCCTGGAGACCACCGCTCACGATCTTCAAGAAGTCGAGCCGACGGTGCATTTCGCCGTGCCCCGGGTGTGGGAAAAGCAGTTTTCGACCGTCACCATCAAGCTCCAGGAAGCGACGGCGCTCGGCCGATGGGCGTACGACCAAGCGCTCGCCTTGGGGCACCGCACGGCGCGCTACCGGCTGCGCGATCAGCGGCCGCCGTGGTGGCTGTGGCTCGGTGCCGCGATCGTCGACTTCCTGGTGTTGCGCAACATTCGGATCTTTCTCGGGATCGACCGAGCCCGACGTCTGTTCACCGCCGCCGCGCCGATCGCACCCGAGCTGATCGAATGGTATTGGGCCCTCGGCGTGTCCATGTTCGAGGTCTACGGCCAAACGGAATGTACGGCACTGGTGACCATCAACAAGCCCGGTGCCCACCGTATCGGGAGCGTCGGACCGGTGGTTCGAGGCTCGCAGGTGAAGCTCTCCGAGGCCGGTGAGATTCTGGTCCGTGGGCCGGGGGTGATCGGCGGCTATTGGAACAAGCCCGAGCGCAGCCGCGAAACGCTGCAAGACGGTTGGCTGCACACCGGTGATGTCGGTCGCATCGACGACGACGGTTTCGTCTACATCCTCGACCGTCTGAAAGACATCATCATCACCGCCGGGGGCAAGAACATCACCCCGAGTGAGATCGAGAATCAGCTCAAACTCTCGCCCCACATCTCCGACGCCGTGGTGGTGGGAGACCGGCGCCCCTATCTAACCTGCCTGGTGATGATCGACCACGAGAACGTCAGCCAATTCGCCCAGGACCGTGGCGTCCCGTTCACCAACTACACCAGCCTGTGTCATACCCGCGAAGTGTTGGATCTCATCAGTGAGGAGATCGAGACCGTGAACCGACGGTTCGCTCGGGTCGAGACGATCAAAGCCTTCCGTCTGATCGATCAGCTCCTCGATCCCGAAGACGAAGAGCTCACGCCGACCATGAAGCTCAAACGGAAAGTGGTCAATGTGAAATACAAAGAGCTGATCGAATCGATGTACGCTCAGGGCTCCTGATCAACCGAAGAGGTGCACCATCCAACACACGAGCTTTCCAGCGCTTTATCCACGATCTTGGCGCCAGCCCACCCGCGCCGCTCTGCTGCTCGGTGTCGCGACGTTGACCCTCGTCGCCTGTGGCGGTGGTGACAGCGAAACGACCACCGTCCGTGGCGTCACGGATCAGGAAATCGTGCTCGGAAATTACACCGATCTCTCGGGACCGACGGCGATCTTGGGGGTGGCGGCCACCAACGGCGCCCGTATGCGCTTCGATGAGGCCAACGCCGCCGGCGGGGTGCACGGACGCACCCTGCGCTTCGTGGTCGAAGACACGGGCTACCAGGTACCACGCGCGATTCAAGCAGCGAACAAGCTGATCCATCGCGACCGGGTCTTCGCCATCGTGCTCGGCTTCGGCACCCCGATGAACAACGCCATCATGCCGACGCTCTTCGAGGCCGGTATTCCCAACCTCTTCCCGTTCTCCGGCGCGCGTTCCATGGTCGAACCGTTCGAAGCCTTGCAAGTGACGGCGCGTGGCATTTACTACGACGAGATCAGGGCGGCGACACGGTATTTCATCGACCAGCAGGGCGCCACCACGCCGTGCGTGATCTACCAAGATACGGACTATGGCCAGGAGATCCTCGAAGGCGCGGAGGACCAGCTCGAGGCCATGGGTCTGCGTCTAGCGGAGATCTCGTCCCACGAACCCACCGAGTCCGAGCTCACTGCCGCCGTCTTGCGGCTGCAGGCCGCGAGCTGTGATCTGGTGCTGATGGGGACCGTTCATCGAGACACCATTCTGGTGCTCGAGGCAGCGCGCAAGATGGGCTGGACCGACGTTCGCTGGGTGGGCAACAACGCCGCCTACAACGAAGCCGTGGCGCGTCAGGCGAGCGGCGCCGCCGAAGGCTATTCGGTCTTCACCCACATCGCCCGGCCGTATCGTGATGGCGAGATCGACGACGCCACCGCCGCGTGGTGGGATCGCTACGTCGAGATCCATGGCGTCGAGCCGGAGTACGCCGCCATGGAAGGCTACCGCAACGCCGATCTGGTGGTGAAGGCGCTCGACGCCGCGGGCCCCGAACCGACGGTCGACAAGCTCATGGCCGCGATCGAAGCCATGGGTGAGCACGTCGATCCGTTCGGCTATCGCCTCACCTTTGGCGCCGACGATCACAAAGGCGTGGACGAATCCGTTTTGCTGACCGTGGTCGACGGCCGTTGGCAGGCCCAGGCCGAACGCATTCAGTATTGAGCCGTCAGCTCACGGACGCGACGTCGCCGGAGACGTCCGACACCGCTTCGTCCAGCGCCCTCACGAACTGAAATCCCGGATCCTCACCCTGGAGGCTATGACCGATGCTCGGCGTACGGGAAGGGAGCATGGCGCTCGCGAGCGCCTGGGCGCCCCGGACATCCAAACCGAGCTCGAAAAGGCGGAGGAGCCGGGTGGCGTAGCCGAGCGCGTGTTGCTGGCTCGCGATAGCGTCGAGTTGGCGGCTGTCGAGCTGGTGCGTCAACGGCCACCAAACGTCTCGATCGGTGGCGTCGCGCACCTCGACCACGGATTGCCGCAGGCGGATCGAGGTGAGCCCACGGGCGGCGCGGGTCACGTACCGCGCGGGCGAGCGTGGTTCCACGACGGCATTACGATAGAGCGTGCGGGTGGCACGGGGTCGCAACCCGAACCGGCGATGCAGGGCGCGCGACAGCGTTGACCCGCCACCGTAACCGGTCCGTTGCGCGATCTCGAAGACCGGCATATCGGTCCGTGTGAGCAGCGCGACAGCGAGGTCGAGACGGGCCGCTTCGAGGTACCGGCCCGGCGGCATACCGACGTGGATGTGAAAGAAGATCGCCGACGAGTTGTTGCGTACCTCCGCCTTCTTCTTGGCCCACACCACGTTGAGACGCCGATCGACCAAATAATCGCGAATCACCACGAGTAAGTCGGCGATCACGCCGGACGACGCCATGAGGTCGAGATTGATTCTTCGATGAATCACGGCGAGACAGGACTCCATCACCCCCTCACCGTTCCTCGCAGCTTCCATGTGTATCAAGGCTTCGCGGTATATCTGATGTTCACCGCTCATCGCCTCTTCACCATGCATCGTATTTTCGCTGTACATCGCTTCGCCTCCAGATCAATGCAATGTGATTGAAACCAACATGATCATTCCATGCAACATCCATCCATCCCGTTCGACGCCATTTTGCCTCGCCATGGGACAAGGCTACGGCAGTGAAAACGCCTCGTGCACATTCGTACCAAAGCTCGCCCTTCACACGTCGGTCTGCAGGGATCCTACCAAGGTACTCTGCAAAATGGCTGGGCTCACACACTCTCGTGGAAGAAAACGATGCGTCTTCGGTCTGATCAAGCACACCTGGCACGTATTTCTTCCATGATGATGCGAACGAGATCGAAAACCCATCTCGGTCGGTTCCGTGGAGCGGCCGACTGGCCGAGTAGACAGGACACGTGCTCGCCAGAACCGACAAGCGAAAACGCACAGCACCCATTTCGCACCAAACATCGGTCCATCTGCGTCGTATTGCAGAGTTTGCCTAGGTAAGTCTGCATAATGTACGAACCCAAAACATGGTCTGCACGACCGTCACAGCTGTCTTCGAGAAAGGAGAAGCGATGTTTGAACTGTTCCTCCAAACCTGGCTCACATTCTTCGGTGATGACCCGGACAACAACAATGATCCAACCCGTCAGGTCCCCTGGATCGGTCCCCACGGCTGATCCGACCGGGCGGGTGCCAGTGTCGCGCCCGCCCTGTTATGCTCAAGAGGTCATGACTAAGCAATATCTCTATGACGAACGGGAGCTCCTCTTCGATTCTCTACTTTTAGAACATCGAATCTTTGCCGCGATCGATCACATTGAAGAATTGACGATCGAAAATCCGCGACGCGCCGCGAACTTTGCCGAGTACATCGAACCCAAGCTTCGCATGCTGCAAGACCGTGACGAAGAAGCCGAGGCGTCAATTGCGCTCGCTGCCGCCTACTGGTTCGATGGTATTCGCGATCGCGCGACCTTCACCCTTGCAAGAGCCGAGAAACTCGCGACCACGCCTACGACCGCGGCCGCCATCGTAGGCTTGCTGGCGAGCAATACGCTGAACAACAGTGGTCGAAGTACCGAGCAAGAGCTATGTGAGGCAGAGCGCCATATCGACCACATGGAGAAGATCCTCGCGGAAATCGACGTCAAGATCGTTCAGAGTGCGCTCAGCATGGAAGCGAAGCTCCTACGGTCCCTGGTGATTCGCTTACGTGGCGACATCCCCGCCGCCGCTCAGTCTCTCGTCGATACCTTCACCACGATCCGGGCACAAAACGCGCCTCCGATCGAAAAGCTAGTCGACCGTTCGGCTCGGTTTCAACGCCGCGCCGAACGCTACCGACACTCCGCGGTGCTCAACTTGGTCTTGCTGAGCGCCGAGTTTCCCGATCAGATCGACGTCGGCTCGGTGTTGGGATTGCGTTTCATCCGACCCTCGCGAAAACACGGCACGAGCCGATCCGAAGCCATGCTGTCGTGGGCCTATGGCCGCGCCCGCGCCAGCGAAGGCGATCGACGTGGCGCCCGCAAGCACTTCACCGACGCGCTCGACGGGCTCATGGCAATGGGCAGCGTACGCGACGCCGCATTCGTCGCCCTCGACATGGTGGCCGTGCACCGCAGCCACCAGCGCACCCCGGTCGAAGACGCCATCGCTCGCCTCGCCGCCGACGACAACCAGCCCGCCTCGGCCCGCGCCGCCGCTCGTCGCTTCCTCGAATGTCAAGACGCCGACGCCGCCCAAGCCCTCGCCCGCACCATTCGCTTTCCGTCCTTGGTGTTGTGCTGACGAAGGCGCGCCATTCTCGCTTCTAACAGAAAAACCCGGGAGGAGGCCGACGGCTCCCCCGGGCGCGCCACCCCACTGGCGCTTGAATCAGTCTCGAGACCAGCTCAGTAGGGAATGACCCACGCCACGTCGGTGATCACCCACTGGACCTCGATGTCGTTGAGGTAGTGCGGGTGCTGTTTGCGTAGCTGGAGACGGTTGGTGAGCTGGTGGAACCTCGGAATCGCCTTGGTTTGGGTGTAAGGCCAGTTGGCGAGGGACGTATGGTTGCGGTCGTAGCCCAGGAAGGACTGGCCCGTGTAGCGCCAGGCGCTGTCCAGGTTGGACGCCGTGAGACGCAGCTGCACACCGCTGTGGTACTGGCTCGCCCAGGCATTCTGCACCGTCATCACCATACCGACAGGCTGGTTGTGAGCCGCCGACGGCCAGGCGACGTCGAAGTTCACTTTGAGGGTGGAATGACCGGGACCGTCGGGAATGATCTCGCCGTTACAGGTGAAGGAATCGCCACCGGTGACGGTGCACTGGCCCCAGCTGCTTTCGTTGGTGCCGGTGTCGCCGAGAAAGGTAATGCCCTGCGCCGGCACCAGGTAGTAGCCGAGAGTGACCGGCGTGGTAGCGGTCTGGCTCCAATCGCCCGCGGTGACGGTGAGGCTGGCGGTGAAATAGCCGTTCGATCCGTAGGTATGGGTGTACGCGGCCTCGCCTTCGCAATTGCCGAGGTGGACGATCGGGCTGTCGTCACCCGGATCGAGCCGACAGGTCACCGCCCGATTGCCCGGTACGTCGACCTCCCAACTCAAATTGACCGGCAACGGCGCGCCACCCGAGTCGGGATTGGCTTCGAGCTCGACCGTGGCTTCGGCAACGTGAAAGTCGCCACCTCCCACCGCCATCGGCAGACCCATCGCGCCAAAGAGACGGTCGTACACCAGCGCGGTCATGGCGTATTCACCGGCCTCGCTCGGCGTCCACGCGAAACTGGCCTCGCCATTGCCGTCGATCGAGCTGGACTCGACATCCACCCGCGTACCGTCGTCGGCCACCGCCCAGAGATCGACGTCACGGCCTTGGTACACCGCCTTTTCGAGCAGACCGAACGGCGCGAGATCGAGATCGAATTTCGTCGAGGCACCGAGCGGAATGGCGTTCTCTTCATTGTCGAGCGTGCCACCCGGAGTGCTGCCGATCGAGCCACCGTAGTGGTAGATCGTCAGGTCGACGCTCGGCGGGTTGTTCGGGCTCCTGAAGATCACCTCGATGGTGTCCGACCACTCGAGACCGACATCGAGCGCGATGTCGAGCCCGGCGTCGACGTTCCAGGTGGGGTTGCGGTAGTGCTCGTTGGGTAGCGGATCCGAGTAGATCAGCGTCGCCGCCGGCAGCTCGAGCGAGCCTTCGATCCCGAACGTACCGGTGACCACGTTGAGCGACGCCAGGTCGACCGCGAAGAGATCGATCCCCAACCCGATCGTGCCCGAGACATATGGCTCGAGCTTGGCATCGAAGCTGATCTCGAAACCGTCGTCCTCCATGTCGAGCCCGTCGACCTCGGGCTCACCGCTGTGATGCTCCTTGACCCGCTCCCAGCCGGTGACGCGATCGTAGATCCAGCCGTAATTGCCCTCGGCGTCGTAGCTGAGCGTGAAGGTAGAAACGGTGAGCTCGCCGGCGTTGGCGATCAGCTCACCGGTGACCCCGACTTCCGTCGCCAGCTCGGGCGTGAAGCGAAACGGCGCCGCGGGCGGTAGCTCACCGAGAGGAATCGTGGCGAGCTCACGCGAACAGGTGAACTCCACCCCACCCGAAGCGTCGAAGGTAATGCTCGGACCGATCAGCGCGACATTGGTAGCGGTGCCGTAGAGAATCTCGAACCGCTCGACCCCACTCCAGTCCACGTCGAGCACCACCTTGGGGGTGATGCTGAACAGCTCGCCCTCGATCGTGAACGGCACGATGTCGACGCTCGCCTCGCTATTGTCCAGCTCACACTCCCACTCGTTCTCGTTGCGCAGCGCGACGTCGAGCGTCCGTCCCGGTCGTTTCCGACTCTCGGTCAGAGGGCCCGCCGAACCTTCGACCGAAATCGAATAGGTCTCGAACACCTCCTCGATCGCCACCGGCTCGATCTCGATCAACACATCGCCACCCGGCTCCTGCCCGGCGTTCACCACCCGAGCGAGCAAACCCGGACGTCCAGCAACGATGTCACGCGCAAAAACCAGCGAACCATAGTCGATCCCCGTACTCACCACCGCGGCATCGAGCGCCACCCAGCCAGCCGGAAGATCCGTGCGATCCCACTTGATCCACGCACCCGGAATCGCAATCGCACTGCTCACCGGCTGCGCGATCACCACCTCCGTCGAGGCCACCAAATCGCGATAACGCGCCGTCACGGCGGTACTACCCGTCGCCACCGACGCCGTCACCGACATATCGCCACCACTCAGCGGGGAGAGAATCACCGTCCCCGGCTCCTCCACTTCCCAGGAAATCGAAGCCGGCCCCGCCGCGTCATACACCCGCGCGCCCAGCGCCCGTTCCGTGCCGTGCCCAGCGAGCAGCGTCGACTCGTACTCCAGCTCCAGCGCGTGAGAAATCACCACCGTCGCCTCGAGCGAACCGCCCTCGAAACTCGCCGTCACCGTCGCCAGCCCGACATCCGCCTGACCGATCAGCGCCGCCTGACCCCCGCTTCCCGCTTCCAACAGCGCGAAACTCGGATCATCGATCGACCAACTAATCGGCCCACTCACCCCACTCACCTCCAACCAACCCAACGCCCCCGCGCTCTCCAGATAGAGCACCTCCGGCTCCATCCGTGGCTCAGGCTCCGCCTCGACCCGCGGCCCAGCCGCCCAAGCCAGCGCGGCGTGAAGAAACAAAGCAAGACAAAGAACAAGGACTCTCGAAAATCGCATGATGGCCTCCTGTGAAAGAAGCCGACGCGTGCTCGAGCTAGGGGTAGCTCGGGTTGAAACACCGGGTTAGTGGCCCACAGATCGGGCCGCACACGCGCCGGCATCCGTCTCGCGCATGGAGGCGTGAAAAGCGATCAACGATTTTTCGACTTGTGTAGTCAGACGAGGCGGACCACGGTCAAACCAAAGTGTTTGCGCGGTTATGATGATGCCCGATGGACTATGAATATGACCTGTTTCTGAGCCACGCCAGCGAGGACAAAGCCGAGCTCGTCGAGCCTCTAGTTCGAGCCTTGGAGGCGCGAGGCCTCACGGTCTGGTACGACCGCCACCAAATCACGCTGGGTGATGACTTCCGTCGCAAGATGGACGATGGCCTTGCCGGCTCACGCTTCGGAGTCGTGGTGCTCAGCCCGAGCTTTCAGAAGTACTGGACGGAAACCGAGCTCAGTGCACTGATGAACCTCGAGCGGGTCTTCGGTTCGAAACGAATCCTGTCCATCGTCCACAGGCTGAGCCCCGAGCAGGTCGCATCGACCTGGCCGACCCTCGGCGGGCGAGCCAAAGCCAGTTCATCGGATGGGGTGGACAGCCTCGCCGACCAGATTCGCACAACCATCCAGGCTCTTCCACAACCAAAGACTGGCGCGCCGAGCCGCCTGTACGGCGACGTTCCGTACCGATCCCATCATTTCGTCGGCCGCACGCTCGAGCTGACCGAGCTTGAGGCCATGGTGACCAGCACCGAGGCGGGAACAACGGTCTCAGCCACTATCGAAGGTCTCGCCGGGATCGGCAAAACCGAGCTCGCGGCCCAGCTCGTGCACCGACTGAGCACGACCGATTCCTTTCCAGGAGGCATCTTCTGGCTCCCCTCTGAGGAGCCCAATCTCACGTCGATCTGGGGCGGCGTCGTTGCCGACAAGATCGGCTCGCCTGCGGGTCCCGTCGACCAGCGCGCGCACCAAGCGATACACGCCATCGAGCAACGCGGCATCCCAACGCTCATCGTGCTCGACAACGTCGAGGGCTGGGCACGTGACAAACGGCCCCAGCCACTTCCCGCCGGCCATCATATTCGGCTGCTGATCACCACCCGCCGGCACAACCTTGGCGGAGGTCGCTTCACCCACCTCGAGCTCGGGTTTCTGGCTGCGGACAAAGCGCGAGAACTCCTCGTCGATCTCGCCGGTACACGGATCACGGAGGCTGCGGGTTGCAACGAGCTACTCGACTACCTCGATGGTCATGCACTCGCGATCGAGCTCGCGGGCGCCTACCTAGGCGAATACCCGAACCAGACACCGGCTTCCTACCTCGAGGGCCTCAGGGAAGGCAGCACACCTGATGACAAAGACCTCCGAGGCGAGGTCGTGCGCTACGAGAAGACGGTCGATGAAGCCCTCGACATGACCTGGCAACGTCTCGATGACGAGCTGTGCGACGCCTGGTGCCTCGCGGCGTGTTTTGCACCAGAAGCCGTGCGACCGGAGCTGTCCGAGGCCGCCGGGCTCACTCCTCAGTTGCCCAGGTTGCGTCGACTCCATCTAATCGAATTGGCGGACGACGGAGCCTGGCGCATGCATCGGCTGGTGCGCGCCTTCGCGAGACGTGCGGAAGCCGACCGGCTCGCAGCTGCCCAACGACTGTTTCTCCGTGGCTGTGCAGCGCTGATCGAGGGGGACGACTATGCACTCTGGCATCAGATCTATCTTCCGAATCGCGTACATCTCGACCTGGCCGTATCGATCTTCGATCCTGGCGAGGATGGCTACGGCAACTTTCTCAGTAATATCGCCATTGCGCTGCGAAGGATCGGAGAGCTTGACTATGCGCGTCGACTGCATGAACAGGCGCTGGAATCAGATCTTCATCAGTTTGGGGATGACCATCCGAACGTCGCGACCCGCCGATCCAATTTGGCCTTGGTGATGCAGGATCTGGGGGATCTGCCTGGAGCGAAGGAACTACTCGAAAAAGCACTGGAATCGGACTTTCGACAGTTTGGAGAAAACCATCCGAAAGTCGCGATCCGTCGATCCAACTTGGCAACGGTGCTGAAGGGTCTGGGGGATCTGACAGGCGCAAAGGAGCTACTCAAAAAGGCACTGGAATCGGGCCTACGACAGTTTGGAGACGACCATCCGAACGTCGCGATTCGCCGATCGAATCTGGCGATGGTACTGGAGCAGCTGGGGGACTTCGTGGAGGCTCGTGAGCTTGCAAGCCTGGCATACGAACGGGGTCGCCGGGCTCTAGGTGACGATCACCCTCACGTGGCGATCTACCGGAATAACCTCGCGGATCTTGACAATCTAGGTGATTGATCGATCCGTGCGATGAAGAACCAATCCGTGGAGGTGAGATGAATCACGCGCCGGCAAGACCGGCGCGTGATGAGCGATCAAAGATCGCTCCGCTTTTTCTCAGTCCCCCACAGCCCAAGCAACGGCAGCATCGAACAACGCCCACCCGTCACCAGTAAACGACGCCGCACTCTCGTCAAAAAACGGCACGCCCACCCGACGCGCGGGCGCGGTGAGCCCGAGAAGCTGCGCCCCGGTGTCGAAGCCAAAGACGGTGGCTTTGCTGGGATCGCCACTGAGGGTCGCGGCGATCTCAGATCCCGCGACGGGCGCGCCCCAGCGTAGTGAGGTCGTCCCCGGTACGAAGGAGACGGCACCGCTCAACCCAGCGGCGAGTGGATGGCTCGGATCGCTGATGGTGATGGACACTTGGTTGGCGATGACGTTGTACCCGGTGCCGCGTCCCGCGGGGGTCATACCCATGTCGTCGTAGAGCCAGGCTTCCCAGGTGAGTACGGGGACGGGGACGTCGCGGAATTTGGTGTTGACTTGGTTGGAGTTGACGGTGCTGCTGATCGCCACGAGGGCTTTGCCGGTGGCGTCGGCGGTGGTGGAAGCGGCGGCCTGGATGACGTCGACGACGTAGCCGAGGCTTTCGAGTCGAGTCTGGACGGCGGTGTCGGCGGGTCCGGGTGGGACGGCGCCGGTGATGAGGAGGACGGTGGGGGCGCCGGCGGGTTGGACGGAGATGAGGAGGGAGCGACTGGTGGTGAGGCCGCCTTCGTCGGTGACGGTGAGGGTGACGATGTGGTCGCCTTCGGGGAAGACGTGGCTGGTGGTGACGCCATTGGCGGTGGCGCCGTCGCCGAAGTCCCAGTGGTAGTCGAGGATGGGAAAGGCGTCGCCGAAGGAGCCGTAGGCGTGGAAGTCGGCGCTGAGGGGCGCGATGCCTTGGGTGGCGGTGGCGCTGATCCGCGCGACGGGGGCGCGAGTGCAGTTCGTCATCCAGCAGAGGGTGGCGTCGAAGAGGGCCCAGCCGTCGGGGGTGAGGTAGGCGGGGCCGAGGTCGTTGAGGAAGAAGGCGGCGCGTTTGCCGGGGGCGGTGAGGCCGCCGTCGAGCTGGGCGTCGGCTTCGAAGACGAAGAGGGTGGCGCGTTCCGCATTGTTATCGACGGTGGCGACGATTTCGGCGCCGCTCGCCGGGCGGCCCCAGGTGATGCGATCGGGGGTGTCGAGCACGGTGACGGCGTCGCTGAGCCCGAGCGCGAGGGGATGCAGCGGATCGGCGATACGCACGGTGGTCTGGGCGAGCTCGGAGCCGTAGTCGATCTGCGCGGCGACGCCGGTCATCTCCATGTCGTCGAGCAGGTAGGGCTCCCAGGTGAGCACGGGCACCCAGGTGTCGCGGAATTTCGTGTTGACCTGGTTGGAGGTGACCGAAGAGCTGATCACCACCACGTCGTGCAGCTCGGCTTCACTGCCCTGGACGAGATTGTCGCTACGTACGGTGACCTGGTAGCCGTCGGCGAGCATGCGGTCGAGCGCGGCCTGATCGCCGGCACCTAAGGCGAGCTCGTCGGCGACCACGAAGAGAGCGTGACGCACGGGCGCGGTGACGGTGACGGTGGTCGAGAGGGAGCTGGTGGCGCCTTCGCTGTCGCCGACGGTGAGCACGACGGTGTAGACGCCGGGCTCGGTGTAGACGTGGTCGACGAAGTTGACCGCGGCGGTGCCGCCGTCGCCGAAATCCCAATGGTAGGTGCTGATCTGGCCGTCTTCCGGGTCGTAGGAGTAGCCGTCGTAGAAGGTGATGCGGACGGGGGCTTCACCGCCCTGGGGTGAGACACCGATGAAGCTCATGACCGGTGGATCGTTGACCGGCGCGACGTCGACGCCGACGTTAGCGTACGCCTCTCCCCCGTCGGTGACGACACGATACGAGAAGGTGTCGAGACCGAAGACGTCCGGGCTCGGGGTGTAGCGCACCGCGAAGGACGGCAGGACTTCGACGCTGCCCTGGAAGGGTGGGTTTTGGATCTCGACGCTGAGCACGGTGCCTTCGATCGAGTCGTTGGCGAGCACGTCGAGATCGATGGCGATGTCTTCATCGGTGGCGAAGAGATCGTCATTGGCGACGGGTGGCGCGACGATTTCGGTGACGGTCACGGTGACGGTGGCTTGGGCGCGACCGTCTTCACCGTCGTCGATGACGTAGGTGAAGGTGTCGGTGCCGGAGAAGCCTGGAGCCGGCGTGTAGGTGAGGGTGTCGTCGACCTCGATGATGACCACGCCGTGTGCAGGCTGGGTGACGCCGACGAGGTTGAGGCTATTGCCTTCGGGATCGACGTCGTTGGCGAGCACGTCGACATTGACGGCGAGGTCCTCGTCGGTGGTGGCGAGATCGTCGATAGCCGTGGGGATCGCATGATCGAGGAAGACGACTTCCGCGCTGACGCCGGTGGCGGCGTAGGGATCGAGGATGACCTGGATGCGATCCCCCATACCGGCGACGACGTAGCCCGAGCCGGTACCGGGATCATCGACGAAGGTGGTGAGGTCGATCGCGAAGATGCCGCTGTCGATCGCGGCTTCGGTGGCCGTGACGTCGACTTCGAAGGGCGCGTTCACATTGCGTAGGCGCAACATGACCGTGTCGAGCGTCGCCGGATCGGTGTCGTAGAACGGCGCATAAGCGCGGACGCGGAGATCGGCGCCGAGGGCGAGCGCTTTCACCGGCTGGTCGACCGGATCGACGACGCCGATCTCGCCGACGCTCACCGTCAAGCTGATGTTGGGTCCAGGGCCGTCGACGATCACCGTGTCACCAACGAACTGTCCCGAGGTGGCGAGAACCGTCTCGAAGATGGCGCTGTCGATCGCGGTTTCGTCGAGGGAGAAGAAGTCGAAACCGATCTGACCGAAGGCGCTGTCGACATTGGCCGGATCTTGGTTGTCGGAGGTCGAGTAGGCACGCAGGATGACCTCGCCGTCGAGCGGCAGACGCTGGGTGGGACGACCGAGAAAGTCGATGGCGTCGGTCCGACCGGTGGTGACTTCACGCACGGTGACGACTTGGCTACCGCCGAGCGTGTGGGTCGCGGTGATCGGATCGCCAAAGCTCTCGACGATGCCGTTGCCGACGAAGGCAGGTCCGAGAATAATGTCGACCGGACCTTCGAAGCGACCAAGTGTCGTCTCTGGGATGGTCAACGTCTCACTGTCGCTGTTGACGGCGAAGCTCACCTGGGTGGTGTCGGCCTGGCCGGCGATATCGAGGCTGGGCGCATCGACGCGAATCCCATTGGCGTCGTGCTCGATGAGAAAGGCCGCCGGTCGACCGTAGGGGTCGAGCCAGGCGATACGGGAGCCGACGGTGGTGACGGTAGCGGTGACGAGAGTGCCGCCGTCGTCGTAGGTCAGGGTGAGCGTGTCACCGGCTGTGGATTCGAGCGCGCCGTTGCCGCTCGACGCCACGCCTGAGGCCAACGAGAGCCGTCCCGCGAAGAGGGAGCGGGTCGAGCCGGTTTCGGTGAGGGCAACGGTTTCGACATCGCCGGTGAGGCCGGAGGCGACGGTGACGTTGACCGAGCCTTGACCCGGCGCGGCGCCGATTTCGTTGTCAAAGACACGCAGGTAGGCGACGTCACCATCGAGCAGTTCGGTAACTGAGGCACCGAAGCGATCGACAAAGCCAACCGAGCTGGCGACGACGATCGCGGTGGCCGTGACGTCGGCGGCGTTTTGCGGTGGGTTGTAACGTAGCTGGTAGGTGTCGCCGATTTGCGCGGTGAGGATGCCGTCGACGGTGGTGACCGCTCCCCCACCGGCGACGATCGAGCCCGTAAACCAGCCGTTGCGCTCGTTGCCGTGGGAATCGACAGCCTCGTCGACATAGAGCACTTCGTAATCCCCCGCCGATGAGGTCAGCTCGACCACGAGGTTGTCGAAGGTGCCGACCTGGCTGTTGGTCGGGCGATAGACCTCGATGGTCAGCGGCTCGGCAAACGCGAGCTCGGTCACCCACGCGTCTTGAGCGTTGCGGAACCACGCCTGGGCGCCGACGGTGGCGACGGTGACGTTGAAGCCGGCTGCAGAGACCGTGATCTGCTCGATCGGATCGTCGATCATCGTCCGGGGTCCGAGCTCGACCGTGCTGCCGTACCAGGCGCCAGAGATGCTTATCGCCTGGGTCGGCAAGCTGGCGGTGAACACACCGGTGTCGGGTCCAGTTTCGATGAGAAAGAGGTCTTCACGATCACCGGTAACTGCGGTGGTCACCTCGCCGTAGATCTCGTCGGGAAAGTTGGGATCGTAGTTTTGCGACGGTGCGATCACACGCACGGTAAGCGGAGCGTTTTCCACCTGGGTGGTGCTGGGGGCGCCGAGGGCATCGAGGACGTCGAGCTGGGCATGGACGGTGGTGGCGAGAAAAAAGACGATGAAGCACACGAGCAATCGATAACGGGTCATGACTCTCCTCCGTGGGTCACGAATGATGGAATTGGCGGCGCGCGCACGTCCGCCAGCCATGACGCGCAAGAAGCTTAGAGAACCGATCAGATTGGTTCGTTTTTTCGTCGCGGACGAAATGAGGCCTAGCGATCGCGGGCGGCTTCGAGCTCTGCGAGCTCGTCCTGGGCTTGGACGACGAGGGGCGCGGTGGGAGGCAGGGTGGTTTCCATGGCTTGGATGGCCTGACGAAGGAGGGGTTCGGCGGCTTCGGGATCGCCTTGGGCGATGAGGGTGGCGCCGAGTCCAGCAAGGCTTTTGCCGACTTCGTAGTGGCTGTCGTCGTAGCGAGCGCGCCAGCGTTCGAGTGAGGTACGAAAATGATGTTCCGCGCGGGTCGTGTCGCCCATCGCGAGCCAGGCTCGGCCGAGCCAGCGGTGGTTGCCGGCGCTATAGGGGTGATCTGGGCCGAGACGGTTCTCGAAGATCTCGCCGGCTTCTTGGAGTTTGGCGAGCGCGAGGTCGACGTCGCCGAAACCGAGCGCCATGCGACCTTGACGCTGGAGGACGTCGGCGACGCGTGGATGATCGTCACCGAGGGCTTGTATTTGGCCGGCGAGGGCTTCGTCGAGCAGGGCTTCGGCGGTGGCGCGGTCGCCCCGTTCGGCGGCGACGGTGCCGAGCCCGGCGGTGCCGAGAAAGACTTTCCAATAGCCATCGGCGACCCGCTCTCCGGCGAGGTGGGTCACTTCGCTGTAGCTGGCTTCGGCGGCGGCGAGATCGCCGAGCTCGGTGTGGATCCAGCCGAGGTTGTTGTGGATGATCAGGGTTTCGAGCGGCTCACCGGCCTGGGCTTGGATGATCCGTAAAGCCTCGTGAAGCTGCTCGGCGGCACCGACGAGATCGCCACGATGCAGCCGAATGAAGCTGATGTTGTTGAGTGAAACCGCGATGTCGGGCGCGACGTCGCCCATGATCTCGCGCCGGATCGCCATCGACTCGACGATCATCGCCTCGGCTTCGTCCAGACGACCGAGATCGAGCAGCACGACGCCGAGCTGGTTGAGGGTGTTGGCGTAGTCGACCCCGCCGGCCGGGCGGCGGATGTCGAGCAGGGGTCGCAGCCAGGCTTCGGCGGCTTCGTGCTCGCCGCGATGCTCGGCGACGACGCCTTTGAAGAAATGCAGCTCGGCGATCATCGGATGCTCGACGGGGAGATCGGCGTTGAGCTCGAGAGCGCGATCGAGCAGCGGCGCGGCGCGATCGGTGAGACCGACTTTGACGTAGAAGCCCGACAGGGTGGCGGCGAGGCTGGCGTAGAGCTCGGGCTGGTCGGTGAGCTCGGCATCGAGCCGCGCGGCGCCGTGGTCGAGCAGCTCGAGACGGGAGATCTCGCGATTGCCCTGCGCCGGATCGGAGACCGCGAACATCTCCTCGAGAAAGGCCTTGGCCTGCTCGGCGCGATCACGCTCAGCCAAGACCTCGTCACGCTCGACGCTCACCTGCTGAGCGAGCACGGCGGAGAAGATCGCAAAGCCGAGGATCAAGACGAGCGCCAAGAGCGCGGCGAAAGACGTGCGTGGATAGCGTCGCAGCACTGTGCCGACGACATAGCCGGGGGTTTTGGTGCGCGCCGCGATCGGCTGGCGATCGAGATGCCGGCTCAAGTCGTCGGCCAGCGCGGTCACCGAGTCGTAGCGTTCGGTCGGGTCCTTGCGCAGAGCACGAAGCACGATGGCGTCGAGATCGCCCGAGAGCTGACGCGGCAGACGGGTGGGCGCGATACGGCGGTTGGCGGCGACTTTGGAGCGCTCGTCGTCGGGGAGCTCGCGGACGGCGGCGGAAGGCTCGGTGGTGTCGCCCTCGACGATGGCTTTTTGAAAGGCCTCCACACCTTCGACCCGGTAGGGCAGGCCTCCGGTCAACAGCCGGTAGAGCAACACGCCCAAGGCGTAGACGTCGCTGCTGGTGGTCACCGGCTGGCCGAGCACCTGCTCGGGGCTGGCGTACGCCGGGGTCATCAATCGTTGCCCGGCGGCCGTACGAAACGCAGAGCCAGTGATCGCGCCCTCGCCCGCCTCGTCCTGCTCGGCGAGCAGCTTGGCGATGCCGAAGTCGAGCAATTTGGGCGTGCCGTCGGGAGTGACGAGGATGTTGCGCGGTTTGAGATCGCGATGCACCACCAGCCGACGATGGGCGTAGCTCACCGCTTCACAGAGACGGATGAAGAGCCGGATGCGGTCGTCGATCGATAGGCGTTCACGATCACAGAAGCGATCGATCGGCGCGCCGTCGACTAGCTCCATCACCAGGTAGGGCAAGCCGTCGTCGGTGCTGCCCCCGTCGAGCAGACGGGCGATATGCGGATGTTCGAGCCCGGCGAGAATCTGGCGCTCGTGGGCGAAGCGACGCAGCAGATCGCGTCGCGCCGGGTCGTGACCGAAGATTTTGACCGCGACTTCTTTGTCGAAATCACGATCTCGCACCGCGACGAAGACGGTCGCCATACCGCCCCGGCCGAGTCGACGCAGAATCCGATACAGACCGACCGAGGTGCCGATCCGGGCGTCGTCGAGCGGCTCGTCGACGGTCAGCGGATGATCGAGAAAGCTACCGGCGCTGTGATCGGCGGCGAGCAGGGATTCGACCTCGCGTCGCAGCTCAGGAGTGGCGCAAACCCGGTCGAGAAAGGCATCGCGCTCGTCTTCGACCAGGCTCACGGCGTGCTCGAAGATCGCTTCGATTTCCGTCCAGCGTTGCGCCGGCTCAGCCATCAGCGTCGTGTCCCCGCAGCTTGCGATAGAGCCAGGCTTTGGCGAGGCGGAAGCGTCGACGCACGGTGGGCTCGGACACCCCGAGCACCTCGGCGATCTCCTCGTGTTTGAGTCCACCGAAGAACCGCATCTCGACGATCTGCGCCAGCTCGGTGTCGTGATCGGCGAGGGCTTCGAGCGCGTCGTCGAGCGCCACCAGATCGCCACCTCGGGCCGCCGCCGCGAACACCGCCTCGTTGAGCTCGATGTGATTCGACCGACCGCCCCGGGCGCGCTTCTTGCGCGCGTGGTCGATCAGAATCCGCCGCATCATCCGCCCAGCAACGGCGAGAAAATGCGTCCGCCCCTGCCAGGTGAAGCCCCGTTGGCCGCTGAGGCGCAACAACGCCTCGTGCACCAAATCGCGAGTCTCATAGGTGTGCCCGACGTCCTCCCCCATCAACCGTCGCGAGGCCAGACGGCGGAGCTCGCTATAGAGGTGCGGCAGCGCCTGTTCGAGCGCCTCGTCGTCACCGTCACGCCACGCGGCGAGCAGATCGGTGACGCGACCGGGAGACGAGACGGTGGTGGTGTCTTCGTCGAGCGTTCCCGTGTCGTGTGTCATGCTCTGCTCCACCGATTCATCGCTCATGGTCTGCCTCCACCAACCGATCAGAGAAATGGTACGCCAAAGGCCCGCTGACGTTTACAAAGACCACCCTAACCGTTGCTACGTTCCTTCGGAGCGTCCGTGACCTACGACTCGGCCCACCATGACACCTCTCGATCCCGACTCTTTCGCCACCGCCGTCGACCATCTCGCGCGGCTCGACCCCGATCTCGCCCGGGTCCGTGAGCAATACGGCCAGCCGCCGTTTTTCTCGCGTCCACCCGGCTTTGTGTCGCTGGTCAAGATCATTCTCGAACAGCAGATCTCGCTCGCCTCGGCCAAGGCGACCTTCGACCGGGTCGCGGCACGAACGGCGGTGACTCCAGAATCTATCGGCGCGCTCGACGAGCAAGCGTTACGCGATGTCGGGGTGACGCGGCAGAAAGCGCGTTATCTCGTCGGTCTGTCGCGGTGGATCGTCGACGGTGAGCTCGACCTCGACGCCATCGCGACGCTGAACGACGAGGCGGCACGCGCGGAGCTGGTGCGGGTGAAGGGCATCGGCAATTGGACCGCCGACGTCTATCTCTTGCTGGCTTTGGGCCGCGCCGACGTCTTCCCGGTGGGCGATCTGGCGCTGGTGGTGGGGGTGCAGGAGGTGAAGCGGCTGGAGACACGCCCGAAGGCCGAGGCGCTCGAAGTAATCGCCGAACCGTGGCGTCCGTGGCGAGCGGTGGCGACGCGGATGGTGTGGCATCACTACGTCAACCAGCGTGGCGTCGACATCTCGAAGATCGTCGACGTTTCCTAGGCCCACAACGCAAAACGGACCGAGGCGATGCCCCGGCCCGTCATGGGATGCGAGTGGCTGATCGGCTCAGCGACGACGCATGAAATAGAAGCCGAAACCCGCGAGCAGCAAGACGAGAGCCATCAGGCCGTACTCACCGAGAGTCGGAATCTCGATCGGGCTCGGCGGCAGCGGCAGGGGCTCGAAGGCGAGCGCGGTGAGACCGTTTTCGGTCGCGCCGATCAGCGTCGCGGCGACGATGGTCGTGTCGATGGTGGCCAGGGTGTTGGGTCCGCCGCCACCGGCGCCATCGTTGACCACGCCGTAGATCGTACCGGTCTGCGGATCGACCTCGAGCGCGTTGAAACGACCGATGACCGGCGGCACTTGACCGACCGGTGTCACCACGGCCGTGGCCGGATCGATGGTATTGAGAGCGGTGTTCGGACCACCGGTGAATTGCGAATGGTAGAGCACACCCTCGAGGTCGAAGGTCATGCCGTTGCCACCGGCGAGCGACAAACCGGTATCGCCCACCAGCGTCGACATGCCCGTGGCGGTGTCGATGGTGTGGAGCGTATGGTTGGGGGCGTTGGTGGCATCGTAGGCGAATAGGGTGCCGTCGGCGCGGAAGGAAATATCGGTGACCGCACCGGTGAGCCCAGTCGGTCCGATCTCGGTACCCGCACCGGTCATCGGATCAATGGTCACCAGCACCGGGGTGTCGGAACCGTCGGCACGCTCACAGGTGGCGAAGAGCGTGCCAGCGGCATCGAAGTCGGCGCCGCTACAGCGCTCGAATCCGATCGGTCCGACGGCGACCGCCGCGCCGGTGCTCGGATCGACGGTATAAAGCGTCGACGGCGCGGCATTACCCTGGAAGGCAATGCCGTAGAGCGTCTGCGCGCTGGCGGCACTGACGGTCAGAAGCAGAACGAAAAGCGTCGAGAGCAAAAGCTTGCGCACGTTGGGATCTCCTCAAAAAAACAACAAGTCGTCGAGTCATGACAAAAGTACAAAGGTCGGCACGTCGCAATCAAGGGTAGCGAGGCTGTTTTCGCGCGGATTCAAGGCATTTCGACGAATTCCCTTCCTTCGGCCTCTTCGAATCGGTTGTTTTCGATCACCAAGTTCCGGGGTCGGTAGGGATAGTCCTCGCCTCCGAGCATGATCACGCCGTGACCGGAGCGGTTGATGGCACCCCGAAAGATGTTGCCGATGAGGGTGATGGTGCCGGTGAGGGGCTGCGACTGGTGGCCGTGACGGATCCACACGCCACCTTCCCAGCCGACCGTGCTGACGAAGAGGTTGTCGGTGAGGATGACGTCGCCGATCGTCTCGCCGGGACTGTCGCCACCGCGAAAGAGGTTGACCATGACATCGCCATAGCGCCACGGCTCGTGGTGGTTGATCACCTCGTTGGCGTCGAAGACGACATCGGTGACTTCGCGGGCGTGCTCGTCTTCGCAATAGCCGGGGGAATGACCGTAGACGTCGAGCGCGACTTTGTGATCGAGCACGTGGTTGTTGCGGATCGTCCAGTCACGGCTACACGGCCCGGCGGATACGAAACGCGCGCCCATCGGTGGCCCTTCGGCCCACGGCTGCCAAGCGGCAACCTGGGCGTCCCAGATCGAATCGAGGATTTCGATCCCGGTGACATAGCCCCAGATACGGAAGCTGGTCGCGGCGGCGGACTTGCCACAGTCGTCGGCGTTGCAGCCGCGGAGACGACGAGTGATGTGTTGGAAGCGATAGGGCCCGGTCTCGATCGCGTCGGCAATGGCCTCGCCCCGGACGAACCAATCGCCGTTGTTGTCGACCAACACGTTTTCGACCGCGATCCACTTTGGACGAGTACGGGCGCTGAAGATGTTGAAGACCGAAATCGAAGACGACGTTCCGAGCTCGGTGACCCGGGCGCGGTTGATGTCGATCAGCTCGAGATCGTGCACGTAGACATGCTCGAGCACGCCTTCGCTCGGGCCTAGACGAAGAAAACCGCTGTCGATGACGTCGGTGGCGCTGCCGAAGTCGCGGGCGGTGAAGTGGGCAATCTCGACGTGGTCGTTGTGGGCGTTGAGCCGAATCGCCCGCGTGACGCCGGTGAGAACGGCGAGATCGTCGGGGTCGTGAGGCGGGTAGCTGCCGTCGGCGTCGTGATCCCAGCCAACCAGCATCGTAGGGTTGTCGGGATAACGCCAATCGCGCGCCTGGCTACCCGTCTTGGCCACCGTGTAGTCACCCGCGAGCCCGGCGACCGAGGGGCGAAGATCGTCTTCGCGACACACGCCACGAAAACAGACGATGTCTTCGGCACCGTCGGCGGGTCCGTCGGCGCGCTGTGTCCAGGCGTGGCCGATCGTCTGACACGGCGCGTCAGGGGTACCGCATGCAGCGTCGTCACGGCCCTTCTGGCAGTCGACGTAGATCAGATCCTCGTCGACGCCGTCACCATCGGGATCGGACGTCGTGCCGTTACAAACCCGGCAGTCTTCCGACTCGCCCCGGATGCCGTCGCGATCGAGATCGAAGCCACAGGCGCGGCTTTGGTAACCCCGTGGCGTGCTTTCGGCACCGAGGCTCGCAGCAAAACACAGCACGATCACAAGGCTCAGCAGCGGCGCGTGAGATCTCATGTCGAGATCGTATCGGAGACGGGAACCTCGGGTCGTAGCCGTGTCTCTTACGAGATGAGGCGCGACAAGCGCTTTCCATCTAGGAGGAAGACCATGCTGTTCGAATCGTTCACCGCTGAAGGTTTGGCCCATTATTCGTACGCCGTTGGCTGTCAGGCGAGCAAGGAGATGGCGATCGTCGACCCGCAACGCGATGTCGATGGCTATCTCGCGTTCGCGCACGCCAAGGGCATGCGGATCACCCACGTGCTCGAAACGCATATCCACGCCGACTTCGCCTCGGGAGCGCGGGAGCTCGCCGAACGCACCGGTGCGACGGTGTACGAGTCGACGTACGACGCCGGTGAGACCTTCGAGATCGACTTTCCGCACCGGGATCTCGCCGATGGCGATGAGGTGCGGGTGGGCAATCTGCGGATCCGCGCGTTGCACACGCCCGGGCACACGCCGGAGCATCTGTCGTTCCTGGTGTTCGACGAAACGCGTTCGGTCGACGTGCCGATGATGATGCTGACCGGTGATTTCCTCTTTGTCGGCTCGTTGGGTCGACCCGATCTGCTCGGCGAGGAGGCGAAGCGCGCGCTCGCCAACCAGCTCTTCGATTCGGTGCGCCAGGTGCTGCCGGCGCTGCCCGACGGGCTCGAGATCTACCCGGC
Organism: Acidobacteriota bacterium; assembly: GCA_039184055.1. Lineage (GTDB taxonomy): Bacteria > Acidobacteriota > Thermoanaerobaculia > Multivoradales > J023 > JBCDBH01. The sequence continues at coordinate 31,677 of JBCDBH010000009.1, forward strand.
GCACGGCGCGGGCTCGATGTGTGGCTCGGGAATGAGCGGTCGGCCGATGACAACGCTGGGTTTCGAGCGGCTCGCCAATCCGTATCTCGATCCGGCGCTCGATCGTGAGACGTTCGTCGCGCGGGTTCTCGGCTCGGTGCCACCGTTCCCTCCGTATTACCGACGGATGAAGGCGCTCAACAGCGCCGGTGCGAAATCGCTCGGCGCGGATGCGCTACCGGGCGAGGCGCTCGACGTCGACGGCTTTCAGCGTGCCATGGAAAACGGCGCGGTGGTGGTCGATCTACGGGATCAGCACGCGTTTGGTGGCGATCACATCGTCGGCTCGTTGGGCATCCCGTTTCGTGACGACCTGAGCGTGTGGACGTCGTGGATGGTGCCGTACGAGACACCGATTCTTCTGGTGACGGCCGATGAACGACAGCTCGAACCGGCGATCCGTCGTTTGGTGCGGGTCGGGCTCGACGAGGTCGCGGGCTGGCTCGACGGTGGCATCGCCACGTGGCGTGAACGGGGTTTGCCGATGACGTCGCTCGAGCAGATCACCCCGGCCCAGCTCGAGGGTCATCTCGACGAAGTCACCGTGCTCGATGCGCGTGAGAACGGTGAGTGGGACGCGGGCCATCTACGAGGCGCGCATCACATACCCGCGCACGCGGTGCTCGACCGGATCGACGAGGTCCGCGCGCTCGACGGGCCGATCGCGGTGATGTGTGGCAGCGGCTATCGCTCGACGGTGGCCGCCAGTCAGCTACAGCGTGCCGGCATCGGCAACCTGCTCAACGTCACCGGCGGGATGAACGCCTGGCGGGCGCTCGACCTTCCCGTGGTGAAGCCGACCGAGGCTACCGCGTGATCGAGCTGCTGCGCGGGCCCTGGCCGTGGTGGATCGCCGGACCGATGATCGGTCTGGTGGTCCCCCTGCTGCTTGTGATCGGCAATCGGCTCTTCGGGGTCTCGGGCGTGCTGCGCGACGCCTGTGCGATCACGGTGCCAGCGGGGATTCGCTTCTTCCAATACGACGTCGCGGCGAATCGGTGGAATGCCGTCTTTGTGGTCGGGGTGCTGATCGGTGGAGTGATCGCCGGCACGCTGCTCGCCAACCCCGAGCCGATCGTGCTCGATGCGGAGGTGGCCCAAAAGCTGGAAGGCTTTGGGATCGAGGATTTCGCGGGCTACGTGCCGGCTGATCTCTTCAGCTGGGAGGCGCTGCTGACCCTGCCGGGCTTCGTCGCGGTGGTCATCGGCGGTTTCCTGATCGGCTTCGGCGCGCGCTGGGCGGGCGGCTGCACCTCGGGTCACGCGATCAGCGGGCTTGCCGATCTCCAGCTGGCATCTCTCCTGGCGGTCTTCGGCTTTTTCGCCGGTGGCTTGCTGGTCGCGTGGCTGGTGTGGCCATGGCTGCTCGGAGGTGGATGATGCGTGGCCTGCCGCTCTACCTGCTTCTCGGCATCTACTTCGGCGTGGTGCTGAGCAAATCGGAAGTGATCTCGTGGTTTCGCATCCAGGAGATGTTCCGCTTTGGCAGCTTTCACATGTATGGGGTGATCGGCACCGCCGTCGCGACCGCGATGCTCTCGCTGTGGCTGTTGCGTCGCTTTCAGGCCCGCGCGCTCGATGGCGAGACGATCGCGGTGCCTGCCAAGGCGATGACCCCGACCGGAGGCGTGCGCTATTGGGCCGGAGGCACCGTCTTCGGGCTCGGCTGGGGGCTGATCGGCGCCTGCCCGGGACCGATGTTCGCGCTCATCGGCCAGGGGCTGAGCGTGATGGTGGTCGGGCTGTTCGCCGCGATCGTCGGCACGTGGGTGTACGGATGGTTACGGCCACATCTCCCGCACTGACCGGCTCGCGGCTCGATATGCTCGGGCCGATGTCCACGCCCGACGCGTCTCACCACCCCAGCTACACCCCGGAATCCCTCCCGGCCGAGGAAGCCATTCCCAACCTGCTCGACGAGCACGGCGGGCGGATCTACCATCTCGGTCTGCGGATTTGCGGTGGACCGGATCTCGCCGAGGATCTGGTGCAGGAGACTTTTCTCAACGCGTTTCGCAAATGGGAGAGCTTCGAGGGACGCGCCGAGCCGTCGACCTGGCTCTACACCATCGCGGCACGGGTCTGTCAGCGGATGAAGCGGCTGCGCGCCGGTGAGCCCCAGCGGATGGAGACGCTCGACGATCTCCTCCCCGGTCCCGATGATGCGGTCCCTGCACTCGGTGATCCGCACGACGAGATGGTGCGACGCGAGGCGGAGTCCAAGGTGCAGGAGGCTATCGCTACCCTGCCGCTCGACTTCCGGCTGCCGCTGGTGATGAAAGACATCGTCGAGCTGCCCTTGGTCGCCATCGCCGAGATTCTCGGAGTCAAAGAGGCGACGATCAAAACGCGGGTGCATCGCGCGCGGCTCAAGCTGCGTCAGGCGTTGGTGGACGACCTGCCGCGGCAAGAAGACGCCAGCGACTCCGAGGCCGAGCGTCGGCTTTGTCTCGATCTTCTCTGGGCCAAGCAGCAGGCGCTCGACAAAGGCGTCGACTTCGACATGCCCGATCAAGAGCTCTGTCAACGCTGCCTCACCCTGCTCGCCTCGCTCGACCTGGCCCACGACGCCTGTCTCGCCATCGGTCGTGGCGACCTTCCCGCCCCTTTGCGCGATGCGCTTCGTCGCGAGATGGGCGTCGACCCGTAAAAGCTCAACACGTCGGAGATCGACATGATTCTGGCCTGGATCGGCGCCGTCGCCATCGGCCTCAGCTTGGGGCTGCTCGGCTCGGGTGGCTCGATTCTCACCGTTCCCGTTTTGGTCTACCTGGTCGGCCAGGACGAAAAAGTCGCCATCGCCGGCTCGCTCGCCATCGTCGGCGGCATCGCCCTGATCGGCGGCATCGATCACGCCTTGCGACGGCTGGTGGTGTGGCGTTCAGTGCTGCTCTTCGGCGTGCCCGGCATGCTCGGCACCTACGGTGGCGCCTGGCTCGCCAAATGGGTGAGCGGAACGTTTCAGCTCGCCGTCTTCGCGGGCGTCATGCTGCTCGCCGCCGTCCTCATGCTGCGCTCCCCGCTCCGTCACCTCGACGAGTCACGCCCGACCCGCGCGCCGTGGAAAATCGCCATCGACGGTCTCGTCGTGGGTGTGCTCACCGGTTTCGTCGGCGTCGGCGGCGGCTTCTTGATCGTGCCTGCGCTCGTCCTGCTCGGCGGTCTGTCGATGCATCACGCCATCGGCACCAGCCTGATGATCATCGCCCTCAAGTCCTACACCGGCTTCTTCAAATACCTCGAGGTGCTCGCCGAGCTCGACCTCCAGCTCGACTGGCCGCTGATCGGCATCTTCATCGCCCTCGGTGCTGGCGGCACCTACGTCGGACGGAGCCTGGGCAAACGGCTGCCGCAACAGCGGCTCAAACAGATCTTCGCCGTGTTCCTGATCGTGATCGGGGTGTTGATCCTCTGGCAAAGCCTGCCGGAGATGCTGGGTGGAAGTTGATTAGGTGGGCAGTTCGGGCTCAGTGCGGATGGCCGAGTAGCGCAGCGAGAATTCCTCCTCGAGCACGTCGAGCTCGGGAACCCGCTCGGCCTGCCACGCTTCGAGCACCTCGACATCGGTGGGATCGATCGACGGGTCTTCCGCTTTGCCGTCGAGCGCGCGGTGCGCGACGTGCCCAGCCCACCAGCCGGCAAAATCGTCGCCACCACGAGGCTGTGCCGCAGCCCACGCGCGCAGACGGTCGAGATGCCGCGCCGCCACCTCGAGCCGACCGGAACCTTCAGCGGCCAGCGCCGCACGACCCTCTTCGAGGTGGATCAAGGGCTCGAGACTCGGGTCGTCGAGATCGCGTAGCCGTGCCTCGGCGGAGCGCTCGATCGACGTACCGGCGAGCGCCGACTCACGTTCGAACCGTGCTCGAGCCATCAGCAGCGCGACCGACGAGGGCAGACGAGAGGCCGGCCCGTCGAGCAACGTTTGCGCTTCCCCATGGGCCCCGCTGTCGAGCGCCAGCAAAACCGACTCTGTCAGCACTCGTGGCTCGTGGAGATTCGCTTCTCGAAGCGTGACGAGGAGGTCGGCGGCACGTCGGCGAAGGTTCTCGGCTTCTGCCCCCGAGGCGTGACGGGCTCGACGACGCCACAATCGCGCTTCACCTATCTCGGGCGACGTGGCCTCAGAGGTGGCGTCGTAGCTCGCTCGGGGCTCGGCGACCGCGGAAACGCGACGCATGCGATCGACCGTACGCAAACCGGTCTGAGCGACCGTATTGCCTGGCTCCATCTCCAAGACCTGCCGGTAGAGGCGCTCCGCCGCGTCGAGCTCGCCTTGGTCGGCCAAGACACCCGCTAGGCCACTTATCGCGACGACGTTCGTCGGGAAACGCTCTACCGCCTCGCGGTAAATCGCTTCGGCAGCCTCCGGATCGCCGACGTTCTTGAGCGTGGAGGCCAAACCGCCTCGCGCCACTTCATCACCAGGAAAAAGCTCGATCGTCTCTCGATATACCGCGATCGCCGAATCGATCCGGCCACCGGCTCCGAGCGCTTCGGCAAGATTGTTGCGCACGACCGGATTCTGCGGGAATCGCTCGCGTGCCTGCCAGCCAATCTCGATCGCCGTCGCGGGTTGTTTCGCATTCAGAAGAGACTTGACGAGAGTCGTCCACACTTGGCCGTCCCATGGCGCCCAGTCGACAGCCTCACGCGCCCAAGCCGTGGACCGCTGCGGCTGCCAGACCCACACTTTTTTTGCGAAGGCACAAAGCGTGCGAACCAAAAACTCGTCCGCTTCACCGGTCGTTTGGGCATAGCGACGTTGCTCATCGAGCAGGCGTTCGGCGGTCTCGATTGCTGAAACGTTTCGACGACTCAAGGATCTCGAGAGATCACGGGCTCGATCGGCCCAAGCTGGATTGGGCTTCTCACCCGTGCTCCCTGCTTTGAGCTTCGGCACCAGGGCCCGGAGCCACTCGGCGTCCTCATGATTCCGGGCGCGGTAGACGCGGGCGAGATCGCGTTCCCAGCTGCGAGGAAGAGGGAGAGAGCGCAGGTGAAGACGCGCCACGGCGAGAAAGTACCGACGCAGATCGCCACCGCCTTGGTGCTCGCCGTCGGCTCGACGCTTGAAGCCTCGGGCCAGGCGTGCCAGCACCTGGACGGACTCGGGTCGGTAGCCGGTATCGAGCTTGCCCTCTGGAGCCGGCAGACCACGCAACCCCTCGAGGGCGTAACGAGCGTGGTAGATCGGCGTACCCTCATCGAGGGAGGCGAGACGCCACCAAAATGACGCCAGCGAGCGATCGGCCTGGTGTTGGGCAACGGCGCTGTAGTATCGACCGAGCGGATCTTGCGACGCACTGATGGTGAGCGAGCCGAGAAAGCCCCGGGCCTCGGCGAAACGTTCGCGTAGGGCTCGTGCGGTGCCATCGAGCCCCTCCGACCACGAGACGACATCGGCGAGAATCGACCAGGCATCGGCGAGAATCTCGGGCGGTTCGTCGGGATAGTGTCGCCAGTTTCGCTCGATCCAGGCGGTCAGCTCGCGGTCGAGCGACACGCTCAAACGAGCACCGAGATCGCGGATCCAGTCGGCGAGCAGGTCTTGGGGCTCGGCGGCCTGCCAACGCCCGTGGTGAAAACGTTGCCAAAGCAAAGCGTCGAGCGCGTCTCGGGGTTCCCGATCGAAAGCTTCGAGCCAGCGCGGTACCGGCGCAGGCTCGTAGAGCTCGCGCCAACCCAGTGTCATGGCGGACGGGGCGGTCATGTCCGAGCCGCCAAGAGGTCGAGGTCGGTGGTCTCGGCGTAGTCGGCACGCAGAGTGCGCAGGTGCTCCAGATGTCGCGCTCGCGCCGCCCCCAGCTCGGCGAGCGGCGGACGGGTGATTTCGCCGACTCGAAAGAGGTGCTTGGCGGCGGGTACGAAGAACGGGTGCACGATCTCACGCACCGGCTCGCGTTCCGAAGCTCCGAGATGGACCACGCGACCCACCGGTTCCCCGTCGGGGGCCGGACAAAAAGCCGGTGACAAGTCGCCGTCGAGAACGGTCGGCGTGGCCAGCGGCTTGGCACGCAAACCCTTGCGATTGGGTACCGCGCTCACCGGGTAGACGAAAACAAGAATCGGCAAGGCATCACCGTCGACACGCGGCACATGGTGACAGAGCCCCAATCGATCGCGTAGCTCGTCGGCCCACCCGGACGTGTCGTCCGCTGGTCGGGCCGCGAAGAGGTCGGTGTGATCCTCGAGAAACGACGTCCATACAGGGCGTAAGGCACAGCGCTCACCCCACAACGCGAGCGTGCTCTCGATCGTCTCCGTCGCTTCGTTGGCGGTGGGATCTTCGATCGCTCGACGAGCCACGTCGAGAAGCTCGGCGAGCGCGATGCTGGCCATACGCGCCACGAACTCCGCTTTCACCACGCGGATCAAGCGGAGCTTCTTGTAAGCATTGCCAAAAGCGCGGAAAACGTGATCGTGACGAAACGTCTCGGGGCAGCGATCCGCGCGGGCCGGGTCGAGATTCTTCGGGATGCCTCGAGTCTGTTTCAGATAGACGGCCTGTTTCAGATACCGCGTGTGACCGCCTTCCCAAG
>JBCDBH010000010.1:0-37632 GCA_039184055.1 Acidobacteriota bacterium
CCTGCCACTCGCGCACAGCCACGCTGTAGTTTTGCACGCCGCGGCGACTATCCGCTAGCTCGGTGAGCTCGTGGTAGTGGGTGGCGAAGAGGGCGCGGCCACGCCTCGTGTCATGGAGGTATTCGACGATCGCCCAGGCCAAGGAGAGGCCATCGAAGGTGGCGGTGCCACGTCCGACTTCGTCGAGCACGACGAGGCTGTGCTCGGTGGCGTGGTGGAGGATGTTGGCGGTTTCGATCATTTCGACCATGAAGGTCGAGTCACCACGCGCCAGGTCGTCGCTCGCTCCGACACGGGTGAAGATCCGGTCGACGACACCGATCGAGGCGTGTTTGGCGGGCACGAAGCTACCGGCCTGGGCGAGCAGGACGATCAGGGCCACCTGCCGCAGGTAGGTCGATTTACCACCCATGTTGGGCCCGGTGAGCACGACGATCTGGGCTTCGTCGCCGTCGAGCTCGGTTTCGTTGGGCACGAAGGGCTCAGTGCTGGTGTGCTCGACCACGGGATGACGACCGTCTTCGATGATCAAGGGCTCGCCAGCTTCGGTCATCTTGGGCCGGCTCCAGGCGTATTTGACCGCGACGTCGGCGAGCCCGGTGAGGACGTCGAGGTGGGCGAAGGCGCGCGCCAGCTTGGAGAGCTGGGCTCCGTGATCGGTGATGGTGACGAGCAGACGGGCGAAGTGCTCGGCTTCGAGCCGGAGCTGGGTTTCTTCGGCGCCGAGCACTTCTTCTTCGAGCTCTTTGATCTCGGGGGTGATGTAGCGCTCGGCGTTGACCAGGGTTTGTTTGCGAATGTAGTGCTCGGGAACGCGATCCTGGTTGGCTTTGGTGACTTCGAGGTAGTAGCCGAAGACTTTGTTGTAGCGGATCTTGAGCGACGAGATGCCGGTGGCCTCGCGCTCACGCGCTTCGAAGGCGAGCATGTGTTTTTTTGCGTCACGGGCCAGGGAGCGGTTGTGATCGAGCTCGGGATCGACGCCGTCGGCGATGACGCCTCCGTCGGCGAGGCTGCCCGGATCTTCGGCGAGCACGCGATCGAGCTCACGCGCGAGGGCGGCGCAGACGTCGCTGCCGGCGATCTCACGTAGCAAGACGCTCGGTCGTCCGGCCACGGCGTCTAGCAGATCGGGCGCGACACGCAAGGCACTACGTAGCGCGACCGCTTCGCGCGGGCTCATGGTTCCCAAAACGGCGCGTGCCAGAAGTCGTTCCGGATCGCCCACGCCGCCGAGCAGCTGACGGATGTGCTCGCGACCAGGATCGTCGTTCACCAGCTCGGCGACCGCTTCGTGTCGATCACGGATCGGCTCGAGGGCGCGTGATGGTCGACGAAGCCAGTCACGGAGCAGACGACCACCCGGGGAGGTGACGGTGCGATCGACCACGCCGATCAGGGTGCCCCGCCGCCCACCTTCGCGGAGATTGCGAAAGACCTCGAGATTGGTGAGGGTGGTGGCGTCGAGCACGGCGACGTCGGAGAGGTCGCGGACCGAGAGCGAGGTGACGTGCTCGAGATCGCTGTGCGGGGTGCGCTGCGCATAGTCGAGCGCGGTGGCGGCGGCGCGCGCCGCCGGTTCGTGATCGTCGATACCGAAGCCGCGAAGGGTGGCGCAGGCGAAGTGTTCGCACAACAGCTCGGTAGCGCGACGGTTGTCGAGACGATCGGCGTCGTCGATTTCGGTATGCGAGGTGACGTCGCGCCGCATCCATTCGTCGAGCGCGGTGGGCAGGTCGCCGAAATGCAGAACTTCACGGGGCCGGATCACCGCCAGCTCGTCCCGCGCCTGGCTTTCGCTCGGCCAGCGACGGACGAAGAAGACTCCGGTCGACACATCGAGCATGGCGCCGGCCCCGGTGTCGTCATTCCAGACGATCGCGGCAAGCAGGTTTTCTTCCTTGCCGTCGAGCAGCTCAGGCTCGGAGATCGTTCCCGGGGTGACGATCCGGGTCACCTCGCGTCGAACCAGACCCTTGGCCTGTTTCGGATCCTCCACCTGGTCGCAAATCGCCACCTTGTAACCAGCGCGCAGCAGCTTGCCGATGTAGGCGTCGATCGCGTGGTGGGGCACGCCGGCCATTGGCGCTTCGCTCGGCGTGCCCTTTTGTCGGGCGGTGAGGGTGACTTCGAGAATCGGCGCCGCTTCCACCGCGTCGTCGAAGAAGAGCTCGAAGAAATCCCCCATGCGATACAGCAGAATCGCGTCGGGATGCTCGGCCTTGGTTTCCAAGTAGTGCCGCAGCATCGGGGTAAGCTTCTGCGTCTTCTTCGTAGAGGTCTTCTTGGGAGCCGACATGGGCGGGGAGTATAGCGCTGGGAACTGGATCGATTCAGATCATCGAGCGGTGGTTCGTGCCCACGGTGTGCGAGCGGTGGAAGATACGCTGCTCGACGCGCTCGAACGTCGTCGCCCAGACGCCACGGAGCTGAGCCGACCGATCCGTGTGGTGGTGCCGTCACGGAGCTTGCGTCGCCACCTGCTCCGTCGTCTCGCTAGCCGAGGAGCCTGGCTCGGCCTGATCGTGCAGACGCATTGGGGGCTGGTGCTCGAAACGCTGCGTCGCACGGGTCGTGATCACGGTCCGGGCAACGCGCTGCTGCCGGTGCTGATCGAACGCCTGGCACGACGTCAACCGGCGCTACGAACCGTGCTCGATGATCTCGACGACGGCTATCGAAGCGTGATCGGCTCGGTGGGCGATGTGCTCGACGCTGGCTTCGAGACCGTACACGCCGAGCCACTCGATGATCTGCTGGTCGCCGAGGGGCCGGGACGCGCTGGCCGAGACGCCACGGCGCGCGCCCGTGCCCTGCTGATGGTGGCGCGTCGGCTGCGTCGTGGCCTTGATGATCACGAACTACGAGACACCGGGCTTGCGCACCAGAGCGACATCTTGCGCGCGGCGCGTGATGCCTTACGGGCTGATCCTCAGAGCGCGCTTCCCACCCGCGCGGTGCTGATTCACGGCTACACCGACGCCACCGGAGTAGTGACCGATCTGCTCGAGACGCTGCTCCGCGTCTTCGACGGCACGGTGTTCTTCGATCGCCCCATGGATCCTGCCACCGGGCAAAGCACTGATTTCGCATTTGGTCGGGGGTTGCGTCAGCGATTGATCCAGGCGGCCGGGGAGGTCCAGACCTCGGACCCGTCGATCCCGGCACCGACGATCCAGATCGTCTCGACCCCGGACGTCGAGAGCGAGCTACGTTTTGTCGCCTCGGCAATCCGCACCAAGCTCGACGCCGGGTATCCGGCCGAAGACATCGCGGTGGTCGCCCGTGCGCTCGATCCGTATTTGCCATCGCTCCGCGAGGTCTTCGACGAACGTGGCATCCCCTTCTCCACTGACCCGACGCCGGGTCTGCGTGACGGTCGTGGCCGTCGGCTCGATACGTTGATGATGGTGCTCGCCGACGGTGCCGAGACTCCGCTCGATGTCTGGCTCGATCTGCTCGGTGACCTCGAGCCCCGCGAGCACACCGCGCTTCGCCAGACGTTTTTTGGCAGAGGTGCGAGCCGGCTCGGCGATGTCGCCAAGGAACCGAAGCCGACGGTGGAAGCTGAGCAAACCACGTTGCCGTTCGCGGGTCCTGAGATGGTGACCGAACCGCTGATCGACCCGGACGACGATCAACTCACCGCAGCCAGGATCGCCGAAGTGATCGATCGCGCCGTCGCTCTGCTCGCGCATCTCGATGCGTGGTTCTCCCGATCGTCGCCAACCTTTGCCGAGCATCGCGACGAAACAAACCGGCTCGTCGACCGACTCGGCTGGAGCGACGACGATCCGGCGCGTCTCCTGCTCACGACCGTGCTCGACGATCTCGACAAACAGGCGCCGGCGTCGGTGACGCTCGATCATCGCGAATTCCGCCGGGTCCTAGCCAGCGCGATCGACACGGTCGGCCGTCCGACGCTCGGCAGTCTAGGCGGCGGCGTGCAGGTGCTCGACGTTACCGCCGCTCGCGCGCGCTCGTTCCGCCAGCTCTTTGTCGTTGGGCTGACGCGAGATCGCTTTCCCCGACCGATCCACACCGATCCGCTGCTCGGTGAGCCACTCCGCGCGCTCCTCCGCACGCTCCTGCCCGATCTACCCCTGACGCTTCTGGCGATCGACGAAGAGCGCTTCCTGTTCGCGCAAGTGCTCAGCGCCAGTCCGGAGATCACCCTGTCGTGGCCGCGGGAAGACGGCGGTCGTCCACGGAGCGTCTCGCCCCTGGTCGAACGACTGCCGATCTTCGGCGAGGTTCGCCATCTCGACGATCATGACCAGCCACCCGTCACCGCCGTCGAACATCTCCAAATCACCGCGCTCGCCGGGGCACGTCGTGGCTTTGCCGCGCTTCTTCCGGTGGCTCTCCGCGCCACCCAAACCGACAAGGAAAACCACGCGATCGATCTCGGTCGTCTGGCGCATGGGCGCATCGCTGTGCTCAACGAACTCGATCCCGATTTGGCCAGTCGTGACGGCCGCGCGCGACGTCAGAGACTTGGACCGTATTTCGGTTTTGTCGGTCGTGGCACGCGGCGTACCCCGGCGATCACCCATCTCGAAGATCTCGCCGCCTGTCCGTGGCAGACGTTTCTGCGTCGCGTGCTCGAGCTTCGTCCGATGCCCGATCCACTCGCCTCGTTACCCAATCTCGACGTCGCTCTGGTCGGTCAGCTCGTGCACGAGGTACTCGAACAAATCACCGCTCCCGGTGACTCGGTTGCCTGGCCCGAGGACAGCCAGCTCGACGAGCTCATCGACCAGGTCGGCACGGATCTGCTCGGTGGCCGTGGGCTGGGCGGTCTGCGTCGCGCCGCCGCCGCGCTCGCCCGGCCGTATCTCGAGGTGGCGCGGAAGCTCGACTGGAAACGGGGCCCGATCGAGGTGCTCGGGACCGAGGTGAAAGGCGCGCTGATCTGGACCGACGACAACGGCCGACGACGGATTCCATGGCGTGCCGACCGGGTCGATCGTCACGATCACCGTCGGCGCATTACCGATTACAAGACAGGTGGCGTCTTCGCGCGAGGCAAAAACGAAGCCGCCAGGCGTGAGGAGCTGGGTCGGGCGATCCGTGCCGGCGCGCATCTTCAAACCGCCGCGTATTTGCGTTCCGCTCAGGGTGACGAACCGGTGGAAGGGCGCTATCTCTTCTTGCGTCCCGATCTGGACGAGCACCTGCGCACGCTGTCGATTCACAGCCACGATCACCATCTGCTCGCCGGTTTCGATCAAGCCGTGTCGACGCTTTTGGCCCTGTGGGATGCCGGGGCGTTCTTCCCCCGATTGGTACGTCCCGACGAGGATCGTGAGCCACGTCGATGTGCGCATTGCTCGGTCGCCGAGGCGTGTGTGCGTCGAGACTCGGGAGCGCGTGGCCGCTTGCGTGAGTGGGCCGAGGCCAATGAGTCGGCATCACGTGTCGAGGATGTTCTCCTCAACGTCTGGCGTCTGCCCTTGGAGTCGGGATGACCGATCCTTCCGACTCAACCGCCCTGGCGGCGGATCGTCGCGCCCGACGAGTGGCGCAGGAGGTCTTCGATCGACCCTTGGTGATCGAAGCCGGTGCCGGGACGGGCAAGACCGCCACCCTGGTGGCGCGGGTGCTCGCCTGGTGTTTGGGTCCGGGATGGACCCGCGCCGCGCGTGCCCTCGCCGACGAGCTTCCCGATCTCGATCGACCGGCGCTCGACGACGATCATCGCATCGCCGCGCGGGTGCTCCGTCGAGTGGTCGCGGTGACCTTTACCGAAGCCGCCGCCACCGAGATGGCCGAGCGGATCAGCAGCGCCTTGCGCCAGGTCCGCGACGGTGAGATCCCGGTGGGTGTGATCGCCGACGACGAGCCAGCCGCCGAGGTTCGCGCCCGACGCGCGGCGCATCTGCTCGCGGTGAGCGATCAACTACAAACCCGGACGCTCCACGGCTTTTGTCGCAAGCTGCTCGCCGACCATCCATTCGCCGCCGGTATTCACCCGTTCGCCACGGTCGACGCCGACGGTGCGACGGTGCGCACGGTGGTCGAAGACATCGTCGCCGCCACCCTACCGATCGCCTATGGCGACCCGGGCGATCCGGATCTGCTCCATCTCGCCGGGCTCGGCATCGGCCCGAGCGCGATCGCCGAGGCGCTCGAGACGCTGATCCACGCCGGGGTCGAGCCGAGCGCGCTCGAGCGTGATCCGTTCGCCGACGACAGCTGGTCGGAATTCGTGCGTCGTCTCGAGCAGGACGCCGACGCCTTGCTCGAGATGCTCGACCGTCGGCTCACCAGTTTTGCTCGCGCCCCCAATGCACGCAAGCTCACCGATGCCCTAAGGCGGCTTCTGATCCTGCTCGAAGACGCCGAGGACGATGGCGAGCCGATCACCCCGGACGCCCTGCTCGTCTGGCATCGCGACCATCTCGGCGCGTCGCTCGTCGACCATCTCGCCGGCTGGTCACGTGGCGAGCTCAATCAAACCGAGACCGAGCATCTCGCGGTGGTGGCACGGGAGCTACGCGCCCACGCCACGACGTTGCATCGTCGGTTACGTCATCTCGGCCGGCTCGATCCCGAACGATTCAGCGCCGCGCGACGCGCTCTCGCCCCGCTGCTCGACAAAGCACGCGACACGCTGCGTCGACGAGGTGTGCTCACCTTTGGCGATCTGCTGGCATCGGCAGAAAAGCTCCTGCGAGAACGCCCCGAGGTGACGGCACGAATCAGGCGTCAGATCGATCAGCTTCTGGTCGACGAATTTCAAGATACCGATCCGGTGCAATGCTCGCTGGTCGGTCAGCTGGCCCTCGACGGCACGGGCGTCGGGCTTTTCGTGGTCGGCGATCCCAAGCAATCGATTTACGGCTGGCGCAACGCCGATCTCGCCGCCTACGAGGACTTTGTCGCTCGAGTCGAATCGAACGGTGGCGAACGTCTTCCCCTGGTCGAGAACTTTCGCTCGGCGCCACCGATCCTCGACGAGGTCAGCCGACTGCTCGCTCCGGTGATGATCCGTCGACCCGGAGTACAACCGGCGTTCGAGCCACTGGTGGCGTGCGAGCGACTCGCCAAGCATCCCGGCTTCCATCACGACACGCTTCGCCCGATCGAATATTGGTTGGCGTGGGCTGAGGACGGTGGAGGTCACGACGAGGACGGTTCGGAGACGCGTCTTCCCGCCGTACCCTCGGCCGGTCAGGCAGCGCGTCTCGAGGCTCGAGCCTTGGTGAGCGATCTCCACGCGCTCCGTCAGGCCGGTACACGCTGGTCGGAGATCGCCATCTTGCTCCGCAACGCCACCGATCTCGAGGCAGTCTTGGCGCCGCTCCGCGAGCACGGCATCCCGTTTACCGTCAGCCGCGACCGGCAGTATTACCGCCGCCGCGAAATCATCGACGCCGCCGCGTGGGTACGCGCGATCCTGGCTCCCGAAGACAGCGTCGCCCTGCTCACCGTGATGCGTGGCGTGCTCGTCGGCGTGCCCGACGCCGCGTTGCCTGCTCTGTGGCGAGGTGATTTCCCGAGTCTGGTGGCTCGGCTCGACGGACCCGACGAGACCGTGTTCGAGCGTTGCGACGAGCTGATCGCCGAGGCGGTCACCCAGCCATCAGGCGACATCCCAGGGCTCGAACGCATCGACGGCTGGTGGCACAACCTGCGGTTCGCCGTTCGCGCCATCGCTGAGCTTCGCGCCAGCTACCACGCCGACTCCGCCGACCTATTCGTCAACCGTCTGCGTCACACTCTGCTGCTCGAAGCTACCGAAGCCGCGCGTTGGCTCGGTCCTTATCGCCGCGCCAACCTGCGTCGCTTCTTCACCGAGCTCCGCGACGCGTTGCTCACCAGCGCCAACCGTTTCGACGTGCTGCGCGCGCTACGGACTCGGATCGCCCGTGAAACCGAGGCCGAAGAAGCCCCGCCCCGCGAGCTCGGTGACGACGCCATCCACGTGCTCACCATTCACAAAGCCAAAGGGCTCGAATTCCGCCACGTCTACCTCCTCCAGACCCATCGCGCCAGTCGTCCTGACCGTGCAAGCACCGTCGATGTCGACCAGCGTGGTGGTGATCTCCATCTACGTCTCTTTGGCGTGCCCAGCCCGGGTTGGGACCTCGTCCATGAACGCCGTGAACAGGTCGAGCACGCCGAGCTCGTCCGCACTCTCTATGTCGCCAGCACCCGGGCGGTCGAACGCTTGGTGATCGCCGGCAAACCCGTCCCAGCGGGCGACCTGATTCGAGCCAGCACTCATGCCGAGCTGCTTCCCCACCGGCATGAGCGGCCGCGCAACCAGTGGCTATACGATCAATGGACCAGCGGGGAGCCGCGCCATCTGGACGGTCAAGGTGTGGCGTGGGTCTTCCCCGCCCGTATCGAGCCCCCCGAGCCCGAGCCTCGACAAGTCGACGACGTGGTGACTGACGCCACGGCCGTCGAAGGCGCCCAGCGAGCGCTCGACGAGCATCGAGAGCAAGCGCGCGCAACCATGGCGCGGCCGTGGTTGCGGACCGCGTCGAGTCTCGGTCATGCAGATGAGACTCCCAACGAAGAGCGTACGGAAGATGAATCCGACCTAGAAAGTCGGATCAGCAAACACGAAAGTCAGCCCACCAACGAGGCTTCCGATTTCAACCGACGCGTCGCCCAGGCCGCTGGCACGATCGCGCACGCCGTGCTCGAACACCTCGACCTACACGACGCCGAAGCTGATCTCGAACGTCAAAGCGCCAACCTCGCCGACCACCTCCCTCCTGACCTGACCGAAGACGAAGCGCGCGCCAGCCTCGAGCGCGCCGACGACATGCTCGCCGTCTTCCGCACCGGCCCGCTCTTCACCCGGCTCGTCACCCTCGCCGACCACATCTTGGCGCGTGAGCTACCGCTCGTCGTGCCACCGGATGACACCCATGCCCTAGGCGCCATCACCGGCACCCTCGATCTTCTTTATCGCGATCCTGATTCTGGCGACCTGACCATCGTCGATTACAAGACCGATCGCGTGCTCGATCCCGAGCACTACCGAGAGCAGGCACGCACGTATCGCCAAGCGATCGCCAGCGTGATGGGTGTGAAGGTCGACTTCGAGCTTTGGTCATTGACCACGGGACGACGCCACCGCCTCTAGACTGCGGCGCCTCCAGACTAGCCTCGACAGGCCCGAGCTTCGGGTTTTCCCGGCTGTGCTACCCTGGTAAGAATCGCCTCATCGCGGATAAACGCCTATCGCGGATAAACGGACGTGTCGGTTTATCGTTGCCTGAGATGAATACCGTCGTGCCGACACAAAAAGAGTACGAGACGCTGTATTCACCGACCGCCACCGGTCTTCGTGTAGATGCGAGCTCGAAAGGAGTCGTGTATGAGTAATGGAAGCACTGACTACGATGTTGTGATCGTCGGCGCTGGCGTCGCCGGTTGTTATACGGCGTATCGCCTGACCCAAACCCAAGCGAGCGATGTACCCGCCGATTCACCGCTCTACCCCTTCTTTCAGAATGGCAACACGCCGAAGATCGGTTTGTTCGAGTATTCGGGTCGACCGGGTGGCCGGCTGTGTTCGTCGCCGCTCGAAGGCGCGCCGGATGTCTTCGCCGAGTTTGGCGGCTATCGCTATTTCGAACAGATGTACATCGTCTACGACACGGCGGCGCATTTTGGTCTGGATAGCGACCTGATCGATTTTCCAGTCACCGAACCGAACAATGTCACCTACGTTCGTGACACACGAATTCGTCAAGAAGCTCTCGCCACCTCCGAGAACATCGCCAAGGGCGTTGCCGACGGCACGATTCCCTACAAGCTACCAGCCGATCAGCAGCTCACCTCGGACGAGCTGCAAACCATGGTGATCAGCCAGGTGATCCCGAATTTCACCGAGCTCAAAGACACCTATCAGGCGGCTCTCGCCGACGGCCATGGTGTCTCGGAAGCCGCCAATGCCTACGAAACAGCCAAGGTCAACGCCACTTTCGAAGGCCGGCCGTTCGCACAATGGTCGTATTGGGAGCTGATCTCGCGGGTGCTCGATTACGAAACGGTGATGTTTCTCGAGGACACCGGGGGCTACAACAGCCTCGCGTCGTCGGGCAACGCCTATTACGCCTTCGACGAGCTCTTCTATTTCGCCGACAACGCGCAATACAAACGTCTCGCGCACGGCTACGCACAGATCCCCCACAAGCTCTTTCACGGCGCCAACGCCGATGACCATTTCAGCTGGCATGCCAACCAGCAATTGGTCAAATTCGAGCAGAACGACGGCACCTGGAACCTCACCTTCTACGGCCGCTCACCGGGCACCGACTACACCGGCCCGCAAGCGTTGGCGAACGGTGAAAATCTGAGCCAGGTGACCTGTTCGGTGTTGATCTTGGCGCTGGCCAACGGCGGCTTGACCCTCTGTGACACGTCGACCGATTTCTTCGCCCACAAGAACGTCCAAACCATCCTCAACGGTGTCGGCGACATCCCAGCGTTCAAAATCA
This sequence comes from Acidobacteriota bacterium, assembly GCA_039184055.1. Classification (GTDB taxonomy): domain Bacteria; phylum Acidobacteriota; class Thermoanaerobaculia; order Multivoradales; family J023; genus JBCDBH01. The sequence goes on from JBCDBH010000010.1 coordinate 10,467, forward strand.
ACATGGTCTACGCTGAGCCATGGTGGCAGCAGGCAGATGTCTACGTCGGTCGTCAGACCACCAACCTGCCGCCGCGCCAGCTCTACTATTGGGGTGCGCAAAAGAACGATAGCGGCGACGAGGTGTCGTGGGTGCTCAACGGCACCTATACCAACGGCGAAGCGGTGACGTTCTGGAAAGGCACGCAGGATTACACCAGCGATCCGTACACGCCACCGGCCGGCACCCCGATGCCCCCTGCGCCGTACGATCAGCCAACGCCGTCCCAGGCCGGTCAGCACCCGGGCGCCCCGGCCAAGCACGCCCACGCCCGACCGTGCTCACAAAGCATGGTCGATCTTGCCCAGCAATACCTGAGTGAGCTCTTCGGCGTCGACAACCCGCCCTATCCGTCGTACGCCCACTTCCAGGACTGGTCGAAGAATCCGTTCGGTGCCGGCTGGCATGTGTTCAGCACCAGCCCCGACCAGGCGTTCGCACCGAATAGCGGTAGTGAGGTTCCGACCCCACCGGACCTGATCGTGCTCTCACGTCAACCGATCCCCGACCAGAACGTCTTCATCGTCGGCGAGGCGTGGTCGAACGTGCAAGGCTGGGTGTGGGGCGCGCTCAACTCCGCCGAGGCGATGTTGCAAGACAACCTCGGTTTGCCGCTGGCCCCGTGGCTCGAAGCCAACAAGGGCGCCATCTGGCTCGGACCACGCAAGGGGGATTCGTACGTCAACGTGCCGTGAGCACGATCGTTGCCGCAACGCGGAATCTGGTAGCGTCAGGGCGAATCGACCCTGGCGCTTTTTCATTTTGACGTACCCTCTTCCCAAGCCCGCGGCGCACGAGCCGTCCCCACCGCTGACCATCGGTGTGGTGGCGTATGAAATGGAAGGGGAATCGACGGGTGTCGGGCGCTATCTCGACGGCCTGCTCGGTGGAGTCGCCGCCGATGAGAGTCGCGCGCATTGGCGTTGGCGGCTTTTTTTCAAAGGTCGGCCGTTCGCCCATCCTCTATGGGGCGCCGAGATCGACTCCGAGCCCGACGACGAGGCACGTTTCCAACCGATCTTCGATATGCGTCCCGAAGCGCGAGCGATCCCGTGGGAGCAATTCCGGTTGCCACGGTTGATGCGCAGGCACAAGCTCGACGTGGTGTTCTCACCGTCGTACAGCCTGCCAGCATGGCTCGAGCCGCCGTCGGTCGTGACGATCCACGATCTGTCTTTCGAGCATCGCGGTGACGAGCTGAGCTTTCGGGAACGGCATCGTCGACGTTTCCTCGCCCGTCGTGCCGCGCGGGCGGCGACCCGCGTGTTGACCGATACGCCGCAGGTGGCCGAGGAGCTGATCAGCACGTATCGCTTGCCATCCAAGAAGGTCGCGGTGGTGCCGCTCGGTGTCGATGAACGGTTTTTCCGCCGTGGCAACGAGGACGAAGCCGCCGATGTCGATCGTCTCGCCGCGCTCGGTGTCCGGCCACCGTATTTGCTCTACGTCGGCACGATGTTCGAACGGCGGCGTCCCGATCTGGTGATGACCGCCGCCACGGCGGTGTTGCGGAGCGATCTGGATGCCCAGATGGTGCTGGTGGGCGCCAATCGCCTACGTGACCCCGAACGGCTCGAACGTCTGATCGCCGAAGCCGGGCTCGGTGATCGCCTGGTGCGACTCGGCTATGTCGACGAAGGCATGCTACCCCGACTGCTCCGACAGGCGCGGCTGACGCTCTATCTCTCGGAATACGAAGGCTATGGTCTGCCACCGCTCGAAGCGTTGGCGGCCGGCACCCCGACGGTGGTCGCCAACGGGCTGGCGCTCGATCATCTCTGGCACGACTATCCGCTGCGTGTGCCGGCACTCGAGCCACAACCGGTGCGCACCACGGTTCTGCGTGCTTGGAATGACGAGATCCTGCGTCATCGCGTCGGTGGCGATGGGATCGAACGCATGGCGCGGCTCACCTGGTCGGAGGCGGCCGAACGGCTGCAGCAAGAGCTCGCCAAGGCGGCGAAGTCATGAGCGCTGGGACGTCGAACGCGGCAGTTGTCACGAACACGAAGGGCATCTCGACCATCATCGTCAGCCACAACTGTCTGGAGCATGTCGGTCATGCCCTGAGCGTGCTCGCCACCCAACGCACCGAAGTCGACGAGGTGATCGTGGTCGACAACGCGTCGACGGATGGCACTCCGGAACACATCCGACGCGAGTTCCCGTGGGTGCGGCTCGAGGCGCACGACGACAACCCCGGATTTGGGGCCGCCAACAACCGAGGCGCCGCCGTCGCGCGGGGCGATCGGCTGCTGCTCCTCAATCCCGACGCTTGGCCGACCCCTGGCGCCATCACCACGCTCGCCACCGCGCTCGACCGTCATCCACGCGCCGCGCTCACCGCGCCGCAACTGCTGTACCCAGACGGCTCACCGCAATTCGCCTGGTGCCCGACGACCGGGGTGATCGGTGAAGCCGTGCAAAAGCTCCGCAACCACTTCGAAGGCCAGTGGTGGAATCATCGTCTCCTCGCCCCGGCGCTCCGAATGGCCGACCCGGGATGGTTCAGCGGCGCGTGTCTGCTGGTCCGTCGGGAGGCATTCGAGGCGGTCGGTGGTTTTGACGAGGCCATCTTTCTCTATTTCGAAGACGTCGATCTCTGTCTACGTCTCCGTCAGGCTGGCTGGAGGCTCCGTTCCGTTCCCGATGCCCGGGTGCACCATCACAAGGGCAGCTCGACGCCGAAGCTCCGGGCCGAGGTGGCGTATCGCAACGGCCAGCTGGCCTATTACGCCAAGCATCGTCCAAAGTGGGAGCAACGCTTTCTCAAACGAAAGCTGAGCGCGAAATTCCGTCGCGAAGTCAGCGAAGAACGACGTCACGCCCTGCTCGGTGTGCTCGACGAGGCCGAGACATCATGACGATCTATCTCCTGGTCCTGGTGCTGCTGCCGAGCCTGGTGCTCGGTGTCGGGCTGGTCGTGGTCTGGCACCGTGCCCGCGCGGCGCGGCACCGACTCACTGAGGAGATCGCCCGCCAGGCCGAACGGCTCGACCGACGCGCCGATCTCTTGCAGAGCCAGCTCGACCGACTCGACACCCTGAATCGTCTCGAGCACATCCACCGTCTGCTCGACAGTCATGGATCAGGTGAAGCACGACTGGCTGCGACACAGCTCGACGAGCTACATACGGCGGTCCACGCGTGGCGACGCGAAGTGGATGAGTCGAGCACGGAAGGAACCGAGTCATGAGGGTGGGCATCGACACGACCAAGCTCGCCGATCGAGACGGGCTCGGGGTGTATGTGCGCGAGCTCGTCATGGCGCTCGCCCCGCTCGACATCGACTTGGTGCTCGACTGCCGAGACACGGACCCCAAGCGGATCCGGGCTTGTTTCGAGCCAGGCATGTCGATCGCCATCGAGCGCGATCCGGTCGACATCGACCTCTACCACATCACCGCATGGCAGCTGCCGCGATTTCAGGGCCCGCTGATCACGACCTGTTACGACCTGACCTTTCTCAGCCACCCTCACACTCACACCCTCGACAATCGCATCGTCTGTCTCACCGGCGTTCTCGAAGCGAGTCTGGCTGGGGCGCGCTTCGTCTCGATTTCGCAGACGACCCGCGACGCGCTACGGGACCGTCTCGGCATCGAAAGCGACGTCATCTACCCCGGCGTGGCGAAACGTTTCCAGCCTCACGACGCGAGTCACCTCGGCGTCGCACCGGGCCGTGACCTCGAGCCCGGGTTTGTGCTCAGTGTCGGTACCCGGCAGCCGCGGAAAAACCTCGATCGGCTGTATGCGGCGCATCGCGCGCTTCCTGCTCCACTCCGTGAGCGCCATCCTCTCTTGCTGGTCGGGAGTGACGGCTGGGGCGAGATCGCGCTGCCCGACGATCCTCACGTCATGCCACTCGGCGAGGTGAGCGATCACGACCTCCCCGCGCTCTTCAGCCACGCGGCCTGCTTCGCCTACCCATCGCTCGCCGAAGGCTTTGGCATGCCAGTCATCGAGGCCATGGCCTGTGGCGCTCCCGTCGTCACTTCGGATCGTGGCGCCTTGCGTGAAGCCGCGGGAGACGCGGCACGGCTCGTCGAGCCGACCGATGTCGATTCCATCCGTGAAGGGCTCGCTGCCGTCCTCGAAGATTCGGAGACCGCCACGCGTCTACGTCGGCGCGGATTCAAACGAGCGGCGCGCTTCCACTGGTCACGCTGCGCGACCGAGATGCTAGCGCTCTACCAACGTTCATTGACCGCGTAGCGCCACCGTCGGATCGACCCGGGCGGCGCGCCGCGCCGGGAGCCAACACGCGGTGAGGGCAACGAACAGAAGGACGCCGGACACCGCGGTCATGAGAACCCAGTCGATCCCGACGATGCCTTCGAAGCTACGCATGACCACTCCAGCCACGATCAGACTGGCGATGACTCCGAGCCCCAAGCCGATGGCGACGATACGCAAGCCTTCGCCGAGCACTTGACCGAGCACCTGCTCGGCACGCGCGCCGAGAGCCATGCGCAGGCCGATTTCACCGGTGCGTCGACCGACCCAATAAGAGAAGACACCGTAGATCCCCGCTGCCGCCAGGATGAGAGCGAGCACGGCGAAGAGACCGAGCAAGACGGCGAAGAAACGCTCGACACCCAGGGTTCCAGCGAGCTCACGTTCGAGAGAACGCACGCTACCGGCGGGTTGGGACGAGTCCATGTCGAGCACGGCCGCACGGATCATGTTGGCGACCATGGCGTCGGGGAGCGAGCTACGAACGACGATCCCGATGCCGCGAAAGGGCATCTGAGGATGAGTGAGGTAGAGCGCCGGTCGAATCGGCTGGTGGAGACCGACGAAGCGCGTGTCGCCCACCACCCCGACGATCTCGAAGCTCAGCTGTTCGCCATAGGTTTCGATCTCGATCGACTCACCGATGGCCGCGCTCGGCTCGTCGCCCCAACGACGGGACAGGTTTCGGTTGACCAGCGCCACCAGCGGTGTGCCGCGCTCGTCCTGATCGGTAAAGGCGCGTCCGGCCAGGAGCGACATCCCAACGGTGTCGAGATAGCCCGGGCTGATCACCCGAAACGCCGCGCGACGCGCTTCGGTTTCGTCGTCGAGTGGCGGATCGTCGACGGCGCGCCACGGCACGTCCATCTGGATGCCGAGACCAGGCACCGGCGTGGCGCTAGCGAGACCGGTAGCCTCGATACCGGGCTGACGAGCGAGATCCTCACGCAGACCCCGCAATGCTAAGACACGCGGCGGAAGCGGGTCGTAGATGTCGCGGTCGAGTAGAACATGCGAGGCATGGACGCCAGCGGGTTGCCAACCCGGGTCGACCTGTTCGAGAGCGTAGAGACCACGCAAGAGCATCCCGGCGGCGCTCAAAAGCACCAGGGCCAAAGCCATCTCGGCGCCGAGCAGCAGAGTCTGCCAGCGGTTCTGCCGCCGGTCGCCGAGCGCCCGTTGGCTGCCGGCGCCCAGCGTGTCGAGGGCCACCGACGAGGCACGCAAGGCGGGCACCAGACCACACAGCAGACCCGTTGCCACCGCCGCGACGAACGCGAAAATCAGCACCGGTGCATCGAGAGCGATGGCGTGAGAACGCGGCAAGATACCGGGATCGAGCTGGAGCAGGAGCTCGTGCAACCATACCGCCGCCAGCACACCCAAGACACCTCCAGCGAGCGCCAACACGACGCTCTCGGTGAGCAGCTGACGCAGCAAACGCCCACGATCGGCACCGAGCGCCGCCCGCACCGCCATCTCGCGCTGGCGGCCGAGCGCGCGGACGAGCAAGAGATGGGCGATGTTGGCGCAGGCGATCAACAACACCAACGCCACGGCGGCGAACGCCACCACGATCGGCGATTGTGCCGCGCCGACGACATGCTCACGTAGCGGCCGCACCGCCAGCTCTAGACCTTCATGGGTAGCGGGACGCGCCTGTGCCAAGCGACCGGCGAGAGCGTCCATCTCGGCCTGGGCGCTACCGATCGACACCTCCTCGGCGAGCCGACCGAGGAAGACGAAATCACGCTCCGCGGCGCTAAAGCGACCGTAGGGATCGTCGAAATACCCCACCGGCTGCCAAACTTCGACGTTCGGTGTCGGCAAGGCGAGACCTGGCTCGGCAATACCCACCAGAGTCACCGCCTGGTCGTCGAGCATGAGCGTCGAGCCGAGCACCGCTGGATCACCACCGAAGCGAGTCTGCCAGAGCTCGTGCGAAATCACGATCGTATGTCCACGACCAGCGTCGACATCCACCTCCGAAAAGCCACGCCCCAGCGCCGGCTCGACACCGAGCAAGGAAAACGCGTCGACCCCCACCATCATGCCGGCGAGCTCAGTCGCGCCGTCGTCCGACTCGAGAGTCATCCGCTGCGGACAATAAAACGTCATCGCCTCGAACGAGCTCTGATGCTCAGCGAGAAACCAATAGTCCGGAAAAGCACTGCCCTGAGCCGACGTCCCCGAGTGATCGACCCCGAGCACCGCGACCAGGCGATTCTCGGCCTCGAAGCCGAGCGGCCGCAGCAACACGCCGTACACCACCGAGAAGATCGCCGTATTCGCTCCGATGCCGAGCGCCAAGGTCAGCACCGCGATGCCGGTGACGAGAGGTCGCGAGAGTAGGCTGCGAAGGGCGAAACGAAAGTCGTGAAGGATCGTGTCCATGGTCGTCATCTCCTCGACGATCTCAAAGAGCAAGAAGCACGCCAGCCGAGGAGAGCCGAATCAGCACCGAGCTGTTCGGTGACGGGACGGCGACGTTGAAAAACGGGAAGGACGTTGAAAAACAGGAAGAACGAGCCACCCGAGCGAGCCGAGCCAAGCCCCTCAGCTCACTGTGCTGGGCCGATGAACTTCTCGCCAAGCGTGGTGAGCACGCCACGACGATCAAGCGTGGCGAGAATCGCGTCGAGCTCGCGCACCAGGTCGGCGTCCTGCGCGTTGACGGCGATGGCATAGCCTTCGGTCTTGGGCCCGGGATAGGCATCCGGGGGTGCGAAAGGCACGATGCGATAGCGGTGCCCCGCGACGACATGGCGTTTGATGGCGTACGGCTCGTCGGCGAAGACCGCGTCGACCTCGCCTTTTTCCAAGGCTTCGAGCATCCTGCCAAGAGAGTTCTGACCTTCGAACGCCTCCACTCGATCGGCGGCGACGAGCTCGGCCATTTCGATGTTGGTGGTGCGCTTTTGCGCCGCGAGACGCGCGTCGTGCTCGGCCAGGCTCGCGAGCGACGTCAGGTGGGTATCGTCACGCCGCGTAACGAAGGTCTGTCGGCTGGTGTAGTAAGGCCGTGTGAACTTGATGCCATAGGTACGTTCACGTGCAGCGGTTGCAGTCATCCCCGAAATCACCAGATCGGCGTAGCGTTCCCGAGGCAGCTCGAACAGAAAGGCTTGATCCTGACGGAGCTCTTCGACCACGGTTGACAACCTCGTGCACGTATCGTTGTCAGCCATGCGCTCTTCTGGACAATTCCATGGAGCCAACACGATTTCGGGCTCGGGATCAATTTCGACGTCGAGCGAGTCCTCGAGCATGGGAATGGCGCGACGGATGAGCTCGATGTCGAAACCGGTCCAACGATTGGCTTCCTTGAGGGCGAAGATCGTCTCGGATTGGCTCTCTGAAATCCCGATCCGCAAGACCCCACGCCTTTTGATTCGATCCAAGGTGCCTTCGTAGTAGTAGAACGTCGACTCGGCGCTCCAACGCCCCGCCGAGTCCTCGTAGATCGGTCGGACGCGCCAACCGATCGCACCATCGGGAGCGCGAAGCTTCAACACGGCGGTGCGAACTTTGTCGTCGAAAGGCCGATACTCGCGTCCAGCGGTAAAGGTCTCGACCGCCTCCCGGCTCTCGGGATGAAAGAGCTCGATCTCATAGCTCTCGGCGGCGTCGTCAGCGGTCCACGCCAATTCGCCATTGAGCGAGAACACATCCTGTTCGTGCACCGGCTGAGTCGTCTCGATCCCACCGATGTCGAGTGTCGCGCCCCGCCCAAAGAAAAACCAGCCAAGCACGGCGATTCCGAGCACGGCCGAGGCCACCAGCACTCGGGGCATCCATCCACTGCGTTCGGAAGTCCCTGGGGTCCCGGAGCTCCCGCTGGTGGTGACCCTGGTGACCACGGGTTCAGACGACGGCGCCGGCTTCTCCAAACGTGGCTCGCTCTCACGCCGCCGTAAGTAGTCGAGCAAAACCCCGGTGTCGGAGCGGAATTGCGTGTGACTCACCTGGATGGCTTGGAGGAACGACAAGCGACTCAGCTCATCCGGAAGCTCGTCGGGTTTGGGCATACTCACACCCTGGACCAGCACCGGAATGATCGTTTTGCCGTGATCGAATGCCGATTCCAATTCGATCCGAACAAAATCTTGTCGATTGTCGAGACGGCGCTTGCCACTCGCGTCACGGCTGGTGGTCCACTCGGGCCCGATGACCGCCAACACGACATCCGCGCCGAGCACCGCGTTGCGAATCTTGTTGCGAAAGTCCTCACCCAGCTGGATGTGATCCACATCCATGAAAATGGCCTCGCGACCAAATTCCTCCGCCAACCGGTCATACATCCGGCCGGCGTAGGCCTCGGTGTCCTCGCGCCGGTAGCTAATGAAAATGCGATTCATGTCTCACACACCTACAAGCCATGAAGCCTGGATAAAGAGAAGGCGTCAAAGAGGAATCGCACAGTCAATGCCATTTGTCAAGCCAACCCGCGCCAGGCGAGCCACTTGGAACTCTCAGTTCACATAGCCCGGCTCATTTATCGATCAGACTCGGTGACACCCGCCAGGTGCCGTCTTCCTCGATCAGATCGACATCTTCGATCTTGGTACTGCCATCCCCGAAGGTCACCTTGAGCAACACCCGCGCCGTTTGCCCGGTGACCGTTTCTTTCTCCACCGTCACCGACTTCACCCCGCCCTTCTCGACCGCATCCTCGGTAAAGCGACGCAGGATCTGACGCATCTTGTCGTCATCGAACGACGCCCGAGTCTCGACCGAAATATGCTCGATCGCCCGATCGAGCTCACCGTCGCCGACCGAACGGATGAAATCCTGCGCCACCCAACCCGGGCTGAATTTGGCGCACGCCCCCAGACAAACGACCACGGCGAGAAGCGAAACGACGAGCAAGCGAGCAAAACGTTGACCCATGGTCAATTCTCCTGAGCGAATCGATGAACGGCAGCGACACTCGGATGCTCGAGCACATCGCTGATCATCAAGATGGGACCATCGAGAAAAAGAAAGTCGAGACGACTCGTGCCGGCGTCAGTGAGATCGACCCCCACCCGTCGCCACGCCCGCCACACCAGCTCCGTACAGTACACCGCCTCGGCCGTCTCCAGCTCGAAACGATCATCGAATCCAAACCCAGCGTCGACATGACGATGCGCCTCCACGACCACCGGCTCCACCGACCCGACCTCCCGGGCCGTCACCCGATACACCGCAGCCGCCTCCGCCTCGGCGAGAAACGAATCAACCGACTCCACCCGAATCGGCCGCTCCTCCTCAGGCAGCGCATGCACCACCTCCACCCCAGAAGACGTCACATCCACCAACCCGATATGCGAATACTCCGCCTCGTCCACCGCCAACACCGCCGCCGAAATCAAACTCCGCCCCCGCCGAACGATCAGATCCCCATCCTGAAAACCATCAAAAGCTGGATCGAGCCGCGGCGGCACCTCCAACTCCCCGCCACGCCCAGGCACCGAAGCCCACACCAGCCCAACAACGCCACACAGAACAAGGCCTAGAATTCCAAGACGAAACGACATGACGCCAATTATCTCAGACCCCTGTCGTACTCAGGAGGGCTTGTCTTCCACACGCTTGAACACCGATAGACCGCTCAAAGTGGGAGACGGGGCTCGTGATTCTCGCGCGCAGCTGGCGCGGACGGCCACGGTACGACCCCGAGAGGATGGTCAAAGGCGCACCAAGCAAACTCGAAAGGCGACGCAGGTACAGCAAGCCAGACTGGCCTGTAGCCCCACGGATATCAAAGTAGCCCCAGTGTGATCGAAGACGGATCTAATGAGTCAATCCGCGAAGCGGACCGTCCTTGTCTTTTCACAAGCCAGTCGAGCACGAGAAACGCGAACCCGTCTCAATCGCTAAATCGAAGCCCACCAGCCCAAAGTAGCTCTTCCCTGCCTTTACTCGTACTCGATGACCGACAAACTCAAAAAACGGTAACCAAGCTAGAGCCGCCGCGGCCACCGCATCGCGTCACCCAAAGCCTTGGTCAGCTCATCAGGCGAAAACGGCTTCGCCAATAGCTGAACCCCCTCGGTATCGAGAAAGCCCGAAGGCATCATGCCGTCGCTATAGCCACTCATGAACACGATCGGCAAACCAGGCTCCAGTGCACGGATCCGTTCATACACCTCGAGACCACCGAGACGTGGCATGACCACATCGAGCAAAGCCAAATCCACCGCTTGCGTTTCAAAGAGCTCGAGCGCCGCCTCACCATCGGCCGCGTGTAGCACTCGATAGTCAGAACGCTCGAGGATCTCGCGCACCACCCGCGCGACCTCCTCCTCGTCTTCCGCCACCAACACCGTCACCCGCGCGTCGACCGCCCGCAACGTACGCATCGACCCCGACTCGGCAATCCGAGAAGGCTCGTCGAAAAAGGACGGCTCCTCACCGTGCGCCACCGCGCACAGCTCATTGGTGAGCCCCGACGCACGCTCCGCCAGTCCATGAATCTTCTCGGCATACGCGCGGCTCCGACCGGTCAGGCGCCCTTCGAGCAACACCAAATCGGCGTAACCACGCACCCTCAACAAATGAGTGCGTAGCGATTCGCCACGTCGGTCGATTTCGTGAGCGCGGTCGGTCGGCTCAGGCGGTGTCGATGCCGCCGCGTTGGTGGCGACCGACTCGGTCGCCTCGCGTATCGCCCAGCCGAGACCGAGCAACAAACAAACGGCGATGGCGTGAACAAGGGCCACATCGAACACGAAAGCGAGCACAAAGGCAATGACCGTCGCCGCCCACAGCCAGCCGAGCGCCTGTCGCCAACGTGCACGCCGCATGGTCAAAGCATCGCGCTCGCCAGATTGGCGAGCTCGGAGCGCTCGCCTTTCTCCAGCGTCACATGAGCGTAGAGCGGGTGGTCGCGGATGCGATCGATCAGATACGACAGGCCATTCGATTCAGTATCGAGATACGGCGTGTCGATCTGGAAGATGTCACCCGTGAAGATGATCTTGGTGCCTTCACCGGCCCGGGTAATCACCGTCTTGATCTCGTGTGGCGTCAGATTCTGCGCTTCGTCGATGATGAAGACGATGTTCGAAAAGCTACGCCCGCGGATGTACGTCAGCGGCACGATATGCAGCTTCTCCCGCTCCACCATCTCGTCGATCCGCCGGAACGCCTTGTCGTTCTCGGAGAATTGATTCTTGATGACGCTGAGGTTGTCCCACAACGGCTGCATGTACGGACTGACCTTCGACGAAATGTCGCCGGGCAGATACCCGATGTCGCGATTCGACAACGGCACGATCGGCCGCGCCAAATAGATCTGACGAAAACTGCTGCGCTGTTCGAGCGCGCCGGCGAGCGCGAGAAGCGTCTTGCCGGTACCGGCGGCGCCAGTGATGGTCACCAATTTGACGCTCGGATTGAGGATCGCGTGCAGAGCGAATGTCTGCTCGGCGTTACGTGGCACGATGCCATAGCCCGAAGCCTTCTCGACCCGTTTGATCTCGAGGCTCTGAGCGTCGTACGTCGCCAACGCCGATTTACTGCCGTCGGTGGCCCGCAAGATCAAGAAGTGATTGAGCGGCACGGTGTCGTGATCGACCATCGCCGTGCTCACCGTACCGTCGCGGTAGAGCTGATCGATGACCTCGGCGGGTACCGACACATCGCTCTTACCAGTGTAGAGCCGCGCCACATCCTGGACCTTGACCGTCTCGTAATCCTCGGCGGCGACCTCGAGCGCGCGCGCCTTGACACGGAGATTGATGTCCTTGGTGACCAGGATGACCTTGCGGTCCTCGTTCTCTTTTTGCAGCGCGATGGCGGCGTCGAGAATCCGGTGGTCGTTCTTCTTGGTCCCGAAAGCGCCAGCGGTGGTGCCCCCCGAGCCGTTGGCGGTCACGACCTTGAAACGACCTTGTCGCCCTTCTTCACCATTGCCGTTGATCGGCACGGCTTCGGCGAGGTCGGTGCTCGACAACGGGATCCACTGACGCAGATCGGCATTCTCGGACAGCCGATCGACTTGGCGCAGGAAGTCCCGCGCGTGCAAGTTGATGACGTTGTTACCCTTCTTGAATTGGTCCAGCTCTTCGAGGACGGTGATCGGCACCGCCACATCATGTTCTTGGAAGTTGTTGAAGGCGTTGCTGTCGTAGAGAACGACCGAAGTGTCGAGAACGAAGATCTTGGGCGTGCTTTCGGGCATGACGAAAGAACCAGACCTCCACCGGAGAGGTTAGGGCGTCAGGTACACTACTCGCCCGGACCGGAACCGAGCGAACAGGCATGTCGACCTGAGACGAGCATGCGGCTGACCTGGGGCGTTGTGGGTAAGGACACTCAAGCTGGGAGAAGATGCTAACACACCGCTCTCCCCTCCATGAACAGAAAGCAGTGCATAGCGAGGTTGGCTCCACGTTCGTGCCAAGCTCGGCTATGCTAGGATCCGACCGGTCGGAAGAACCAGAAAGTCAAGTATTCGCCGACCTTTTTCGTGTGTCTATGGGAAGGACACGACAGCCGGGAGGCCACTAGGCATGATCGTCCCCGTCGACGCGGTCGACTCGGGCAACGACGCCACCCTCAAGACCCTCGTACTGACGGATCTTGTCGACAGTATGCGACTCGTCGAACGTCTCGGCGATGCGCGCGCGCTCAAAGTGTTCCGACAACACGATCGCTTGGCGCGTGATCTGGCGGCACGTCATGGGGGCCTCGAAGTCGACAAAACGGACGGTTTTTTCCTCCTTTTCGACCGTCCCATCGACGCGGTGCGTTACGCCCTCGCATATGGCGAGGCCCTATCGAGTTTGCGGGTCGATTTCGAGATCCGCTTGGTGGCCCGTATCGGCATCCACCTGGGTGAGGTGTTCCTGCACGAAAACCGCGCCGAAGACATCGCGCGTGGCGCCAAGCCACTCGAAGTCGACGGTCTCGCCAAACCGATGACCGCGCGGGTCATGGCGCTGGCCCGTGGTGGCCAGATCTTGGTGACCCGAGGCGCTTTCGATTTGGCGCGTCGCGCCGCGTTGTCCGGCAGTGAGCTACCGTCGGGCTTGCGCTGGTTGGCGCACGGCCCCTATCTCTTCCAAGGGCTCGACGAGCCGGTGGAAATCTTCGAGATCGGCATCGAGGGACGCTCACCGCTGAGCGCGCCCCCCGATACGGCCAAGAGTCGGCGTGTGCTCGGCGAAGAAACCATCCTGGGCTGGCGACCGGCGGTCGGTCAACACGTTCCCCACCGCTCAGGATGGACGCTCGAGGCGAAGCTCGGTGAAGGCGGCTTCGGCGATATTTGGCTGGCGACACACGACAAGACCGACGACCACCGCGTCTTCAAGTTTTGCTACCAGACCGAGCACCTACGGGCCCTACGTCGCGAAGTGACCATCCTGCGTCTGCTCCGCGAAGCCTTGGGCGAGCGGGAAGACATTGCGCGCATCCTCAACTGGAATTTCGACGAGGCACCGTATTTTCTCGAGACCGAACACACCGAGGGTGGCACCTTGTCCGAATGGGCCGCCGAGCAAGGCGGTTTGGCCGAGATCCCACTGCCGGTACGTCTCGAGCTCGCCGCGCAGGTCGCCGACGCGCTTTCCGCCGCGCATTCGATCGGTGTGCTGCACAAAGACGTTAAGCCGACCAATGTGCTGATCAGCACCGACCGCGACGGCCACCCCTCGGTACGACTCAGTGATTTCGGGATCGGCGAGCTGACCAAAGAAACGAGCGACGCCACCATCGAGCTCCTCGCACCGATCACCGGCACCAGCACCGGGTCGAGCCTGTACCGAGCACCCGAGCTCCTCATCGGCCGGCCGGCCACCACGCAAAGCGACATCTACGCCCTCGGCGTGCTGACCTATCAACTGTCGATCGGCGACTTCTCCCGGGTCCCCGCGGCCGGCTGGGAACGGGACATCGAAGACTCGCTCCTACGCGAGGACATCGCGCGGATGATCGACGGTGTACCGAACCGTCGACTGGCCCACGCCACCGATGCAGCCGAACGCTTACGCGGGCTCGAGACCCGGCGCGCCGAGCGCGCCGCCGCCGTCGAATCGCGACGCAACGACCAACGTTCCGCGGTGCAACGCCGGCGCAACCGTCAACGGCTCCGGCTGGCGATCGCCACCGCGGCGCTGCTCGCCCTTTTCGCCACCCTGATGGTGGTGCTGGCTCTGCGGGTCTCGAAAGAAGCCGAGCGCGCCAATCGTGAAGCGGAAACCTCACGCACCGTATCGGACTTTCTGGTGGACATTTTCGCGCTCGCTGATCCGATGCAAATGCCCAGCGAGACCCTCACCGCACGTGAGGTTCTCGACCGTGGCGCCGAACGGGTCGAGAACGGGCTCGTCGACCAACCGGCGGTACGCGCCCGGGTCATGGTGACCATCGGCGCGGTGTACAACCGTCTCGGTCTCTACGACCGTGCCGCCGAGCTGCTGCCGACCGGTGTAACCCTGCTCCGCGACCACCTCGAGCCCACCGATCCCTCACTGATCGAACCGTTGATCGACCTGGCGACGCTTTACCGCTGGCAGAGCCGGTTCACCGACAGCGAGACGCTGTTCGCCGAAGCCTTGGCGATCATCGAGCAACAACCCGATCTACCTCCCGAGCTCGGTGCCCGGGTATGGCGCGAGCGTGGCGTGATCCACTGGTATTTGGGCGACTACGCCGGTTCGACCGCCAGCTTCGAAAACGTCATGACGCTGCTCGATCAGCCGCTGACCCACCCGGACCGTCTGGCGGCTTTTCAGAGTATCGGCAGGCTGGCCGCGGAGACCGGCGCTTTCGAACAAGCCGAAAACACCCTGCGGCAGGTGATCGAGCTGCGGCGCCAAGCGGCGGGAGACGACCACGCCGATCTCGCCTGGTCGTACAACACGCTGGGTGTCATCTATCGGCTGTGGGGACGTTACGACGAGTCCGAAGACTATCTCCTGCGGGCCGAACGAATCTGGACACCGGCGCTCGGCCGCGACCACCCCCGCCTGGCATGGTCGGATCGTCATCTGGCTGATGTCGAGCGCGTCCGCGGACGCTTCACCTCCGCTGCCGAGCGGCTCGACGAAGCAGGCGCCCACGCCACCGACCCGTACCTCCGGCTCCAGGTCCAGGTGGCGCGCGGTGAGCTGGCGCTCGATCGCGGCCAGCTCGACGACGCTGAAACGCTCTTGGCCGATGCGCGCGCGCAATGGGCCACGACCTTCGGCGATCCACATCCACAGCTGGCGCGCATCGACATCGCCTTGGCGCGAACCCTGATCCGACGTGGCAAGCTCGACGAGGCGGAACCGGTCATCGACCGGATCCTGCCTCCGTCAGTGGTGTACGAGGTCGGCGCCGCGTCCGCTCGAGGCGAGCTGTACCGGGTGTCGGGACGTTTGGTCGACGCTGAACGGACGCTGCGCAAAGCCGTCGATCGAGCCGAATCCGGCCTGGCGACCGAGCATGTCGAGCTGTCCATGGCTCTCGGCGAGCTCGCCTCGACGCTGGTCGCGGTCGACCGTGGTCGTGAAGCCGAGCCGCTCTACCGACGCGCGTTGGCGATTCAAAGCCGAGTGATGACCGACGACCACCCCCTCCGCGTCGCGACCCGTCGAGCCCTTTCCGCGTTGACCAGCGAGAACTAGCTCGTGCTGGTGAGGCCTGAGGGCTAAGCCGGAACGACGTCAGCGAGCACCGCTAGGTGATCGGACAGCTGATCCGGGATGGTGAGATAGCTCGAGAAACGTAGACGGCTCGATGCCAGGATCCAATCGAGCCGCCGTTTCGGTCGATAAGCCGGGTAGGTCGGCTCGCCTTCGAGTGGTTTGACGGTATGGAGATCGAGAGCCTGGATCAGCAACCGCATCGTCGCCGGCTCACCGACAAAGCCACAGTTGAGATCGCCGAGCACGATACACGGCCGCCGACGCGCGACGAGCACGTCCGCCATGGCGCGAATTTGACGCCGACGAACCCGGGGCAGAAGAAAGTCGAGGTGAACCGATACCACGTCGATTTCGAATCCCCAGGCAGGTGGCATCACGGTGGCGACGACAAAGCCCTTGGTGTCACGCCACGACACCCCGAAACGTTGCGACCAGGTGACCTCGAGCGGTAAAAGCGAGGTCAGGGCGGTGCCGGCGGCGAGGTCATAGCGACCCACTCCGAAGGGATTGTGCTCACCACGAAAATGCCATCGCAAGCCACTACCCTCGGCCAAC
Organism: Acidobacteriota bacterium; assembly: GCA_039184055.1. Lineage (GTDB taxonomy): Bacteria > Acidobacteriota > Thermoanaerobaculia > Multivoradales > J023 > JBCDBH01. The sequence continues at coordinate 26,918 of JBCDBH010000010.1, forward strand.
GCGGCGACATGATCGAAGTTGCCACTCCACGCCGACGGACCATCGGCTTCCTGAAACGCCGCGACATCCGGCGCCAGAACGGCAATGGTCTCGGCGACCTCGGCGAGGTGGCTCTCGACCCGCGACCGTGGCACCAACGTTTGATGCGGCATCAAACGCCGACCATGGGCCAAATTGAGGGTGAACAGACGCAGGGCGCCATCGGGCTTGTGACCGATCTCGGCGGCCGGCCCGAGTCGACGCGGCAAGGCCAGGGACGGATCCGGCATCGCCGGACGAGGTGTTTCCGGAAGCTGAACCATGATATACGTGCGTCTTCCACGCTCGACGTTGACTGTTCGGCAGCCTACCAGGCCGTGGGCCCGACTTGGCGTCGACCCAATCGTAACCACAGATCGATCAGAAGAGCCCTGTTGTCCGAGAACGCAGTGACTACCGATACGGCCCCTACCTCGCCCGACATCGAAACGACAGAGACCTCCACGGCCGGGGGCGCCACGAACGCCGAAGGCACCAAACGGCTCAGCGTGCGCTCGATTTGGCGCCAGCCGCTACCCTTGCGTGCCTATTCGCCGGTCGATCGAGTCCTGATTCGGAGCTTCGTGACCTACCTCCACTGGCGTGGTCTCGAGGTCAGCGGGGTCGAGCACGTCAGCGAGGTCAACGACCCCTTCGTGTTCGTCGCCAACCACAGCCAAAAACCCGAAGCGGTCCTGGTACCGACCGTGATGGTCTTCTTCCGCCGAGGTAGGAACATCCATTTTCTCGCCGACTGGCCGTGGCTGCTGATGCCGATCGTGTCGAGCCTGTACCGCCGGAGCGAAGTGATCCGGGTCATGGGCAAAAGCCCGAAATTGAAATTTCTCAACGTCTTCAAACCTTTGTTCCATGTCGACAGCCCGGCCATGGACCGGGCCCACGAACGATTGCAAGCCGGCGCTTCGGTGGGTATCTTCCCCGAAGGCACCGTCAACCGTGACCCCAACCATCTGCTGCGTGGCCAGTCCGGGGCCGCGATGCTCGCCATGCGCGCGGGCGTACCGGTGGTTCCGGCCGGGATCCGATTTCCCGACCATCGCGGTGACGGCCCGATCGGCGATTTCGAGCGGATGACGATCCATGTCGGCGCACCGCTCACACCACCCACCCCGGCCGATGCCGAACGTTTGAAACGCTCGGAGATTCGCGCATTCCATGGCAAGATCATGGAGGCGCTGGCGCGCCTGTCGGGCAAACAGTGGCACCCCGAGGCCAAGCGAAGGAGACCCCATCATGGCGGGTAAGAAACGACCGACTGTCCGTCCCATCACCGACGAGGCGACACGTGACCGTGCGCTCGAGGTGCTCGAGGCGGTGTATCAGAAAGAAAAAGGCTGGATTCCGGATCGGGAGAAGCTGCTGCCCCGTGAGGATCTCACCGATACCGAAGTGACCTGGTTTCTCGCCGAGCTCGACGATCGCGCGTTGGGCGTCACGCGGGTGCTCTACCGGTTGCCGATCGAGCTCTATCAGAAGTACGCCTTCGATCTCGTCGACCCGTCGATCGACGTCGAAGCCTTCTTGAGCAACAACAAAATCGCCGAGGTCGGCCGTTTCGCCGTCGTCCCGGAGTTTCGCGATCAAATCCTGATCGCCGCGACCCTGATGCGCGCCGCCACCAAAGAGACCGTCGAACGTGGCTTCACCCACTTCATCACCGATGTGTTCGAAGGCGATCCGACCACGCCTTACCACTTCCATCAGCGGATTCTCGGTTTCGAAGTGGTGGCGACCCATGAAATCGGCGAGCTGGCGCACAAAGGCCGTCGCGTGACCATGCTGCTCGACCTGAAAGCGGCCTATCAACGCATGAGCCAGAAACGGCGCTGGATCTTCCGCTACATCACCGAAGGTTGGGGCGAGCGTCTGCTCGGTCATTTGAAGACGGTTTGAGCCGTCGCCCACGAGGTCGATTCACCCACGCCGCCGCCCGCCTGGCGGTTGCTGAGCCGTCATGCTGCCCCATCGCTTTTCCCTCGCTCTCGTCCGTCTCGCGGCGCGTCGTCCACACGCCGTGTTGCTCAGCGCCGCGGCGGCCGCCGTGGTCGCCCTGGTGCTCGCTCTCGGTGTGCGCATCGACACCGATCTGCTTTCGCTGATTCCCGCTGACAACCCGGCGGTCGACGATTTTCGCGTCACCGTCGAACGCTTCGGCTCCACCGATCTCTTTCTCGCCGCGGTGGTGGTCGAAGACGGTCAGCTCGAACCGGCGCTCGCCTACGCCGATGCGCTGGCAGGAGCCTTGCGTGCGTCGGAACGGATCGATTGGGTCGAATACCGACTGCAAGATCTGAGCGAGGCCCTGGCGCCGATGTTGCGCTGGGCACCGCTCTTCATGACCGAGACCGAGCTCGAGAGCTTTCTCGACCGGCTACGCCCCGAGGCGCTCGACCTGCGCGCCGAGACGCTGTCGCGGCAATTGCGCACACCGGCGCAAATGGCACTCGAACCCCTCCTCACCCGCGATCCATTGGGCATGTTGGAGGCGGTGCAAGGCTCGTTCGCCACCGGTCAGCTCGACGGCCGTTTCGACGACGAAACCGGCTATTTGATCGATCCCGAGCAACGCTTCGTGTTGCTCTTGATCAAGCCGATTCGCCCAGCCGCCGATGTCCCCTTCGCGCGTGAGCTGATGGGTTCGATGCCCGACGTCGAGAGCACCGCCACCAGCGCCTGGCATGACGCTGGCTTCGACGGCGAGGCACCCGCGGTGCGCTATGCCGGCGGCTATCCGATCGCGGTCGGTGATACCACCTTGATCGTCCAGGACATGGTGATCGGCGCGGTCAGCGCGCTGGTCGGCGTCGGGCTGCTCTTCGCTTTCGCCTTTCGCCGCAAGACCGCTTTGGTAATCGCCATGACTCCGCTCGCCGCGGGTCTGCTCTTCACTTTCGCGTTCACCGCGATCAGCCTGGGCCGGCTCAATGCCGCGACGTCGGCCTTCGCGGCGCTGTTGATCGGCCTCGGTATCGACTTCGTGATCGTGCTCTACGGGCGCTATGTCGAAGAACGGAGTGAAGGTCGCACCCACCAAGAGGCGCTCGACTCCATCGGTAGCTCGACGGCCGTCGGCGTGCTCCTCGGCGCGGTCACCACCGGCGCGACCTTCTTCGCCTTCCTGATTAGCGATTTCGCCGGTCTCGCCGAGCTCGGGTTGATCACCGGCGCCGGCATCCTGATTCTGGTGGTGACGGTCTTCTTGCTCCTACCCGCGCTGCTCACCGTGCTCGACCTGCGTCGCCCAGAGAAAAAGCACCACCTTCGAGCCTTCGGTATCGACAAGCTTTCCGCGCTAGCCTTGAAGTACCCGCGTTGGATGCTCGCCGCGACGGCGGTGATCACCATCGTTCTCGGCTCCTTGGCGCCGGGCGTGCGCTACGACGACAATGTCGTCAAGGTACGCGCCAGCGACAATCCCGGCGCCGAAACCCAGCGCGAGATCATGGATGCCTTCGGGATCCGCTTCACCCCGCTGATGATCCGGATCGACGGCGCCGACGAGCCCGAGGCGATCGCCCGGGCACGCGCGCTATGGCCCAAGCTCGACGAGCTGGTCGACAACGGGGTGTTGGCGCGGATCGAAGGCGTCGCCCACCTCTTGCCGAGCGCCGAGCAACAGCAGGCGGCGCTCACCCGTCTCGCCGCTTTCGACCGTGACGGCGCAACGGTCCGGGACGCGTTCGCCACCTCGCTGCGCAGCGCCGGGCTCAATCCCAATGGCTTTGCCGAGGGTCTCGACACGGTCGCGGCGGCGCTCGATCACGATCGCCCCTTCAGTGTCGAAGCGGTGCGTGGCACCACCGTCGGGCATGCGCTCGATCGCTATATCGCCGGTGGCACCGACGCCGACGGCGCGGATGTCTTCTCGACCGTGCTCTACGCCTATCCACCCGCTGACCTGGCCCAAGGCGCCATCCCGCAGCCGCTCAGCGAGCTCATCGAAGCCTCCGAAGGCACCGTGCTCACCGGCCCGGCGATGATTTCGCGCGCGCTCAAAGATGTCGTCTGGCGCGACGCCACCCTGGCGGCCTTGATCGGTACGATCATCGTGTTGATCTTGCTGGCGATCGACTTCGGCGGGCTCAAGGAAGGCCTGTTGGCCCTCTTGCCCTTGCTGGTCGGCACGGTGTGGATGCTCGGTTTGATGGACATCTTCGACCTCGACGTCAACTTCATGAACATCTTCGTGTTCACGATGGTGATCGGTATCGGCGTCGACTACGGCATCCATCTCCTCCACCGCTGGCACGAAACCGGTGGCGACGATCCGACCAGCGACCATCCGAGCCCCGGAGATCCCGAGGCCATCCGTGGCACCTCGGGCGCCATCACCATCGCCGCGCTCACCACCATGGTGGGCTTCGGCTCGTTGGTGTTGTCACACGTGCCCGGGTTGCGTTCGATGGGCATGGTGGCCATTCTCGGCGCGGGCGCCACGGCGTTGGTCAGCATGACCGTCCTGCCGGCTTTGCTTGCCGTGTTGGCGCCCCGGCGTCGCTAGGTTGGGCGCGTGCACCCGGCCATCCCCGGGTGGACCTAGGCGCACGCATCGGCTCTTGATCCGCGCCCCGTGCACCTGCCGACGGGGTCGGCGAAAACTCGCTTCGCTCAGACAGTTCGCCGCCCTTTTCCGCCGGCAGGCACCCGGGCCACGGGAGCCGCTGATGTGCGCTACGGCCCACCCGGGGATGACCTGGACAATCGTCTACGAAAGGACGGTTCAACCGCGACTATGACCACCGGAGAACGGGGTCGTCAGCGGAATCGTCGACAATGACGACTCGAACTGCGGGCATGACGCGGCGAGACGCCCGGATAGGACGCGGGTCGTCGGCAGAGTAGCGTTGGCTACGTGAAGGGAAAGTGGGGACTGCGGGTCAGTTGCGCGCGGCGGCCGGCATCGCCTCGGGAGCGGCGATCGGCGGTCCACTCACACCGAAATGGGCCAGCGCCTCGGCTTCAGTGGTGTGAACTTCGAGCAGCGGCAGCACACGGCTCATCTCGAGCACATTGCGAACCTGACCTTCGACATGCACGAGACGCACCGCGGTGCCGAAACGACCGGCAAGACGAATCCCTCCGACCAGCTCACCGATCCCGGCGCTATCGATCCGCACCACCTTCGACAGATTGAGAACGATCTTGGTCCAACCCTCGGCGACCAGCTCGTTCATCACGTCGCGAAGCAGATCGTCACCGACGCCAGCGACCAAAGAGCCGTCCAGGTCGACGAGCAACACGTCATCGGCTTTTCTTACATCCACGCGCATACGTCACGACTCCAAAATCGGGACCGGAAAGACTCGGCGGATCGAGCGATCACGCCATTCGAGGTGCACAGACTAGCATATCGTCTCGACCGTCAGACGCAGCTCAAGCACTGGCCAAGACGGCGACCCCGACGGTCGCCAAGAGGGTCCCGGCGAGGGCTCGCGCGGTGATCGGCACCCCGGCGAAACGGGCGTCGAGAAAGAGACCGAAGATCGGCGAGGTGGACAAGAGCACCGCCGCGATCGATGCCGGCGCGAGCGCGATGCCGGTCATCATCAAGATCAGCGCCATATAGGTACCGATGAAGGTCGGCATCGCCAGTCGACCGAGCGCCACCGGTTGCCCCAGCACCCGCCCGGCTGACACCAACTGCCCGCGCAGCGCGAGAATGACGAGCAAAGCGACGGTGGCAGCGACCAATCGCACCGTGGTGGCGGCGAGGATCGGCATCCCCTCCATACCCATCTTGGCGAACACCACGCCCGAGCCCTGAGCGGCGGCGGCGAGCACCGCGAGCAAGAGTCCGAGCCGCAACGCCGCACCCGAGCTCGATCTCGATTCGTCGGCGTCGGCTCGGGTCGAGCCCGCCGTACCGGTGATGACGATCGCGACGCCACCGAGGACCAGCAGGGCGCCACCGACCTGGAGCCAGCCGATCCGTTCGTCGGTGAGTGCGACGGCGAGCAAAGCGGTGAAAACCGGGGCGAGGGTCTGGATCAACAACGTCCGGTGCACCCCGAGCCGTGGCACGGCGGCGAAAAGCGCGGTATCGCCCAGGCTCATGCCGAGCACACCCGAGACCGCAACCAGCGCGAGCGCGCCTCCCGGTGCACCGAACAAGGCCCCGAGATCACCGATCACCCACAACGTCGCCAACAGCATGATCGACGTGATCCCGTTCTTCGCCAGGTTGACGGTCCACGCGCCCCAGGTGTCGATCGGCCCTTTGAAGAGCATCACCGCAATGGCCCAACAGGCGGCCGCCGCGAGCGCCGCCGCTTCGCCGAGAAAAGGCGTGTTCATCCCGACACCCTCCACCTCACCGCACATACGCGCGAGCTCGTGGCACGTAGAGAGAAAGGAGAAGCACGGAAAAAGGGCTCCTGACGAAGCACGCGGCCTGAACGAAATGACAACATCGCCGGGAGCTTACCCGAGCACGAACCCGATCCGACGCCTCCGGTAGTATGATCGCCCCACAGACAGCCAGATCCGCAGACTATCCATGAATCTCTCCACCAGCGTGTCATGACCGCCCCCGGCAAGACCGTTCATCATTTCCGCATTCTCGAGAACCTCGGTGAAGGTGGAATGGGTGATGTCTTCGTCGCCGAAGACCAGCGACTCAATCGTCGCGTGGCGCTCAAAGCCTTGCGCGAAGAGCATCGGCTGCGCCCCGAAGCCAAGGCTCGGTTGCTTCGTGAAGCGCGCATCCTGTCGCAGCTCGACCATCCACACATCTGCCGACTCTTCGACTATCTCGAGGCCGACGACGCCGACTATTTGGTTCTCGAGCTGATCGACGGGCGCAGCCTCAAAGACGTGCTCGCCACCGGTCTCGATCGGCTGGATGCTCACGCCAAGCTACGGATCGGTGAGCAGATCGCCCACGTCCTGGTCGCGGCTCACGGACAAGGCGTGGTGCACCGCGATCTCAAACCGGGCAACGTCATGCTCACCCCGTCGCGTGACGTCAAGGTGCTCGATTTCGGCATCGCTCGCTCGGTTCGCGAGGAGCTTCTCCACAGTGGCGCCGATCTGGACGAAGAAGCACTCGCCAAGCAAATCGCCGACGCGGTGACCTACGGTGGCCCGAGCAGCACGATCGAAATCGGCCGGCCCGAAGACGACATCACCGCGCACGACGATCGTCGACCGAGCGCCGCCACCGGCCTTGGTCCGGACGACACCCTGGTGGTGACCCCGCCGGCTAGCGAAGACAGCCAAAACGACGACACCCAACGCATGGGTCGAGAAGGCGAGACACTACGCTCGACGCCGACCGTCGATTGGGCGGATACCGGCAAGCCCGAACCGGCGTTCGACCACGCGGCACCCGACAACAAGACGGTCACCTACCTTCGCACCCAGCTCGGCACCATCGTCGGTACGGTCGCCTACATGAGCCCTGAACAGGCACAGGGCAAAACCGCCACCGCGGCCAGCGACATGTACTCGCTCGGGCTGATGCTGCAAGAGCTCTTCACCGGTGTCCCGCCCTACGGCGAAGATCTCAGCCCGGCGATGACCTTGATCAAGGCCGCGCGCGCCGAGACCTTGCCGCTCACCGGGGTCGATCCCGATCTCGCCCAGCTGGTCGAACGTCTGCAGTCGCTCGACCCGGCCACCCGACCCACCGCCGTCGACGCCGCCGAGCGACTCCGCTGGATTCGCGAAAAGCCGCTCCGCCGACGGCGCCAATGGTTGGCGGTGGCGGCGATCGTCATGCTCGCGCTGATCGCCATGGTCATGACCTGGCAGGCGATCCAGATCGGCGCCGAAGCCGAACGCGCCGAACGCGCCGCTGAACGAGCCGAACGCGAAGCGGAGCGTGCCAACCGCGAGGCCGATGCCGCCAACGCGGTGTCGACCTTCTTGATCGATCTCTTCGAAGTGCCGGATCCGTTCAACACCTCCGAGACCACGAACGGCTCCGACGTCACCGCTCGAGAGATTCTCGATCGTGGCGCCGCGCGGGTACGCGAACAGCTCGCCTCCGAGCCCCATCTCCAGGCACGGATGACCGCGACCATCGGCGAGGTCTACATCAAAGTCGGCCTGTGGGACGAAGCGGGCACGCTCCTCGAAGAAACGCTCACCCTGCTCGATGGCGGACCGGTCGACGATCCACTCCTGCTTTCCGGCGTGCTCTTCAACCTCGGGCGTCTGCGCCAACAACAGCTCCAGCTCGAAGAAGCCGAGGAGGCCTTTCGGCGCTCGATCGAGCTGCGTCGTGACCGCCTGCCACCCGACGACCCGGTGATCGCCGAATCACATTACGGTCTCGGCGCTTTTCATTGGTTCGCCTCGGAATACGAAGAATCGGCGGCCAACCACCAGGCCGCGATCGACATCTATTCGAAACACGAGGGATTCGACCGCGAAATCACGCGATCACGCATGGTGCTCGGCTATATCGAGCTCCAGCTCGGTCATTACGCTCGAGCCGCCGAGCTCTTGGAACGCGTCGCGGCCACCCAGCGAGATCTGCTGGGCGCGGACCATCCCGAGCTCGGCTTTCCCTATTACGGTCTCGGTGAGGCCTACCGGCACCTCGCCCAATTCGAGCGGGCCGAAAAGGTACTCGATGCCGCGCTCGAGATCCGCAAACGCTCCCTCGGTGAGCAGCATCCGCACTACATTTGGACGATCAACGAGATGGCGGCGCTGCGTGCCGAGCAAGGGCGATTCACCGACGCCCGTCGTGGCTACGAGCAAGCGCTCGAGTTCAGCGCCGAGCCGTTCACCGCGATGATCGCTTATGGCGGTCTCGCCGAGCTCGCGATCGCCGAGGGGCGCTACGAGGTTGCCACCCGTCATCTCGATGCGGCGTTCGCGCTCCAGGGCGATACCGTGCGTGAACGGCCGATCGAGGCTCATCTGCTCAGTATCCGAGGTGATCTCTTACGCGCCGTCGGCAAACCGCAAGCGGCCGCCGAAGCCTACCGACGCGGCTTGGCCACGGGTGATCTGAATACCAATTTCGATCGCGCCACATTGCTCCACGGACTCGCCGAAATCGAACGCGCGGACGCACGTCGTGAGACCGCGGAAGAGCATTACGACGAGTGCGTGCGTCTCGCGTCTCCCGACCTCGGAGACGACCACCCGCTCATGTCACGCTGCCGACTCGGGATCGCCTGGGCACGGAGCAACCGCGCCCCCGCCGAGGCACGCACGCTGGTCACACGGGCGATCGACGCGCTCGAAGCGAGTTACGCCAACGGCCACCCGGTCTTGGCCCAGGCGCTCGTGCTGGCGTCCGAAACCAGCCAGGCCTTGGGCGATGCGGAACGCGCCCGGCAGGCTCTCGAGAAAGCCGTCGATGTGTACGGTCGAACGCTCGGCGCCGATCATCCGATCACCCGCGACACCCGGCGCATGCTCGAGAGCCTCTAGCTCAGGGCACGCGTGCTGCCCGAATCCGGTGTTGCGATCGGCCCGAGGGCGACGGCGTAGAGCGGCACCTCACGGGTTGGATCGACATCGAGACTCGCCGCCAGCTGCTGATCGTAAAACCCCGCGATCGGTAGGCCACCCAGATCACACGCCGTTGCCGTGAGCAGAAGATTCTGGGCGAGGTGCCCGGCTTCCATCCACAAAAACCGATAGCCACGCTCACCATAGCGCGCCAGGGTGCGGTGGACGACCGCGGTGATCACCGCGACGACATCACACTCGGCCACCGAGGTCTGACCGAGAAACATCTCGGTGACCTTCGCCCAGGGTAGCGGCCCCCGAAGCCGCGCCAACACACGTTGCTCGGCATCGACGTGGTAGAGCCCACGTTCCAGCCCATCGGCCCGTCGCACGAAGAGATAGACCTCGAGCGGGAAGGCCCCGCCCCCCGACGGCACGGGTCGATCGGGAATCGGCAGCTCACCCAAGGTGAACAAACCATGCCAGCCATAGCTGTGTAGCAGCCAGGTAGCGAGCGTGGCGAGTGAAACCGGATCACCGCCGAAGTGGCGACACGAGAATCGGCGCGCCAACACCTCGTCGAGACGGCTGTCGAGCGGCGCGGGCGCGGGCAGCTCGACCTGTGGCACACCGTGGTAACGCTTGCCGGTCGCCTTGGCGCCACGCAGACGCCCCCCGGCGCGCACCGTCCGCGGCGTCACGAGGTCGGGCCAGAGTGAGCTGTGCTGATGAAAGCCCCAGGCGTGGTGCATGCAAGACGCTCCGATCTACGGAAAGGGATGAGGAAAGCGTTCGAACGATTCAATGCCGAGAGGGTGCGCGCGCAAGCCGGCGGTCACCGGCGCGGTGGCGATCCGCTTGCCACCGAAATGCGGCCAGCGGCTGTCGAAATTCATCGGATACGTACCCGGAACCAGCACCTTGACCACCGTCAACCCGAGGTCGTGAATCTCGGGAGGCGTCAGATCGACGACGATGATCTCCAAGTCGGCCGCGGCGAGACGGTCGCGCAGACCGGCCAGCACGGGCCACGGCTTGGCAGCCTCGCTCGGTTCTGAAGATCGACAAGACGTCGGCAGCTCGACGGTCGACTCCCCTTCCCACCACGGGTCGAGACGCGTCGCAACGTCGGCACGGGCGTAGAGACGTCCGTGCGCTCCCATGTCGGTGACCGCCTCGGCGCTCGCCACCGGCGTCCGTCCACCGTACCGTCGCAGCTCACCACGGACAAAGGTCATCGTCACCGCGAGCTCGGCGAGCGCGCG
>JBCDBH010000011.1:0-36979 GCA_039184055.1 Acidobacteriota bacterium
CAGTGGTCCGTTGTGCAAATAGCCACGTGCGTCCTCGACGGTACGTACGCCCTTGTCACCGATAAAGCGGAGAAACGACGGCTCGTTGAGCAGCCGAACGATCATCTCTGCGTCGTTGAGCGTAAAAGGACGGAGGTGGAGACGTGCCGTGTCGATCGAAACGTGAGTGTGCGGTAGGTTAGAGTTCATCGAAAGTCATTCTAGAGGCAAAGGGTGGGGCCAATCGTGATGATTCGATCGAAGACTTGTCGACTCGTTCTGCTTACGTTCTGCGCGTGCCTCGTCCTTCCCAACGCGTCCGCCGAAGCGTCACGAATCAAGAATCTGTGGAAGACCGTCGCACCCACCGTCAAGAAGGTCGGCGAGTTCGTCATGACGACGACGATCGGGGTCGGCACGGGGCAAGCCTACGAAATCTTGACCGGCCAAGATCCCGAGACCGAGCTCAGACGTCTTCTGCCTGAGATCCTCGACGAGATCGCCGTCACGACGGGTCCCGAGCGAGAGTGGATCCAGGCTCAGCTCGAGGCGGTGGAAACGCAAATCGACCTCGTGCAATACGCCCAGGACATCGCACGTGGCGACATCGAAGTGACCCAGGCCGACCTCGACGCTCTGCGATCGGATCAACAACGCCTCTTGAGCGATCTCGACTACTTGGAAGGCCGCGTCGACCGACTCGAGGTCGACATGGCGGAGTTGCGATCCCGAGTCGACTTTCTCGAGGATGTGTACATCCGTGATTGCCTCGACCTTCGCACCGCGCCGAGAGTCGGTATCGAAGGCTTCGCCCACCGCGAGACGCCACGCAACACCCACATGCGAGACGACGACGGGCAGGGAATCGCGGCTCGCACGCGGCTACTCCTCGATGCGTGCACGCCCGACCTGACGCAGCGCGGCCTGCTCGTCCAGCTCGTGCTGACGACCTTCGATCTGCGCGAAGAGATCTCGCTGCTGGTGACCTTCAAAGACCTCCGACTCGGTGGCTTCGACTCGACCACCCTCAACCATCTCTCGCGCTTCGAATACCCGCTCTACCAGCCCCGTTACGCCATCGACGGTCAGGTCCAAGAGCTCTTCATCCCCTACGATCAAATGCCCTTCTCGGCGTCGTCCCAAGTCGTCATCGCCTTCGTCCTCGCCCACGACAGACGCCCCATCTACAGCATTCCCGATCAGGTCATCACCTGTCTCCCGGGGCGTCAGGTCACATGTCGGTGGGGTCGGTGAACAACGAAGCCGACACGCGGCATCTCTACGATTGGTTGTCGCGGTACAACCTGTGGCTCAACTGGTGGCGATATCGCGACCGCGACGCTGAGCTGACGATGCACAAAACGCTGCGGCCACCGGCCGATGCGGGCTACGAGGGCGCGGCGACCTGGCTTTACGTCAACGACCTGGCGCTCGAAGCCGCGCGGGTTCCGGAAGCGCCACGAGTCCTGGACGCGGGCTGTGGCTTTGGTGGCACGATGTTTCGCTGGTACGAAAAGGTGGGTGGACGCTACGACGGCCTAACGCTCAGCCGCGTCCAGCAGCGGGTGGCCGAGCGCGTGGCACGCAAGCGGGGGATCGCCGACTGTCGTTTTCTTCTCCAGAGCTACGACGATCCGCTCGACGGGCTCTACGACACCGTGGTGGTGATCGAGGCCTTGATTCACAGTCCAGACTTCGCGACTTCGTTCGAGAATCTATGGCGAGCGGTCAAACCCGGCGGCACGATGGTGATCGTGGAGGACGTGGCCCGCGCGTCCGCGCCGAGCGATCCCGATTTCACGGTGATTCGCGAGCATTGGGGACTGGCAGACGTGCCGGACGACGAAGCCTACGCTCGAGCGATGGACCGCGCAGATCTCGAGCTCATCCAAGATGACGATCATTCGGCGGGTTACGTGACGCAATCCCTCGAAGAGAACGCGCGACGCGAGCGGCAGTATCGACGCTTGCATCGCCTGTTGCCGTTTGCCGGCGTGCGGGTGGTGCTCGATGCCTATATCGGTGGCGTGGCGCTCGAACGGTTACACCAGAACGGTCATTTCCGCTATCGCTTGCTCGCCATGAGGAAACGTGGCTGACAGGCCCGCCACAGTGTCGCTAGCGCTAGCCTCCGCTTCGAGCGCTTCGCGTGCCTGGCGGGTTTCCAGGGTCGGTGCGCCATCCGGCCCGAACACCTTCTGACGAATCATCAGCGCGCGCTCGAAGAGCACGCGAGCCTCGGAACTTCGGCCCTGGAGCTGACGCAATTCTCCCTGGAAATGCAGGATCTCGGCGACTACGTGGTGCTCGCTGCCAAAGTCGGGTTCGATCGCGGCAAGGGCTTTGGCGAAGATCGCGTCGGCTTCCTCGAGACGTCCTTGGCGTAGGCGTACCAGAGCAACGTTGCTGAGCACGAGCTGGCTGAGAAATTGCTCTTCGCCATAGAGCTTCACATGGCTGGCCAACGCTGTATCCAAGAAGGTTTCGGCCTCGTCGAGACGACCTTGACGGGCCAGCATGGCGCCCATGTTGCGTTGCGCGGCGGCGACCAGAGGATGGACGTCGGGTAGAAAAACACTGGCGTTGTCGAGCGCATCGGTGAGATACGGCTCGGCTTCGTCGGGACGCCCGAGCTCGATCAGCCCCTGACCCGCGTTGATCAGCCCGACCACGGTCGCCTGGTGGTGCGGGCCGGAAATCTCCTGGGCGAGTCGTAAACCTTCCTTCGTCACCTCGTGTGATCGTTCGAGATCTCCTTTGTCGGCGTACAGACTGCCGAGAATGAAGGAGATCGTAAGCTGAGAGCGGAGGTCGGGAGTTGGCTGTGCTTTTGCCATTGCGACCGCTTCGAGCAGGATCCGCTCGGCCTCGTCGAGCTTGCGCTGATGACTGAGCATGAGACCGAGCTGGTGCAGGACTTTGATCTGCTCGCTTCCGCCGCGTCGTTCTGTTTGTTCGATGTTCTCGAGGGCGGCGCGAAATCGAGCCTCGGCTTCGACGGGCCGCTGTCGTTCCTTGTATAGATTGCCGAGCGCCAGCTGGACCGCGAAGTGGTGGTGTGGTTGGGCTTCAGGCGCCTCGCCGAGGGCATCGAGGGAGCGTTCGAGCAAGGCCTCGGCCTCGTCGAAGAGCGCCAGTTCTTTGTAGGCGCGGCCCATGGCGTTGAGAACACGGGATTGGACGAGCGGCTGATCGGCCAGCTGGTCGGTACGCTCGACCGCCGCGTCGAGGAGCTCGCGTGCCGTCAGGTCACGGCTGGTGGCGTCGACGGGTGCCGCCGAGTCGAAAAGGGTCTCGAGAAAACCCGCCACTTGGTTGGCCACGGCGGCTTCGCGATTCGCCCGTTCTTTCTCCTGCTCCGCGCGCCGCGCTTCCAGCGTTCGCGCGATCAGGCCGCCGATCAGGGCGAGCATCACCATGACCGCGAGGATCGCCGGTACGGCGTTTCGCCGTAGCCATTTCCCCGCGCGATAGGTGAACCGATCGGGTACGGCGCTGACCGGTTGACCGGTGACATACCGTCGTAGGTCGGCGCCGAAGTGATCGACCGAGGCATAGCGACGAGACGGTTCTTTGCGCAAGGCCGTGCCGACGATGGCGTCGAGCTCACCGACCAACCGTCGAGCCGGAACGGCACCATCGTCGCCGTGCTGTCGCGTCGCGACGCTGACGCGCACCGGATCGACTTCGGAGATCGCTCGAGCGAGTCGCGCCGGTGAGGCATGGCTGTCTTCACCGTACGGCGACACACCCGAGAGCAGCTCGTAGAGCACGATTCCCAGGCTGTAGATGTCGGTCGCGACGGTGATCGCCTCGGCAGCGATTTGCTCTGGACTGGCGTAACGGGGCGTCAGCGGCAGGGTTCCGGTTCGGGTTGCCACCGTTTCGTGCTCGTCATCGAGGATCTTGGCGATACCGAAATCGAGTAGCTTGGGCTGACCGTCTTTTGTGATCAGGATATTTGCCGGTTTGATGTCGCGGTGAACGATCAGCCGCGCATGAGCGTGCGCCACCGCGTCGCATACCTTCGTCATCAGCCTGAGCCGCTCTTCGAGGCTGGCGTTTCGGCGGCGGCAATAGACGTCGATCGGCTCACCCTCGATGAACTCCATCACCAGGTAGGGTGCCCCATGCTCGGTGGTTCCGCCGTCGAGCAGACGCGCGATCGCTGGATGCTCGAGGTCGGCGAGGATCTGTCGCTCGTTGCGGAAACGCTCCGTGGCGACCTCGGTCGACAGGTAACGCGACATGACCTTGATCGCGACCTGCTGGTCGTATTCCCCGTCGTCACGCAAGGCGGCGTAGACCACCCCCATCCCGCCACGACCGAGCTCGTGGACGATGCGATACGGACCGAGACGATCGCTCGGTTCGATCACCGGGCCGATCAGCGCGTCGGTGGCGGCGGCGATCCGGGGGCGAAACCGATCGGCCGCCACCCGATCCGCGTCGAGCAGGGCTTCGACTTCCTCACGGAGCGTCGGGTCGTCCGCGCACGCCTCGCTCAGGTAGGCGGCTCGGTCCTCGGTGGGTAGCTCGGAGGCATGATCGAAAATCGTTCGGGCTTCGAGCCAGCGCTCGCGCTCGTCATTCATGCTGGATTCTCCAGAGGCTTCGTCTGCAGCTGACGGTAGAGCCAAGCCTGCCCCGAGCGGACCAGGCGATGGACCGCCGAGCGTGAGCGATCGGTGGCTCGAGCGATCTCCTCGAAGGTCAGGCCACCGAAGAAATAGAGCTCGATGATGCGCGCCTGATCGTGATCGAGACGTTCGAGCGTGTCGAGCGCTTGATCCAAGGCCAGCAGGTCGACGACGGTGTCGGCGGCCGATGCGTCCTGGCGATGCCAATCTTCGAGGGTGATCTTCAACGGGTCACCACCACGTTTCTGTCGCTGCCGAGAACGCGCCTGGTCGACCAGCACCCGTCGCATCGTGGTCGCGGCGAGGGTGTAGAAATGGGATCGATCACGCCACGAGACTTCCGCGGAAAGCAAGCGCAAGAACATCTCGTTGATCAATTCCGTGGGTTGCAGGGCGACATCCGAACGTTCTCTTCGCAGGCGGGCCACGGCGAGGCTGCGCAGCTCGCGATAGGCGATTTCGGTAAGGGTCTCGAGGGCGTCTTGATCGCCACCTCGCCAGGCAATCAACAGGCTGGTGAAATCGGCGGCATCGGGCGTCGGCATGTGCCGTCGAGTATAGCGACGGCCGATGCATGCCTGTTGCCGAACGATCTGCCACCGAGGAGCCGAGTGGGATCCCAACCCCACGCCACGCTTTGTCGAACGTGACGTGGGGAGTCGGTGATCAGGGTACGGTCACCGACCAGGCCGAGGTCGTTCCGGACTCGAAGCCGTCAGCGAAGAGCGCCGTCGATGCCCAGAGTCGGTCGACAAACGCTTCGAATCCACTCCCGCTGGTGAGCTCCAGGTCCACACCGCAAAGCGCCGAGACATCGGCGGTGGCGACGTGTTCGATCAACTGCCAGGCACCCGCCGTCGGGGTCAGCAAGACCTGATTCGAGCTTTCACCCACCACCGGTCCCGTACAGGCGGGTTGTGCGAAGAGCTCACAGCGCAGGTTGGCGGTCACCTCGACGTCGGGCATGCCATCGATCCGGACCCGTGCCGCGAGCTCGATCGACGGACCGACGACGTCGAAGCACTGGCCGATGGCGAAGCGCGTGCTGCCGAGGGTGGTGATGCCGATCGATCCAGACAGGCTCGAATCGTCCGCGTCGTTGGTGCTGTACGCGAACTCGGAACCGTCGTTCGCCACCTCGGCGACCAGACTCCAGCCGGCAAGGTCACAATCGGTTTGACCGTTGATGAAGCGGTTCGCCTCGTCGACGCGGAACGCCACGTCGAAGGTGTCGACCAACTCGTTGCCCGCCGCATCCTGCAAGGCGTCACACACCAGGAGACGGTATAGGCCGTCGTCCAGCACGCGTGGTAGCTCGACACGCACGCCGTCCGTCGTGGGTTCGGGGACGATCGCCGAGGTGAAGATCCGCAGGTCGTCACCATCGAGCGCGTCACAGGCGAGGGTGGTGACATCCTGGTCCGGGCCACTCGCGATCAACTGGTAATTATCTGGATTGACGACACTTCCCGGTTCGTCAGGCGTGTCCGCAAACGCCATCGGTTCGCTGAACAGCACGTCGAGGCCGTCGAAGCCTTGACGCACCTCCGTGCAGACATCGATGTCACCGGTCGGTGCGGTGATCGAGACCACCTGTGGCGCGATCACGTCGAGCACGATCAGCTCGACGTCCGACGGGGCGCTGGTATCCACGCCACCCGAGTCGGTGCCACCATCGTCCATCAGGGTTACCGTCAGGAGGGCCGAACCGTCCATGACGCCGGCCGCCAGGGTGAAGGTCAACGTGCCATCCGCCGCCAAGGCGGGGCCGACGGCGAAGAGCTCGGGTGCCGAGTTGCTCACGATCTGGAACTGAAGGACTTGTCCGGCCTCGTTCTCGGGTCCAGGGCTGATCTCCGTGGCGAAATCAACCACCGTCTGTGGTGTAGAGATGGACTCGACCTCGAGAGACGCCGGGATCTCGAAGCTCGGTGGATCGTTGACTGCCGTGACGTCGATGTCGAAGCTCTGCTCGATGCTCTGATCCACGCCGCCGTTCGCCGTGCCGCCGTCGTCCATCAACACCACGGTAATGGTCGCCGTACCGTTGGCATCGGTGGCCGCGGTATAGGTCAGCGTGCCATCGGTCGAAAGCGCGGGCGGAGTGGAGAAGAGCTCTGGATCGGTGTTGTCGGTGACCACGAAGTCGAGAACCTGACCAGCCTCGTTGTCGGGACCCGCGCTGATCGCGGTGGCAAAGCTAGCTACGGATTGCGCGCCGGCGTCTTCCAGCGACGAGGTGGATGACGTGATCGCGAAGGTGGGTGCGTCGTTGACCGCCTCGACCACAACGTCGAAACTCTGGTCGGCGCTGTGGTCGACGCCACCGTTCGAGGTGCCACCGTCATCTCTCAGACGCACCGTCAGAGTCGCGGTGCCCACGGCGTCCGCCGCCGTTTCGTAGGTTAGCGTGCCGTCGGTGGCAATCCCTGGCAGCGTGGCGAACAGGCTCGCGTTCGTGTTGCCGGTGATCTCGAAGGTCGTGACCTGTCCTGCTTCATTCGCCGGACCTGGTGAGATGGCGAACGCGAACCCAGACACGGTTTGCGGCGCCGCGTCTTCGCTCGAGATGTGTTGAGCGGTGATGTCGAACGACGGTGGGTCGTTGACCGGAGCGACGGTCAAGGTCACCGTCGCGAGATTGCTCACCGCGACCCCGTCGTCGGCACGATAGGTGAAGGTATCGAAGCCGTTGAAATCAGGCGGTGGCATGTACTCGAAACCACCGTCGGCATCGAGGCCAGCCACCAAAGAGCCCTGAGTCGGCGGGTCGACCAGAATCGCCGTCAGGGTGGTGCCGTTGGCGTCGGTATCCAGACCCCCGGCGCTGCCATCGAGCACATTGCTTGTCGCGTTTTGATCCTCGAAGAGCATGAGGCCATCATCCTGCGCCACGGGCGCGGCGTTGAAGCCGAGCGGCACCGTTGCGACGTTTGCCGCGTACTCCAAAGTCAGAGGGAGGTCGTTGACCGCGTCCTCCCCCGTGCTGGACGCCTCGGTGATGTGACTGAAGCGAAAGCCATCGATCACCGTCGACGAAGCCGTGGCCTCGAAGGCCGGCACGATGAAGTAGACGCGCGTGTCGGTGGCGGCGATCTGCGCCGCGACTTGATCGTCGGCGACTTCCAGGGTCGCCACGCCGGCGTCGAGCACAAAGCTCTGCAGCGAGGCGATCTCGGTATCGCTTTCAGGCTCGAAGCTACCCGAGCCGTCGTCGGCGTAGAGCGACAGCGATGCCAAGAGATCGTCGGCTTCCATGTCGGTCATCGGCGCTTCTGCGGTTTTCTCGAGAAGAACTTCCACCGTTGCTAGCTCGACCGCCGAATCGCCGGTCCGGCCGCGATGCACCGCATCGATTCGGAGCACCGCGACCGCGTTGCCTTCGGCGACCAGGGCCGGCGCGATATCGGTCGTCGGCAAGGCGATCTCGCCACCCAGATTGGCCCGCCAGTCGAGCTCTCCATCGCCACCCGCCGCGATCAGATCCAGCTTGCCATCGCCGTTTAGATCAGCGTCGATCACCGGTCCGGCAAGCGAAAGCGCATCGTCGACTTGATGTCGGGTCCAACTCGTACCGTCGCCCGAGTTCTCCCACCAGACGACCTCGTTGCTCGCGCTCGATGTCCCGTAGACATCGAAGTCGCCGTCGCCGTCGAGATCGGCGGCACGCACCATGGTGACGCCGACAAAACCCGTGGCGAGCGTCTTTCGCGTGGCGAAATCGCCGTTGCCCGTGGTGTTTTCCCACCACGCGATCTCACCGGTGGAGCGCGACGCGGCCAGGATGTCTCGATCACCGTCGTCATCGAGATCCGCGGCAAAGGTCGAAAAGGCATCGGGAAAGTTATTGTCGATCTCGATTACCTGGTAACCGAGCGACAGACCGTTCCGCACATATGACACCTGGCCGTCGCGCGACGCGACCGTGGCGAGATCCGCATCCCCGTCACCGTCGATGTCGGCCGCGTGGGCCGAGCGTGCCTCCGGGTAGTTGCCCTGGGCGATGCTCGGAAACCAATTCATGCCCAAGCCATCGAGATTGCGCCAGAAGGTGACGCGAAACAAGCCGGTCAGGACCGCCATCACATCGAGCGTGCCGTCCTTGTCGATATCGACGATCTGTGGGATCGACGGGTCGAAGCTCCCCGAGAAGATCTCGAACGGCGCTCCCCAGGTGGAGCCATCACCGTTGAGATTCGCCCACCACACACCGTTGTTCTGAGTCGCCGACACCGCGTAAACATCGAGATCGCCGTCCCCGTCGAGATCGCCGGCGTAGACACCCGAGGCGCCGGCATAGCTCGCGTCGATCATGTGCTCGGTCCAGGCGGTTCCATCGCCCGATGTGTTTTCCCACCACAACACCGCGCCGGCGTCCTGGACCGCTGCGAGGAGATCGTCGTCCCCGTCGCCGTCGACATCCGCCGTGTGCACGGAGCGAACATTGCCTAGCGAGGTGGCCACCGCATTCTCGATGGGAAAGGTCGCGCTGCGATGGATCGCCTCGTTCTCCCACCAGGCGACCTCACCGGCCCCCAAGGCGGCACCGACGACGTCCTGATCGCCGTCGTCGTCGATATCCAAGACGATCGCCGCCGCCGCGCCAAGGAAGGTGCCTGGGAGCGCGCGCGTCGTCCAAGTCGAGCCATCGCCGGTGGTGTTGTCGAACCACAACATCTCGCCCAGCGCCGAGGCCGCGCTGACCAAATCGACATCGCCGTCACCGTCCACGTCTCGCGCTGCCACCGACGAGGCATCGTCGACCGTGGAATCGACCACACGCTCGATCCAGGTCGAGCCGTCGCCCATGGTGTTCTCCCACCATGCGATCGTGTCGTCGATCAGGGCCGCGCCCGCGATATCCAGATCGCCGTCGCCGTCGAGATCCGCGGTAGTCACCGCTTGTGCACCGTCGAAAAGCGTCGCCACCGACCGTCGCATCCACGCTGAACCGTCGCCGGCTGTGTTCTCGTACCAAGCCACCTCGTCGCCGTTGTAGAAGGTGACGATCACATCGGTATCGCCATCGTCGTCGAGGTCGGCCACCGCGACCGACGACGCCAAGCCGCCGGTCACCTCGATGTCGTTCTTCACCCAGAGCTGGCCGATCCCGAAATTGTTGAACCACCACGACACCCCGGTGGCCGAGACGCCCACCACATCCAGACTTCCCGTGCCGTCGATCTCGGCCGGTACGGCGAACGTCGGTCCGGGAAACGTCGCGACCGTGCTGACATCGTTCGGTGTCCACACTGATCCGTCATTCGACGTATTGCGCCAGACGCGGATGAGGTCGTTCGAGACCGCCAAGATGTCCATGCTCCCGCCAAAACGCGAATCGATGTTCGCCACGCTCACTGCGCTCGCACCGGTGAACGAGCCGTCGACCAACGTCTTCGTCCACGTACTGCCGTCCCCGGCCGTATTGGTCCAAAACGACACCTCACCGGCTCCCGTCGCCGCGCCGACGATCTCCGCCGTTCCATCACCGTCGAGATCGCCAGCCGCCAAGGAAATCGCGCCGGCAACACTCGCATCGATCGTTTGCGCCGTAGCAAAAGGGACCTCGTCGGCCAGTACGGACGCGGCCAAGCCACACGCCAGAATCCAAACCTGTAGAAACCGGGACTTCGACAGCTTTTCCATTGCGGGTCATCCTCCGAGGGAGCTCTTGCTCCTGTTTGAGTCGACAGTCGACCGCCTACAACCGGGGGTCGGAGCCAGCGAGTCATCGCTCGGCTCGGTGCTGTCACCTCAAGCGAGGTTCTCGGAGAGATTTCCCAAATTTGTTGGTGTACGTTCGACTCTCGGAGCTTTGGACCTGAAAAGAAGCCTTGCGACAATAAAAAGCTCGGGACGTCCATCCTCGCCATCCCCATCGAAAGGACTTTCATGCAGCCGCGCCCCAGGAGCCTCTCGTCCACGTTGCATCACTCGCTTTTGCCATGCGTGCTTGTCGTCGTTTTGAGCACCGTCGGGGTCTCGGCTCGAGACATGCAGCCGCTCTCGTACGACGATCTAGTCGAGTACGAAGGGACCTATGAATTCGATAATGGCGAGTTCGATAATGGCCTCACTGTGCAGATTGCGGCCTCACCAGCGGACAAGATCCTCTTTGCCTTGCTCGGCGATGCGAAGTACCCGCTGACGCCCACCCCGGAGCGGGACGTATTCGTCAACGTCAGCGACGAACGGGTCATCTTCGTGCGGGACGATGCACGCCGCGTGACGGGCTACCGGGCCGGCGCCGCGAGCGATCGAGTCTTCGAGCGGCTCGCTGAAGGCGGCGACTTCCCGACCGAGATGTGGTACCCCCGGTTGGCCGCACAGAAGCCGGGCTATGCGTACCGGTACGCTGTTCCGGAAGAGCTGGCCGATGGTCTCGCCGTCGGCTCGGTTCGCGACACGGACCTGGATACCTCCCGCATCGACACGATGATCCAGCGACTGATCGCGGGCGCGTACCCAGACGTCCACAGACTCCTCATCGTCAAAAACGGACGTCTCGTCGTCGAGGAGTACTTCTACGAGTACGACCGCGCGACGCCTCACCCGCTTCGCTCCGCGACGAAGAGCTTCATTTCGGCGCTCGTCGGGATTGCGATCGACCGGGGGCTCATCGACGGCGTCGAGACCAAGGTTCTCCCTTTCTTCGAGGATGAGTACGACGCCATAAAACATCTCACCGACGCGAAACGTCGCATCAGGGTGGGCGATCTGCTTGCCAATCAGTCCGGGCTCGCCTGCGATGATTGGGACTCGGATTCACCCGGAAACGAAAGCACG
Organism: Acidobacteriota bacterium; assembly: GCA_039184055.1. Lineage (GTDB taxonomy): Bacteria > Acidobacteriota > Thermoanaerobaculia > Multivoradales > J023 > JBCDBH01. The sequence continues at coordinate 11,406 of JBCDBH010000011.1, forward strand.
ATGGTCCAGTCGGCCGACTGGGTGGCGTTTGTTCTCGACCTTCCCATGGTCTCCGAGCCTGGTACGAAGGCGGCCTATTGCTCGGGTGGGCCCGTCGTCCTGGGTCGGCTCGTCGAGAAGGTAGCGGGCGTTCCGCTCGAGGTTTTCGCGGAACGTCACCTGTTCGGCCCGCTCGGGATTACGGCGTACGAGTGGCGATTCGATCCCGACGCGTCGAGCTCGGAGACCTTTATTCAGCTGTCTCTTCGGCCACGCGACATGGCGAAGTTCGGCATCCTCTTCTCGCATGCCGGGCGTTGGAACAACCGCCAGGTGGTTTCGAAGCAGTGGGTCGAGGCGTCGACCACGAGGCACGCGACCCTGGGTGGCACGGACTACGGCTACCTCTGGTGGCGGCCGTACCTGAACGTCACGGGTGGACGGCACGATGCGATCGCCGCGCAGGGAAACGGCGGCCAGGAGATCTACCTCTGGCCGGATCTCGATATGGTCGTCGTCCTCACGGGCGGCAACTACAATCGGTCCTCTCACACCAACCGACTTCTTATCGAGTACATCTTGCCACCGCTTCGATGACGGTCGACGACACGCGATGCGTGGGTGGCTCCATCATGCCCAGCTCTCGAGCAGAAAGACTCGAACCCTTCCCATCGAAGCTGCCCAGGTGGCATGACGAGTAAAGAATGCGCGTGCGGCGATGCTCATGTCGCTCAACTGGTCTCGGTCACGACCGAGCCGCATGATGTGCTCGGCAAGCGCGTCGGGGTTGTCGACGCGATAGCCGTTCTCGCCTGGTGTGATCAACGCGGCCGAGTCGCTCGCCCGATGGGCAATTACCGGCAGGCCCCAACTCATCGCCTCGAGATAGGCGATGCTGTAGCTCTCGGGATCGGAGGGCATGACGAGCACGTGGCCGTTGCGGAGGGCTTGGAGGACGACGGGCTGTGGCACTTGCCCATGGAGGGTGATGCGGTCGTTCAGGCCGAGCTGGGTGATCCGACGTTTGATTCGCCGTCCGTAGGCGCCCACCGCACTACCGTAGACGTCGAGTTGCCAATCGTCGCTCGACATCCTTCCTAGTGCTTCGATGACGAGATGCAGGTTCTTGAGCGGGCTGAGGTTGCCGACGAAGAGCAGTCGCAGCGGACCTTCGTGGGCGCGGCGGTGGATGGTCTCGTCGTCGATGTCAGCGGTGCTGTGGTCGCCAGCCGGGGAGGCGATGACGGTGGGTGGTAGGTCGCCGATGAGGTTGCGGATGCGTTCGCGGATGGACGGGTTGACGCAGACGAGGCCATCGACGGACTCGAAGTAGCGCTTTTCGATGGCTCGATAGATAGGACGCTGCCACCAGGGCCAGTGCTGACTGATCCGCAGAAGATGAACAATGGCAACGATTGGCACGTCGAGACGCCGATTGAGTCGGAAGACGGAAGGGTGGATGACCTCGTCCTGCAGGAGAACGTCAAAACCTGCACGGTTGATACGGGTTGCAAGTGCTGCGGAAGCGTTGTCGGCCAGCGACGCTAGGTAGCTTCTTTCGGGAAGCGAGACGACGGTGACCTGATCACCCTGGGCGCGGAGGGATTCGACGAGCTTGCGGTCGTAGAGGGTGCCGCCGGTGAGACGGTCGAGGCTGCCGTGGATCAGCAGGCCGACGTGCATGTCAGCTCTTGACGGCGCGCGCCTGGATGCCGCCACGCAGGTAGCCGACGCGAAGCATGCGCCCGAGATGGTCGGCGAGGTCGAGCAGCGGTGGCCAGGGTGGTTGGAGGTCGCCACGCTGCACGAAGGTCCAGGCGTCGAGCGCGACGGTGGCGAAGCCGGCCTCAGTCAACAGATCACGAAGCTCGCGCCGATCGAGGTAGTGGTCGGTGCTGAGCTGACGGGTGCCGATGCCGAGCCTCGGAGCGAGGTGGCGATACCAGATCGAGCCACCGTTCAAGGTCAGCAGGGCGAAGCGGCCGCCGGGCCGCAGCACGCGATACACGCTCCGACAGACGGCGGCTTGGTCGAGCATGTGTTCGAGGGCGCCGACACAGAGGACGACGTCGACGCTCTCGTCGTCGAGGGTGGCGAGGGTCTCGGCACGATCGACTTGCAGGGTGATGGTGTCGGCGTGTGCGCCGAGCCTCTCTCGACTGGCTTCGATCATCGCCGGTGAGAGGTCGGTGCCGATTCCGCTTCGGTACGCGTCGGCGAGCCCGAGCAGGTGCATGCAGGTGCCACAGCCGATTTCGAGCACGTCGTCGGTCGGTTGCAACGCGGCTAGCTTGCGAAGCAATCCGAGTCGATAACGCAGGAGCCTGTCGGCATCACCGTGTTGATCGGCGTAGTTGGGCGCACAGGCATCGAAGAACGCCGCGACGTCGTCGTGATCGTGCGCCGGGCGTGGGATGAGCGTGCTCATTTGTGGACGAACCACACGTCATCGCGATGGTTTTGGTATTGCCCGAAAACACTATGCACCGGCTGGTTGGTGACGAAACGCTCCCGATAGTCACGGTAGATCACGTAATTGAGGATGCCCATGTTGAGATCCTCCGTCGGTTTGTCGATCGTCTCCAGGGCGTCGATCATCGCATTCAGGAGATCGATGATGGTTCGTCGATGGCCACCGACGATGCCGGCGTTGAATACCGGGTAGCTCGCGCACCGCCAGGCCGTCTCCAGGCGTTCGAAGAGATCGTCGTAGCCGGGTCCCATGGTGGCGATTTGCTCACGCAAATAGCTGTACGACATCGACTCGTGGCTGTCGCTTTCAGGCTCGGGCGGATGCATCCGACCTGGCTGCGAGCCGACGTAGACGAGGCCCTCGACAAGGTCGGCAAAGGGATTTCGTTTGACCGCGACGTCGTTGCCGTCGGTCATGAAGACGCGCTCGATCTCCGGGTGCTCGACGAGGTAGTCGCGATAGAGCACGAAGCGATGATCGTTGAGGCTGTAGCGAAAGTGGGCCGGATCCCGGTAGACGAAACGGATGGTTTCCGTCTGGTGGGTGGCGACGAAGGTGTCCGACAAACCATCGTGAAACACCACGCCGCCGAGCCCGACCGCCCGCATCGAATCGAACCACATGGTGATGTAGTCGATGGAATCGGGCGGCACGACATCGCCGTAGAGGGGATGGGGCTTGGAGGTGAAATAGGTGGTGAGGATCGTTCCCGACATGCTCACCCCGGACGCATCACGAAGACGAATTGATTGGCGTAGCGCAGTGGAGCGAGATGACGTTTGGGTGTGGTGGCGTAGCCGAAAGGACGTCGATGAAGCCATCGCCAACGTTGATGACGTGGCCACTCGTCACGATGGATCTGCTCGATCAGCAGATCGTTGCGGAGAAAGATGTCGCGCCATGCCTCAAAGGTCGCGGCGTTTTCGTTGCTATCCTCGTCGTGCTGACGCAGCAGATCGGCCTCGATCCGCCATTTCAGGGTCCGGCTATTGGGCACCATGATGCACAGCCGACCGTGTGCACGCAGCACCCGCTTCATCTCGCTCAGGGTGCGGTCCGGGTCGAGACAGTGTTCGAAGACCCCGATACAGGTCAGATGATCGAAACTGCCTGTCGGGTAGCACAGGGATTCGGCGTTGCACGCTGAAAGTCGAGCGCGTGGATACGCCCGTCGCGCCATCGACAGGGCGACCACCGAGAGATCGACGCCGTGCGCGTCGAGCTCACGTTCGAGAGCGCGTTCGAGTAGCAGACCCGGCCCACAGCCGACGTCGAGCAGGCGATCCCCCGGCTGGACGTCGAGGTAGTCGAGGAAGATCGAATAGAACTCGGCTGGGCGTAGGTACGACAGGCCTAAAGACGCGTAGTTGCGATCGAACCATCGTCGAATCGCCTGCTGCGCGGGCACGACTCAGCCGACCGGGGCCTCGTAGGTGGCGAAGGCGACCGGGCTCTCACGCAGGGTGACGGCGATGACCCCCGAGAATTTGCCGGCGATCCGCTCGGCGATCTTCTCGTGCAGGTACTGACATAAATACTCGGTGGTGGTGTTGACGTCTTGGAATTGCGGTAGCTCGTCGAGATTCTTGAATTCCATCGGTCGCAGGATCTCCTGCAGGCTGCTCTGCGCGGCGCCGAAATCGACGATCAGGTTGTGCTCGTCGAGGCTGTCGGTTTTGTAGACGACATCGACCTCGAAGGTGATGACGTGCATGATCTGAGCCGGGCCGAAAATGTCACCCTTGAGGGAATGAGCACACTTCCAATAATCACGAAAGGTCAGTGAGAACATCGTGTCTCCATAGTTCAGGTCGAAGAGAGTTGGTGGCTCTAGCGTACCCCATTCACGAGAGGAATCGCCCAGCCACGTTCATCCCCCAGGCGAAGTCAATGTCGGTGCCAGTAGCCATCGACCACCGCGAGCCACGAACCGTCGTCGAGTCGGTGGGCGTCGACATGATGATGAGCGACCCGGTTCCAGGGCTGGAGCTCACGGAGCGGTGAGCCGACGATCGGGCGTTCGCGGTACTGCTCCCGATCGAGCGTAGTGACCTCGAAGGCACACACGGCCGCCCCGTAATGAGGCCGACAGTTCTGCGCGAAGCGAATCGGCCGACCGTCCGCGATCACCACGCGGCCCGCGGGTCGCGAGGCCCGCGGGTCATCGGTGCGGAGTGGGCTGTTCGGATGCTCGCGCCAGGGTCCTTCGAGCTCCTCCGCGTGGTAAAGACGCAGCTCGTCGTGGTGCTCCGGGCGATTGCAGGTGAACATCCACCAACGATCATCGAAAGAAAACGGTGAGGCGTCGACCGCCGGGGTGTCGTGGAGCAAGGTCGTCACCACCTGCCATGCGTGGGGAAACGACACCGCGCGATAAAGATCGACCCGATTGCGCTGATGCGTCTCGGGCACCATGTAGATGTCGTCGTTCCACGCGAAGACATGAGGATAGGACAGGTTGCAATCGGCGACGAGCACCCGGCCCTCATAGCGCCACGCGTGGCCGTCCTCGCTCACGGCCACGGCGATCTCGCCTTTGTAGGTGCGGTCGTCGAGCACCTCGAAGAAGAGATACCAGCGGCCGTCGTGACGGATCAAAAAAGGGTCGGCCACGAAGAGCGCCGCGCCGTCGGTGACGTCCCGGTAGGTGAGGATCGGGTTGGTGATGTGGCTGGCCGGTCGTAGCTCGGTCGGCGACGGGCCGCGATAGAGCCCGATGGCGAACCAATCACCCGCGACGATCCGGTCGCTCATGCTTGCTCGTTCTTGGCGGCTTCTTCCCGCTCGCGATTGGCTCGATCCCGTGCCGGTGGATACGGTTCGAAGCCCGTTTTGACACCGACCTCGAAAGGGTAGTCGCGGTGGGTCATGTACACGTGGAGCGGTGCTTTGTAGTAGCGATTCTTGAGCTCGACGCTGAGCCAGAGAAACTCCTGAATCACCGCGCGGTCGAGAAAGGGATAGCGCCCTTCGGCGCCGAGCACGCCGGCGACATATTCCTCTTTGGTGAGATACGCGGTCTGCCAGCCGCCGAGAAGATCGGTCCAGGGTTCGAGCTTGTCGGGAAACCGTGATCCAGGCCAATGACGACACGCGGCGACGGTTTCGTCGGCGCCCTGCCCGGAAAGAAAAACCCGACGACCCTCCTCCTTGGCGAGCGAATGAATCCAAGCGAGACCCGTGGTGGCGCGATCCTCGAGCAGGTGATGGGTGACGTGGTCACCGAGAAAGTTGATCGCGTCGTAGTGCGCCGACTCCGTCGTTTGGCGAAGCGAGCGCTGGTGCTGGTCGAAGATCGCTTCGGTCATCTTCAACACCTCGCCTCGGGTCGTACGGGCTTCGAGCACGTCGACATTCTCGACGCCTTCGATCGCGTAGGTCTTGACGTCGAATCCCAGCGCTTCGAGCGCGCAGTGGATGCCGCCACTGTCGTAGCCGGCGCTCAAGGGCATGTAGCAGGGGTCGACGGCCCGTTTGCGCACGGCGTCTTCGAAGGCCGTGCACCAATCGTCGTAGCTCGTCTTGTGCTGATGGTCGAAGTCGAACGGCTCGTGGGGATGGACGTGTCGTCTGCCATCGTCGAGGCTCACTTCGAGAATCGTGCTGGCGGCGAGTCGCTCGATGGCGTTACCCGAATCGTGGCCAAGGGCGCTGCCATAGCTCGCCGCCTCTGTGCCGCGAACGAACAAGGGTTTGGTGGCGAACACATCGGTCGCGAAGACAGCCGTGCGTAAGCCGAAATCATAGAGCGCGAGCGCGAAATCACCGTCGAGCTGCTTGGCAAAGCTCGGACCGTGATGACGATAAAGATCGATCAGCACCTTGGCGTCGGTGCGTGCCGACGGATGGGAGTAGATCTCACCGTCGAACACACAGACGATCTCGCCGTCGACGAAAGGCTGCATGACGCGTCGACCGTCGACGTTGGCGAGGAAGTAATGAACATGAAAGCCCTCGAGCTCGATGCTCTGACGCTGATCGGGACCGCGTCGCGCGACAAAGTCGAGCTCGGGATGCGGCTGCCGAGTCACTGCGAATCCACTCATATGCTCTCCGTTGCGTAGGGAAGCCAATACTCCCGATACAGACCGGTCGGCAACCACGGCTTGTGTCGACCCGCCCAGTGCAAGAGATCCGCCGTCGCCAACGTGTCTCGCGGCAAGTCGGTGTCGTGACCGAGCGCACGCACGTTCCACGACGCCGGCAGATGCTCGAATTGATTGTTGAAGACCAGATTCATGACGGATTGGGTGCCGAATGCAAAATCGCCGGGTGTCGGTCGCAGGCGGTCGATCCAGGCTTCGACCTTTGCCGCCCACTCCTCACGCCAGCGTTCGAGATCGGTGACGTAGACCCCGGCGTTGAACATCGGCGCGTTCATATCGATCAGCGGCAGGTGGACCGAATCAGCCTCGAAACCATCGGTCCACTCGCGCCAGAGCCGCACCGGCACGGCGGCGAGTGGAAACGCATCGAGGGTGGCGAGCCGGTCGAGCTCGGCGAGATCGCCTTGGACGATCACGTCGGCATCGAGATAGATGATCTTGCCCAGCTCCGGAAACAGCCGGTGGAGATGAAAGCGACTGAAGTTCAGCGCGTGGGCCGCCGGGTCGGCGTAGGTGAAGGCGCGACCGGATTCGATATAGGCGAGCAGGGAAGCGGGCGGGGCGAACTCGACTATCTCGTACTGAAAGCTCGGTTCGGACGGACTCGGTGACGGAAAGGCCCGTTCGAGGTCCGCTCGTAAAGCCGCCGCCTCACCTACGGCGACGACGAAATGGAAGTCGAGCGCCTCGGGCCGAGCGCAATGTCGCGCCATCGAGCGCAGCGCGGCGAGCAGACCGGGAACGTGTCGCCGATCGAAGCACATGACGATGTCGAGCTGTCGTTCCATTGTTCACATCCGATGGATCATGATGTTGTCAGCTGCTCCTAGCGCGGCGCCCAACGCGAACTTGTAGGGCTCGTCGCCACGCAAGAAATCGAACGTGTGCAGGCCCATCTCCAACGCGGCGCGGATACTCGAGGTGATGATCACCAAACCTGGAGACAGCGAGCCATAGTCGGGGTTGAAGCCGGTCATATAAAAGCCGAACGCATCGCGACGCCGGTCGATGAAGCCCGCCAGACCCGAGATCGGTATCTCACCGTCCCAAAGGAAGCTCAGCCATAGCGTGCCCTCCGCGGCGCAACGTCGAAAGATCGAGCGAAACTCCTCGAGCTCGTGTTCGGGCAGGGCGCCCCAACGCGCGCGCCACAGACGGAGGAGCGTGTCGATCTGAAGCTCGACATCGTCGTCCACCGTCGTCCGCCGCAGGTGTGGAAGGCGTTCGATCGCGCGGAGATCGTGACGGATTTCCCGCCGCAGCCGCGCTTTGCGTAGCGCCCGCAGATACGCCTCCCAGCGATCCTCGGCATCGAGATAGGGCGTCAGATCGAGGTAGGGACAAGGCGTTGGTTCGCGTCGCTCGATCGAGAATGCCGGGGCGGGAAAGCGCGCGACGAACCGATCCAATCTCGCGTCGAGGACGTCGCGAAGCTCGAAAGTCCGCCAGTCGAGCTCGGTTCGAATATGGGTGGCGAAGGCGTCGAGGACGTGGTCTTCGTGGTCGGTCTCACAGAGAACCCCGACATAGTCGGCATGGGGGCTGAGCGCCAGGGTGAGCACGGGGCCACGTTCGTCTTCCTCGGCGGGACGCACGCGTACGGCCACCATGCCGTCGATCGTTCCCTCGGCGTCTCGGGCGATCAACAACCACCAGGGCTCGGGCACGCTCTCGAGGCGACCACGCAGCCATCCCCACGAGCCGAACACCGTCGCCTGCGCATCACGAGCGTGCAGGCGACGCCAATCGGCTTCGATCGCGTCGAGCGCGTCGAGATCGTCGATCACGTCGAGGGTTCGGGGCATGGCGTTCGAAACAAAAGAGGGCTCAGCCGCCACTCATTCGTGCGTGTGCAAGGTTCTCATGGTCATGAGGTCGATCAGCGAATGTTGTCATAATCTATGGCAACGCCTTTTGTCTCGAACCTAATTTTCTCGCCCACGAGGTCTCAGCCATGCTCGATCGACCGGTTTTTGTCGTCGGCAGTGTTCGGAGCGGTACCGCTCTTTTGGCACGTAGCCTCGGCGCGCACCCGGCACTTCATTACGTCATCAACACCGATCCCGAGCTTTTCGACGATTGGATTCACATCGGCTGCGCGCCCATGCGTGAGACGTGTCCGACGCTCGGTCCCGACGCGGTCACGCCCGAAGTCAGAGACGCCTTGCACCGTCATTTCGCCGCGCTCTTGGCTCGAGAGGCCACGGACGGACGCTTTCTCAACAAGAACCCGCACCTGTGGAACAAGCTCGGCTATCTGCGGGCGATCTTCCCGGATGCCGCGCTCGTCGTCACCAGTCGAGATATGCGCAGCACGGTGGCCAGCACCAAGCGTATGTTCGAGAGCCACGCACGCAACCGATCGTTGATCCACCGCCTTCCAGCCGAGCCGGGCACCTGCTGGCGGATTCTGCCCGCGCGTGACGAGCATTCCGCAAGCGATCCCGAGGTCGTTCGACGTACCTTTCCGGGTGGTGATGTACGAGTCATCGCCGAATATTGGCTACGCGTTTACGCCACCATCGAGACCGAGCGGACCGGTTTCGACAGCGTCGCCGTGGTCCGTCATCGCGATTTCGTCGAGGCGCCCGAGTCCACGCTCGACCGAGTGGCTACCGCTCTGTCGATCGAGCCGCGGAGCGTCGAGCTTCCCGATGTCATTCGGCGAGGGCGCAACACGCGTTGGCGTGAGCTCCTCGACGATCGAGAACAGCGCGACCTCGAGATCTTCATCGCCGAGCATGCCGACCGAATCGCGGCATTGAGGTGTGCCGATACCACCCTCGCATGAGACGGTTGGAGCCTTCGCGACAGAGATAGGTCGGTGGGGGTGTTCCTCACCGGTGGTGTGGTTCTTTTGGGGAGGATCCTCACCACCTACCGAACAAATAGACGAGGCGCGGGGCTGAGCCCCCGCGCCTCGTTTCTCGTTCACGACCCGTTGTCAGGGTTCGGTGAAACACCAGGTGATGCGACCGATCTCACGGCCTCGATAGAGCTGACGAATGATCACGCCGTGACGCGCGGTGATCGTGCCCTGGGAGCCGCCGCTGATCGTCAGGGTGCTCTCACAGATCGCGGCGGTCGGCAGACGAACGTCTTTGAACGAGAGATAGGTCTTGTTGGGGAGGGTGATCGGGGCTGTGTTCGTGTCACCGATCCACGGGTTGTTTCGTCGGATCAGCGCTCGCGCGAGCAGGTCGGTCTCGAGGACGACGGTGCAGCCTCGGGGCAGGTATTGCCGCATTTCGAAATCGAAGGTCCGCGCGCGGTCCGGCATGTTGGTGAAGGCGAAGGGAACGTCGATCGGATCGCGCGCGGAGTCGATGCGGTAGACGTTACGCGTCCCGACGCTGTCTCGGTCGAGAAAGCCGAGGTAGTCCTCGAGCGATCGGTAGCGCCACACGTTGGTCAGCTGGTCGAGCTTCGTGCCTCGCTGGAGGGCGACGAGGACGGCGCGGTAACCGTCCGCTGGCGGAAGGTTCGCTTCCCAGAGAAGCCCGGGGTCATCGTTGGCGAAGCTTCCTTTCTGTACGGGCTGCAGGGTCATCGGCTCGGACGACACGACCCGCCACATGTCCGGGGTCACGAAGGTCGCCGGTGGCGCGACGTAGGCTCGCGCCACGGTGTCTCCGGTCGGTTGCTGTCCGAGGTTTTGCGGGTGAGCCGCGATCACCATTTTGGAAGACACTGGCAGCCATGACAACCCAGGCGCCGGATCGTGCCGTTCCGGTCGTGGGATCGGGTCGGTGGCTGAATCGACGACGATCTGGATATCGGGGCAGGAAAAGGTGACGTCGCGACAGCTGAAGCCGTCGTCGGCGATCGAGCAACGGAAGGAGAGCTCGGGAACTTCGTTGTCGAGCAGCTTCGCGAGGTCGGGCATGACGCCGATCAGCCCGGTTATGTTGGGACCTTGCGGCGTACCGGTGGCCGGGTCGGCGAGGATCGTCCGCAGCTCTCGCGGCCAGTAGGGTTGGTCGGTGCTACCCACGTGGAGCGATTGCACGGTGGCCGCCGCGCCGGCGATACAGGCCGCCGCGCTGCTGGTACCCGAGAAGCTCGCCGTGTAGCGCTTGATCGCATCCGGTCCGGGATCGAGATCACCGTAGCCGGCGGTCACGACGCTATCGCCCCAGGCGTGGCAATCGACCCGTGAGCCGTAGCTCGAGAACGAGGCGCGATCGTGCGGCAAGGTCGACCACGAGGCCCCCACCATCACCGCGCCGGTATCGATGAAGGCATCGGATCCGCGCCGCAGCGTCGGGCGACCACGAACGTCGAGCTGAGCGTCGAGATCGAGTCCGCCATTGCCCGCTGGCTCGATCACCGTGACCCCGATGGCGGTGGCGAGCTGGATGGCGGTGGCGTCGGCCGGATCGAGCTCGGTGGGCCCTCCGGCTCTTTGCACCTCGAGCAGAATGATGTCCGGGGGACCGAGGACGCGTTGGGTGATCAGGTTGACCAGCGCATCCGCGACATGACCGTTCGACTTCGAGGCGCTGTCCCAATGCGACAGCGGGTACGCGGTGATGTTATCGGGCGTCATCCGGCTGACATGGCCTTTGCTGGCGACGAGCTGGGCGAGCACCGCCGTGCCGTGATCGCCGTTCTCGGCGTCCTCGATCGCTCGATTGTCGCCATAAAGCAGTGGGCCGACGTCGTCGAGAGCTTCGTGACTGAGGGTAAAGCGCTGCTCCAGATCGTAGACGTCGATACTCCCGGCGTTGCTTCCAAATCGGGACCACACCCGACGGATCCCCATACCGACCGGTGCATCGTCGAGATAGCCCTGGGCGGCGGCATAGCCGGAATCGAGACTGGGGTCCGTGGCGAGCAGCTCGCGATAGGCGAGGTCGACGGCCGACACTGCGCGGAGCTCAGCAACCAGATCGGCGATGGTCTCGCTCTTCAGGCTCCTGGTGTCGAGGCGCCAGTAGCGCCGCAGACTGGGTCCGATCCGCAGACCACGCGCCAGGGCACGCGCTTCGAGCTCGGTCAAAGCTTCGAATACTGTCGCCGTCGCGGGGCCGCGCGAGTCGACGAGGTCGCAGTTGCGGATCAAAGGCCGGCTCGGAAGAAAGCCATCGGCCGAGACCTTCGCTGTTTCTTTCGCATCCACGCCGTTCTTCGTCTCACGCCGCAAGAGATCGATGATCTCCTCGAGCTCGGGGTGCGCGTCTTGAAACGCTTGATCGATCCCGTATGCACTTCGCGCGTGGGCTTCGTCGAGCCGGAAGATGACGAAGCCACTGTACGCAGGTGACCGTGCTCCGTCCGATGAGGATCCGCCTCCGACCATCGAGGAGACGAGGTTGGACGAGCCACAACCACAACCCGTCACGGAGCCGCGATAACCACCGGACGGGTCGTCGGGTGGGGCGGTGGCCTGGCTACGTTCGGGATCGTCGGGTGGGGCAGTGGCCTGGCTACGCTCGGGATCGTCGGGCGGGGCGGTGGCCTGGCTGCGCTCGGGATCGCCCAACAACAAAGTCGCGCCAGCGGCGACCCCATATCCATGGGGGCCATATCCATGGGGGCCATATCCATGGTGGCCACCGACAAGGCGGGCCCCGCAGGCCGAGTGGCCATCATCGTGGATCGAAATGTGCACGGTCATGATGATCTCCTGTGGGTCGTTTGCGGAATCAACCTGATCCGAGCGTGGGTGGGTCAGTCGCCGAGCACGATGAATCCCGCCCATTCGTAAGGGTGACGACCGTCGGCATAGAGCTGCAGCTGGGCGAGACGGAGCGCCGTGGCGGCTTCGGCGCCCGCGAAGAGCTCGCTATAGACATGACGCATCAGCTCGGGCGTGGTGCGGTCGGAGATCGGCCACAGACTCGCCAGCACCTTCCGAGCGCCGGCATGGAGCACACCCCGCGCCAGACCGCTCACCAGACCCTCGCCGGGAATCACCCGTCCGACACCGGTATTGCACCCGGCGAGCACGACGAGCTCGGCGGGGAGGTGAGCGTCGTAGAGCTCGTGGGCGAAGAGATCACCGTCGAGCGTTTGGCCCGTGGCGTCGAGCCGCGAGAAGGCGAGAAACGAGCGTGCCGGTTGTCGGCGATCGACGACGCCGTGGGTGGCGAAATGGAGATAGCGATGACCCGTGAGTCGACCGTCGAGCACGGCGCGCTTGGTGGCGTCGAAACCGGTGAGCACGACGACATCGGTACCCTCGGGGGCGAGCTCGAGCAGCGTCCGGGCCTCCTCCGCGGCCCCAGGGAGTCGACGCAAATCGCTCGTGCCACGGAGCCGCTCGCCCGTGTCGTCATGTGGTGACGAGCCACCGAGTCGTTGATCACCATCGCTGTAGACCGGGTCGGCGATCACCGCGAGCAGGCCCTGAGCCGGGGGATGCGGCGGACGGTCGCTGAGCTCGGCCCACGCCGAGGCGGACGGCACGTGGACGATCTCGTGGTCGGCGATCAGCGGCTCGCCATCGAGACCGGGAAGCACGGCGAAAGGCACCAGCTCGAGCGCGCCATCGGCGACGATCAAAAGCCGGGTCTTGGTCAGGAACGGAGCCAATCCAGTAGGGATCACGGTGCGGGCGAGAGCGGCGAAGTCGTCGTGTCGCCACGCTTGTGCCTCACGGGTCGGGGCAGCGAGCCGGCCGCGGACCTGACTCGCCTCGTGCTCGATATGACGCCGCGCGGCGAGCTCGAACGAAGCGGTGGTGTCACGCGTCGCCGCCCACACATAGCTGCGTTCATCGCCGAGCCGGTAGGCGAGAAAGACGGTGTCGTCGTCGAGGCGATTTCGCACCTCCCGCAACGAGATCGCCGGACCCACCGGATCATCAGCCTGACGAAGCCGCGCCAGACGATCGCGGAGCGCGCGGGCCCGCGCCCGTTCGGCGCTCGCGAAGGCCGCGTTGCGGGCGCCCCGAGTCCATTGCAGATCGATCAAGAGCTCGAAAAGCTCATGGCTGTGACTGCCGTAGTCGAGCCGGTGCGCCTCGTCGAGCAACGCTTCGCGGGTCTCCTCGAAGATCGACGACACGCGTTCGACGAGCGCGAGTGGCTCTTCGTCACAGGTGCCGAGTCGACGGCACACGTGGGCCAGCCCGAGCAGCACGATGCCCTCACCCGCGCGGTCGCCAGCCGCGCGGTAGAGACGGGCGGCGACACGATAATCCTCGGTGGCCTGTTGTAGCTTGCCCACGCCACGTTCGAAATCACCGAGCCGACGCAGAATGGCGGCGCGGTGACGACAGGTTTCCTCGGCCAGGATCAAGCGCGCCTGCTCGGCGTGACGCCAGGCGTCGCCCGGGTCGACGAGGGCGAGCCGGGCGAGCGTATTGGCCTCGGCGCAACGCTGACCGAGCTTGCGCCGCACCGTGAGGGCCTCGAGGTAGGCGTCACGGGCGCGGTCGGCATGTCCTTCGGTGCGCTCGGCGGCCCCGAGCTGGTTGAGCGTGTAGGCCAGCCAGGCGTCGTCACCGATTTCGCGGTAGAGCTTGAGCGCCCGTCGGAAGGCGTCGATCGCCAGATCGGTACGACCGAGATTCGACCGATAGAGCACGCCGATATCGTGGCTGACGTGGGCGCGATCGATCGCTACGCGAAACAGCCGACGGGCCGCGAGGTAGTGCTCGAGCGCCGCTTGGATCTCGCCCTGTTGCCGATACGCCTTGCCGAGATGGAGATGAGCATTGGCGCGACTCCGCTGATGATCGAGCCGCTCGGCGAGCGTGATGGCGGCGCGGAGTGGCTCGACCGCCGCGCTCGGCGCGCCCCGGGTGATCTCGAGATAGCCGCTGTATTCGAGCGCTACCTTGCGCCACACGCTCGCCGATGGCGCGACGCGTAGAGCTTTGCGGGTGGCGTCGAGCGCCTCGTCGATCCGGTCGAGAAAGAAGCCGGTCACATAAGCGTGCATCAGCCGTGCTTCAGCTTCGAGCGTCGCTTCGCCAACGGCTGCGGCCCAAGTCGCGATCTCGGCATAGGCCACGACGGCGGCTTCGAGCTCGTCACGTCGTCGCAGGTCGTTGGCGTGCTGGAGCGCTCGAACCCTATCGACATAGCGTCGGTCCGCTCGGGTGGCTTGGCGATGGTCGAGCTCACCGACCCGCGCGCGACCCGGTGCCCCCGACGTTTCGAGAGATTCGAGCTCGATCGAGTAGGTCCCTGGCTTGCTGGCCACGGTCGCGACCAGCTCGGGGCCGTCGTCATCGATCGGTCGATCGGAGACGGCCAGCACGGTGCCGTTGGGAGCACGCAGGCGAACCTTGATGTCGACCCGGCGCTGCTCGATCACTACGCGAAGGAAATCACCCGTTTCGAGTCGCCGTGACAGAAGAGCCGTCGAGCCGGGTGAGAGCGTCAGCTCGTGGCCGATGACGAGCCGATCAGATGTGGGATCGGCCGCTTCGATCTGGCACGTACTCGGAACGACAAGAATCAAGACGAAAAGAACGAGCGCCACATGGCAGCGGCCGCTCATGGGGTCGCCAGCAGTTCGAAGACGAGCTCATCGGTCGTCTCGCCACAGGCGTCGAGGGTCAGCACGTGACGTCCCGGTACGGCGTCGGGGACCAGGAGATCCAGGCGGCCGAACTCGTTCGGTGGCGCACCGAAGATCGACGTCGCTCGGCCCGCGCCGTCACGGATCTCGACGTCATAGACCTCGCACCCCGAGGGCAGAGGGTTCGCCGGGTAGACCGAGATCACCAGCGGTGCTCCGACGACCATCGCAAAAGGCTTACCCGCCGCGCGGGCATCGGCGTCGAGGGTGAGCGTCCGCGGCAGGGCGACCGGTTGTAGGCCGTCGCCACGGAGCATCAGATTCCACCACGCCAGCCCGCACGTGGTGAGGAAGAAGATCGCCGCCGCGGCCATCCAGCCTCGAGACTGAGCCGATAGCGACGCTGAATTACCACGACGACGTTCGAAGTCTTGCCAGGCTCTCGTGGTCTCGAGATCGGTGACGTCCGTTTCCGCCGGCGGCGTCGCGGTGACGAACGCTTCGAGCTCGAGCACCCGACTGGCGAGCGCCGGGTCGTTCACGATCCGTGCACGCAGGCGCTCGGCTTCGTCGTCGTCGAGCCGGTCGCTCAGATAGTCGACCAGGATTGCATCGTCCACGTTCGTAGCGTCGCTGGCGTCGCTGGTTTCGCTAGTCCCGCTTGTTTCGCTAGCAAGAAGCTCGGCGAGGATCCGTCGGTCGTCATTCATACCCATCTCCTCATGGCGGATCACCGAGCGGCCCGAGGTCGATATCGTCGAGCTCGTCACGGAGCGTCTTGCGCGCCGCGCCGAGATGTCGCTTCACCGTCTCGGTGGCGATACGCAGCAGCACACCGATCTCACGATAGGTGTGACCGCGCAGGTGAAGCTCCAGACACTGTCGCTGTCGGGGTGGCAATCGCGCCACCACCGCGCCGAGAATCTCGCGCCGCTGTCGGTCGTAGGCCGCGCGGCCCTGGGTCGCCGGCTCGGCGGGGGGGCGTGGCGCCCGACTGAGCGGATCGCCGTCGTCGTGTCCGCCGTGCTCGTCGTACGGCGTCTCGATCGCGCGCCGCTTCGCCGTTCGTCGACGTTCACGGACTTTGCGCTCGATACTCTCGGCGATCGTGAACACCCAGGCTCCGAACGATCCGCGATGCTCATAGCCGTCCAGATAACGATAAACCTGGAGAAACGTATCTTGGGTCAGCTCCTCGGCTTCGGCGCCCGAGAAACCACGTCGCGAAAAGAGATGCCGGACAGCGCGGTAATAGGTTTCGTAGAGCAAACGAAACCCAGCTTCGCGGTCTTCGTTCGCCTGAATCTGACGTACAGCTTGCGCAATGGCTGGATGATCGGCCAACTCGACTCCGCTCGTATTTTTCGCTATCTGGAGTCAGTATACATGGCCCTCGACCGGCGATTTCAGGTCAGGATCGGGCTCGCCAGTAAAGATGTACCAAGCGTGCCCACCACCCTCCACGCGCCAACAGACGTCGCGCGATCGCTTTCAAGGCGGGCGTATCGATCGCCGCATCCGAGAGATACACCCCGAGCAGACCTGCCACCCGGAGCTCGTGGGCATAGGCGTGGGGGAGGTCGTGCGCGTGGCGTCGCGCCAGATCGACGAACGCACCGAGACGCTCGATCGCCCGCGTCGTGTTCGTATAACAAGAAATGAAATTGAGCTCGCCGGCGGCTTCGTCATCGGCCTGATCGATCAGATAGTCGAGCAAAATATGGAGACCGGTGATCGCCGGAAAATAAGCGTTCTTCAAACCCTCCGCCGTGTCCGTCTTCAGTGTCGGATCGGTTGCCGCTTCGAACAGCGCATAGACCCCGATCGTCGACGCGCTCGCCGCCGCCAGCTCCCACCAGGTCATCTCGGGATAGTCCGGGAGCAGCTCCTCGAGCCAACCCTCGAGCGCCGTCACGCGTTGGTCGGCTTCGATGTGCTTGTGCACCTGAAGCTCGGTGTAATGCCCCACCAGCTCGACGATCGCGGGCTGCGCGGCGGCAAACCCCGGGAGCTCGGTGACATGACGACGACACGCCTCGACCAGGGCGACCAGATAGCCCCCGTCGTCACGGGGTTGCGCCGTGTAATAGTCGGCGAGCGGCGTCCCGGGCGACACCGCGTCGTGCATCGCCCGATGAAGCGCGCGAAAATCCGCCGCGCCACTCGTCGAGCCGACATCACACAGATCATCCAGATAATCACTGATCGTCTGAAACGCCACGATCAGCGGCACCAGCGTCTCGCGCCGATCGAGCGCCATCGCCGCGTACGCGCCCCCCGCGTCGCAATGCACCCGCTTGCGATCCAACGTCACCACCGCCTGCCTCCGCAACCCGGGCTCCGGAATCGCCCGGGCGCGCTCGTGCCACCCGACGAGCGCCCGGTCGACGAGGGGCAAGACGATGCGTTGGTGACGGTAGAGCAGACGGAGCTTCTGGAAGGCCTTCATCGGGCGTGAAGGTATCAGGTGATGGTGAATGCGGTTCGGGAAGGTTTCCGAAGCGATCGTGCTCCCGATTCGGTTGCTCAGCAAAGCTTTCGGACGCGGTTTTTCTCCAAAAATCTGAAGATGATCGCTTTGGATCGTGATTTTCATCCAAAAATTTGAAAAAGAAGGCTTCCTGAAAAATCTGGATCGTGCATGCTACGAAACAAAGGCTTCTTCAAGCGTATATAAGGATTAATCGTGTATTGCACGATTTAGTGGGCTCGCGTAGGCTCTTTATCTCGTCGTCAGATGACATCCGCGACGTCCTGGTCATCGAAAGGAATCAATACAAGTTGTTGATCCAGCTAGCGGTGAACCGATCCCACGATCTCGTGGCAAGAACATCGAGGGCCGAGCGCAGTGTCTTCTTTATGTTATTCGTCGCAGTTTCGTATTCCGCTCCGATTCTGCCCCATGCGAATCCTACCCACCCTGCTTGGGTTCGGGATGGTGCTCGTGGCCTGTACGGCTCTGGCGCAAGACCGTGATCCGATGCTTGTGCACCAGGGTGATCGGTTCGAGATTCGGGCGCATGTCCAAGCCGGCCTCAATCTCGTGGGTGAGCAGAACCTATTCTGGAATCTCGCTGATGCCACCGCACCGGATGCCGGTTTCGACTCCGACGCCGGCTGGCTCGAGAGCTACCTCAAGCCAGGTTTGAGCTTTGCTCGGACGCTGAAGGGGGGAGACGTTTTCTACGGCAAGGTCTCGGGCGTAGTTTCCGGCACGCTCGGCACGGACGCCTATGACGCGAGCGATACCGGGCGAGTCACGGTGGAGGAGGTGTATCTCGGTTTCAAGACCACCGGTGACGTTTCATTCGATGTTTCGGCGGGTGCGCGCGAGCTGAAATTGGGCACCGGGATGCTGATCGCCAACGGAGCGTCGAGCGGTTTCGAACGGGGCGCGTTGAAATTCGGTCCGCGCAAGGCATGGGAACGAGCGGTGATCGCACGCGTGTCGAGCGACGGTCTCACCGGAACGCTTTTCTTTGTCGATCCCAACGAGCTCGTGTCGAACAACACCAAGAACGAACTCGCTGGCGCCGACCTACGTTACGACCACCCCGATGGCGGCTTTCTCGGTTTGACGTATCTCGAGGTGCTGAGCTCTGGCTCGCCTTATCCACAGGCCGCGCCGGGAGGCGTCGGGGCACCGGCCATCCTCGAGGATGCGCGTGAAGGGCTGCATGCGCTGAGTCTTTATGCTCGCACCAGACCCTTCGACGGGCAGCTACGCAACGCCTTCTTCGCGATCGACCTCGCGTACCAGTGGCACGACGACATCGAGCTCGAAGCCTGGGCCGGTCGTATCCAGGCGGGCTACACCTTTACCGCTCGGCCCTGGTCGCCCCAGCTGACCTACTCGTATCAGACCTTCTCCGGTGACGATCCCGACACGCCCGAGCTCGAGCGTTTCGATCCGCTCTTTTACGAAGGCTCGCCGAGCGCGTGGTCCACGGGTTCGAAATCGTCGATGGTCTTCATCAACTCGAATGTTCGAGCGCACGGCTTGGCGCTCCGTCTCCAGCCCAGCGCCCAAGATACCGTCACGCTGCGCTACGCGCATATCCGTGTCGACGAGCTGCGTAGCCCGATCCAATTCGGTCAGGCGACCCGTGTCGACTTCGGCGACGGCGTACCCACGGTCATTTCGGGTGTGACCCAAGCTCATCTCGCCGATGACGTCTTCATCGAATACAGCCGCATCATCAACCGCAACACATACCTCACGGCCGGTTTCAGCGTGTCCTTCCCGGGAGAGGGGATCGAGAGCACGGTCGTGGGAGACATGCCTGATTGGACTGGAGGGTTTCTCAATGTCGTCGTCAACTTCTAGCGTCTTTGTGATCGGCGCCGTGCTCATCGTCTTGGCGCTCGGCACGGTCGTATCCACCCAGGCGGAATCCGCGCCCGAGCCGCTCACCGCCGCGCAGTCGGACCCGGGGCGACTCGGTTGGATGGAAGGCTTTCCACCGTCGCCCGCCAAGCTGATCATGCAGCCCGATTCGAATTACTTCAGCTTTCCCAAGCTGCGGTGGACGGTGTGCCATCTCCGTGAGCTGCTGCCGACCGAACAGGTCAGCCGAGGGATCGGCGCGCCCGTGCCCTTGCCGCGCGCGCTCGACGACGCGGCGATCGACGCGGTGACGTTCACCCCGATGGGAAGCGATACGCCGATGACCTTCGAGGCGTCGCTCGCCGCCAATTACACCGATGGCATGCTGATCCTGCATCGCGGGACGATCGTCTACGAGCGCTATTTCGGCTGTCTCGACGAATCAGGCAAGCACGGTGCGATGTCGATGACCAAGTCGCTCACCGGGCTCTTGGCCGAAATCCTGGTTGCCGAAGGGGCGTTGGACGACACCGCGCTCGTGTCGTCGATCGTTCCCGAGCTCGCTCAGAGCGCGTTTGGCAACGCCACGGTGCGGCAGGTGATGGACATGACCACCGGGCTGGCCTATAGCGAGGACTATTCCAATCCCAAGGCCGACATCTGGATCTACTCGGCGGCCGCCAGCCCCCTACCCAAGCCCGCGGGTTACGACGGTCCGGACGGCTATTTCGACTATTTGCAGACCGTTCGTCCCGAGGGCGCGCACGGTGAGGCCTTCGGCTACAAGACCATCAACACCGATGCGCTCGGCTGGATTCTCTCGCGGGTCAGCGGCCAAGAGGTCACCGAGCTGCTCTCCGACCGGATTTGGCGCCGCATGGGCGCCGAGCAAGACGCCTACATGACCGTCGACGCCAAAGGCACGCCTTTCGCCGGTGGCGGTTTGAGCGCCGGTCTGCGTGATCTGGGTCGTATCGGGCTCTTGATGCTCGATGGCGGCGTGATCCACGGCGAGCGACTCTTCCCGGCCGAGGTGGTCGAACGGATCCGCGCCGGAGGCAGCCCGGAGGCCTTCGCCAAGGCCGGCTACACCACCCTCGAAGGCGGCAGCTACCGCGGCATGTGGTGGCTCTTCCACAACGACCACGGCGCCTTCGCGGCACGTGGGGTCTACGGCCAAACCATCTATGTCGACCCGAAGGCCGAGATGGTGCTCGTTCGCTTTGCTTCGTTCCCGACGGCCAAGAACGCCGTCATCGATCCCACTTCCTTACCGGCCTATCAGGCGGTCGCGGAATACCTTTTGGCGAAGCCGTGACGGATCGCTGATTCCAGCCCTCGTGCCACGCGTAGTCGGGCTTCACACGGCCGCTGAAGCGGGTGTGAGCCTTCGTACCTGGGCGCGTACCTCGGTGGCGTCTTCGGCGTCGGGTACGAGTTGCAGGTAGTGGAGAAGATCGGCCGCGGCGTCGGTCGTCTTGCCGAGATCCTCCAGTACGACGGCGCGGTTCTGGTAGAGGGTGGGGTTCTCGGGCTGTTGACGCACCGCCTCTTCGATGGCCTGGTGCGCGGCTTCGAGCCGGCCGCCTTCGTAGTCGAGCGCCGCCAGATTCGCCCACACCAGTGGCTGGTCAGGGTCGAGACCGAGCGCGCGGCGATAGGCCCGCGCGGCCTGTTCGACTTCGCCCAGCGCTTCTTGGGCCTGGGCGAGGCCGAGCCAGGGCAGGACGCGGGTCGGGTCCAGGTCGAGCGCGCGCTCGTAGCTCATCACCGCCTGGCGCGCGTTGCCCAGTTGGTTTTGCACCTGACCGAGATTGATCCAAACCTCCGGGTACGGCGGACTCAGCTCGATCGCCTGGAGCAGGTCGGCCTCCGCTTCGGCGAGCCGACCCATACGCAAGAGCACACCGGCCCGCTCGTTGTAGTACTCGGAGTAGTTGGGGTCGATGGCCAATGCTCCCGTGTAGTGCTCGTGAGCTCGTTCGAGCTGGCCCGTGCCGGCGAAGACCTGCGCCAGGTTGTAGAGCAGCACCGAGCGATGGAGTCGGTATTCGCTCGACGCGAGGTGCTTTTCGAGATGGTTGTAGCCGTCCTCGCACAGCTCGACGGCTTTCGGAGGCTCGCCCTGGAGATGACGAATGAGAGCCAGACCGTTGAGGTTGAATACCTTGAGGTAGTGCTTCTCGGCGTCCTCGAGCGGTGCCCGTTCGACCATCTCGAGTGACCGGTTCAGATAGCTCTCGCCGAGCTCGAGATCTTTTTTCGGCAAGAAACGGACGTTGAGCATCGCCATCGTGTAGTAGATGCTCACCAGGTCGGACGGGTCGTCGACCTTCGCCAAGGCCTCGTCTCGCACCAGCACCAGAGCCTCTTCCGCGCGCCCGAGAGCGGCGAGCGCGTTGAACAGACCCGAGACGATGTGCCAGCGGCTGAAATGCCGGTCGGAGCTCGCCAGTCGCTCGAGCTGATCGAGCTGACCGATGAGCGGCTCGGCGAAAAACAGCGCGTCTTCGTACCAGCCGAAATGGTTGAGCATCGCCAGCATCAGCACCCGCCAGCGCGCGGCGCGGCGCGACTCGTCGAGGTGATCGAGCAGCGCAACGAGACGTGGCGCTTCGGCCTCGACGTCTTGCGGGTTGGCGTCGAGACGGGACTCGAGCAGATCGGCTTCGATCCGCAAGTGATCGTCGGACGGCTGCATCGTAGAGCTGGCGAGCTGGAGCTGTCCCAATGAGATCGGGGCGGTGACGGCATCGAAGAATCGAGTCGCCATCTCGGCTCGACCCGGAGACACCACGAGCACGAGACGGATCGGCGCTCCGATCCCACCGGTGGTGGCGGGGTCGCCGCGGCGTACCAGCTCGTTCAAGAACCGCCCGGTCATGGCGCCCATATCGTCCGCGCCCCAGCAGATCAGCTCGAGAGCCTCGGCGCCTTCGCGGCGCTGCCAGGTGAGCAGAAGATCCACCAGACCGTGCGCGAGGCGAAACGCGCGGTCGACGGGGTAGCTGCGCACGCGTTCCTTGACCGGCCCGGACTCGGTGAGCGGGAGCTGTTCTTTCGACGGAAATCGGAGACGTAGCGTCGGGGAGATCGCGGCCAGCTCTTGCCGGTGACGCTCCACCAGATCGGGTCGCTCGGCTTCGAGACTCGACCACAGCGCTTTGAGGAGCGATAGCGCCCCGGCCCACGGTCCCGCCGTCGCAACCCGGCAGTCGATCAAGCGAGCCGGCGCCGAAGGCGCCAGCTCGCGGCGTACGGCGTCGAGATCCACGAACGGCGCCGGTGCATCCTGGAGCTCCACCACGGACAAGCGCGCATCGCCGGAGAAAAGACGAGAACCATCGGTTTGCATCGAGGATGAGGTGTCGAACATGTCAAGTCTCCGAGTTCAGAGGGGAAGGATCGGATCGTGGGTGCGAGGCCGGGGACGAGCGCTTCGACCGTCGAGGACCCGCCAGGGTCGCGTGTTTCGTTTCCGAACGCAGCATGCCGCGGATCCACATCGTCATGCCGATGCCAAAGAAGAGCAGGAACATCGCCACGGGAAGCCAGCTCGTCGTCTCGGCGTCCGCGAGCTGGCCGCTCGAGATCGTGCTGACGAGCAGACCGCCATAGCCGATGAAGAGCGGTAGCTGAATGAGCAGCAACACGCCCACCGCCACGCCCCGGCCGAGCAACCAGACGACCGAATACCCTCGCACCGCTCGACGCTCGCGCGCCGACAGGTGTGCCAGGCTCGATTCCGGTCGACGACCACGCAAACGAGCCCAGCGCTCGCCGAGAAAGGCCTCGGTGTCGGCCATCAGGCTCTTGCAGCCGAGCGCGTTTGTGATCGCGTAGTAGTAGTCGGTCCGAACGAAGAAGTACGCCTGCCACAAGAGGCGCATCAGATAGACGAGAAGCAGCGCGCGCACGATTTGCAGCGCGCGTGGTGTCACGGTCACGAGCTCTTGTTGGATGGCGAAACCGATCAAGACCAGCCATGAAGCGCTGACCAGATCGACCAGGGGACCGGCGAGAATGGGTAGATATCGACGCCGTCTTGGAAGCGCCCAGACACCGGTCATATCGGTTTCCCAGACTACGAACCACAGCCGATTGCCGATACCGAAACGCGTCGCCACACCCTGCGCGCGCGCGGCGAGCACGTGGCCGAGCTCATGGAAAAAGGTAGTGAGGAGCCCCAAGAACATGAGCGCGATGAGCAAAAGCGCCGTGTCGCGAGGAAAATACGCCGCCCGCCAGCCCGGGACGATGCTCGGTTCGAGCACCACCGCCACGACGGCCAAAGCTACGGACAGACCATAGACGACCCACGCGATCGGGGTGAAGAAGGCACGTGCCAAGCCCCGTGGAATCCAGCCGAATTGATCGTCGAACGTATCGATGTCGGTCGGTTTGCTCTCACCCGGCCGGCTCACCAAACCATGATCGGCGAGATGCTCCAGCAGATCGATCATGTCGGGTGTTTCGCCATGTTTCGAGGCGAACGCACGCCGTGCTTCGGACACGGTGTGGCCGGCGGCAAGGTCGTCGAGAATCTCTAGGGCTTCTTCGGGCAGGGCCAGAAAGACACCCGTCTCGGGTCGGCCGATGACCGCTTCGCCATTCTCGATCTGACGCGAGAACGGCAAGACATGCACGGGTTGGTCGAGGGAAAAAGACATGCCTGCCTGTTGCAAGTGGACGTCGTGTGGGGAACGTAGGCCCCGAGAAAGTACGGGAAGACGCGCGAGGACGACGAGGGGCACCACGGCCCCACGTCGTTGTCAACCGTGCGGCGTCACTGGATTCCGTCGATGACGTCACAAAGCCAATCTGGGAAGCAGACGCGACACTCGTAGAGAGCAGCCGTGGTCTTGACCGTTTCGACAGTGCGAATGGCGAACTTCTTCATGCACTTCACCTCCCTTCTGGTCTTGATGTCTAGCTTATAGAGCATAATTGCTATATATCTCTGGGTCAAGACAATAGGTCTAATTCTTGCCGGTTGAGAGCCAGATTCTTTGTCTAGAGAGTGATCGCGCGGGACACGGTGTCGGGCCCGGGAAGGGAATGCATAGGTGATGATTTCGCTTTGATGCCTCGCCGTATCGAAACCACGCAATATACTTCGGGAGCTAGTGGCTGCTCGCGATTGGAGAGCAGTCGTATGGCTCGTCATTCGCCGACTCGACCTTTGAAGGAGCTCGCCATG
This sequence comes from Acidobacteriota bacterium, assembly GCA_039184055.1. Lineage (GTDB taxonomy): Bacteria > Acidobacteriota > Thermoanaerobaculia > Multivoradales > J023 > JBCDBH01. Next base: position 35,966 of record JBCDBH010000011.1, read on the forward strand.
GGGCTTCCCAAGGCTCCACCTCTGACACAGATTCTTCACCGCGCTCGAAGCGGTGATGATGAAGCTTTGGAAACGCTGGTCACGACCGTGTACCGCGAGCTGCGTCGTACGGCTCAGTCGATGCTCGGCAAGGAGTGGCAGGGCCAATCGCTCGCGGCGACGGAGCTGGTGCACGAGACGTTCCTGCGGCTCTTTGGCGGCGAGGTGCCGGATTGGGAAAACCGGCGGCATTTCTTTGGCTCGGCGGCGATCGCGATGCGGCGGATTCTGGTCGATCTGGCACGGAAGAAGCGGGCCGGTCGGCGGATTCCCGAAGACAAAATCCTGCCGATCGAGACGGCGAACGAAGTGTTCGGGGAATCGAATGTCGATCTGGAAGCACTCGACGATGCGCTTTCCGAGCTCGCGATCAAGAGCCCTCGGCAGGCCAAGGTGGTCGAGCTCAGGTTCTTCGCCGGTCTCAGCGAGTCCGAAGTCGCCGAGCTCTTGGGCGTGTCCCGCATGACGGTCACCCGTGATTGGAAAGTCGCGCGGCTGCGGCTTCTGAAATCGATGGGGCCATGAGCGACGACCGCCCGGACCCGATCTCCGCGACCATCATCGTCGCGGACGCGCTCGAGCTCGAAGGCGACGCCTTGCGGTCGTATCTCGACGCGGTCTGTGGTGACGACGCGGTTCTACGAGAAGAGGTCGAAGCTCTGCTCGACGTGGCGGGCGAGCGCTTCACCGACGATTTTCTCGAGACGCCGGCCGTCGAGCTCCTCGAAGACGTGAGGCGAGCTCCTCCCGAGCCACCTCGTCGGATCGGCGATTTCGAGCTGGTGCGTCGGCTGGGTGAGGGCGGCATGGGCACGGTGTACCTCGCCGAGCAGCGCCGGCCGGTGGAACGCAGGGTGGCGCTCAAGCTGATCAAGGCGGGCATGGACGGCGCCCAGGTTCTGGCCCGCTTCGAGGCGGAGCGCCAGGCGTTGGCCCTGATGGACCATGACAACGTCGCCGCCGTCCACGACGCCG
>JBCDBH010000012.1:0-36947 GCA_039184055.1 Acidobacteriota bacterium
GATTCGGGGCGAGCTCGAAGATCGTGTGCAGCTGCCACGCATCTACTACGGTTGGCACATCCCGCCTTATGGTGACGAGGCGTGGTACGCCGCCGATCTTTTGACATCGGTTTTGACCGAGGGTCGGTCGAGCCCCTTGGTGCGCGACTTGGTGACCAAACGGCAGATGGCACGTGACGTCAGCGCCTATGTCTATCCGACCGAAGCTACGGGCATGCTCTATCTTCAAGCGACATGCTCACCCGATGTGGCGATCGAAGATCTGGAGGCGGCGATCGATGAACATCTCGATGGCGTGATGCGACAGCCCCCGAAAGCCGATCATTTGGCGCGGGCGAAGAACCGCGTGCTCACCGGTCACTACAACGCTCTGCAGTCTCTCGAACGACGCTCCGACATGCTGGCGCGTTGCGCAACGTACTTGGGCGATCCGGGACGGGCCGAGACCGAAGCCGAGGTCTACGATCGTCTCGATGCCGAAGCCGTGTGGCGAACCGCCGCCTTGCTGCGACCCGATGCCCGGGTGGCGCTGCGCGTGGTGCCGAAACGCGAGGAGGCGGCATGAAGGTGGGAATCGCGCGTAGCCAGCCGCCCATGCCAGGGCCGATCCGGCCGTATCGTTTTCCGGATTTCCTGCGTACCCGTCTCGACAACGGGCTCGAGGTCGTGGTCGCGACGATGAAAGCCGTGCCGCTGGCACGTCATGAGCTGATCCTACCGGCGGGCAATCAATACGAGTCCGCCGACGCGGCCGGTCTCGCCGCGCTCACCGGCGCGATGCTCAAGGAAGGAACCGCCGAGCGGAGCGGTCTCGACATCGCCACGGCTGCCGAGAGCCTCGGTGGCTCTCTAGCCACAGGCGTCGATCGCGACGTCGGGTACGCTGCATCAGGGGTGTTGTCCAGGCACTACGAAGCGAGCGTGGAGCTCATCGCCAGCAGCGTGCTCGGGGCTCGTTTCCCCGGTCGCGATCTCGAACGGGTGCGACGCCAGCACTTGACGGACCTGGTTCGGCAACGCGATTCGCCGCGCCTACGCGCCCGTCAGGAGTTGATGCGCTTGCTCTATCCGGGCACCCCGTACGCGCATCCGGTGATCGGTATCGAAGAGGTGTTGCAATCGATCAGCCGTGATCAGGTCGTGGACTTCGCACGCCGTCACGTCGTGCCCAACGGATCGTTTTTGATCGCCGTCGGAGATATCGAACCCGGTGCGTTTCTCGATGTCGCCAATCGGGCGTTCGGCCACTGGCAGAGCCGGGAAGCGCCGGTTCGACCCACGATCGACCCGGTGTCTTCCGACGGGCCACGATACGTTGTGATCGATCGTCCGGGCGCGCCGCAGACGCAGCTCATCGTCGGTCATGTCGGTGTTCCTCGGAACACGCCGGCCTATCCGGCGCGCACGGTTCTCAACACCATTCTCGGTGGGCGTTTCACCAGCCGGCTCAACGTCGAGCTCCGTCACCGCTTGGGCTTGACCTACAGTGTGAACAGCCGGTTCGTGGCGCAGCAGGGTCCCGGGCCATTCGAGGTGCGTGCGGCGATCGACAACGAGGGTGTGCGACGCGCCGTCGAAGCGGTGCATCGTCAGTTGCATCTGCTGCGTGACGAAGGGGTGGAAGCCAAAGAGGTGCAGGAAAGCCGGCAGTACCTTGCCGGGGTCTTTCCTTATGCCACCCAGACGATGGCCGACATCGCGCGACGTTTGGAAATCCTCTCGGTCCACGGTCTCGAAGATGACTATTGGGATACCTATGTCGATCGTCTGCTGGCGGTCGAGACCGAGGATGTCCAACGGGCCGCGCGGGCCTATCTGAGACCCGACGAGTTGATCGCGGTCGCCGTCGGACCGGCCGCCGTCCTCGAACCGCAACTGTCGGTTCTCGGAGAGGTCGAAGTCATCGCATCTTGATGGCGACGCCACCGTCATCCCGAGGTGACGTGGCGGCAAACCCGTATGCATGATCATGTCTTGAGTGGTGGCGTGATAGGCCGATCGCCGTGACTCGGCCTTTCCGGCGCGACTTTTGCTAGTGAAATGAAGCCATGAGACGAGGTGAAGCCATGAGACGTTTGGGACCTGCGCTCGTCGCCTTGATGTTGATCCTCTTGCCGTCGGTGGCTCTCGGAGACGACCGACCGGAGATTCCGGACGAGCTGCCGGAAAGCCTGCCCGACAAGTATCGAGCATGGCTTGTCGAGGTCGATATTTTGATCAGCGACGAGGAGCTCGCGCTCTTCTTGTCGCTCGACAAGGACTATCGACGCGACGCCTTCATCAAGCAGTTTTGGTCCGAACGTCGAGGCTATGACGAGTCGCTTCGCCGCGAGTTCGAAGAGGACTACAAGCGCCGTGTTCAAGAGTCGTTGGCACAATTCGGCAACCTGAAAGACCCTCGGGCACGCCACGCGTTGATCAACGGCTGGCCGGACATGTATGTCGAAGTCACCTGTCGGTCCGAGCTGTGGCCGATCGAGATTTTCTTTTATGCACCGAAGGGGCGTTTCAACCCGATTCCGGTGGCGGTGATCTTCTATAAGCCATGGGGGGTCGGCAATTGGCGTCGTTGGGATCCGTTCGAGGGCGAGGAGGTGTTCCGCAACGATCAGAGCATGGCGGGACGGTCGCTCTTGGGGCCGGGCGGTTGCAACTACGAAGCGTTCCAAGAAGCCTTGGCGATCATCCGTCTGATCAACCAGGTGAGCCCGTACGAATACAGCAAGATGATGGACAAGGCGTCGCAGCGGCCCGAGCCACCGACGGGTGAATGGGTGACGACCTTCGAGTCCTATTCGACCGATGGTCCCGAAGGTGCGAGCACGTTCCCCGCCGAGGTCACCTTCAGCTTTCCCGGCTACAAGCAGAATCGGACCGTGGCGCAGGGTGCCGTGGTGGTGGAGCGTGCCGTTGCCGGCGTGACCGAGCTCCGTGGCTCTCGGACCTACAACTTCGTGCTCAACGGTGAGGTGCTCAAAGACGGTTCACTCTTCGAGTCGTTTCGTTATCGCTTCGATTTTCCCGTCGACGATGTATCGAGTGATCAGATGCCGCTGGTGTTTCAACGCTATCTTCGCCCCGGCGATTATCAGGTCATTTTGCGAGTCGAAGATCTGAGCACCAATCAGGTGTTTCGCTGGGCCGACGCGCTGAATATCCCGATGGTCGACAACGCGATGCCGGCGCAGGATCTCGATGACGAGGTGGCGCGTGTGTACGCGTCCGCGAACGAAGTTCTGCTCGGGGGCGAGGTCGGGGTCAAGATCGTTCGACCCTTCGGTGATCTGATCACCGGTTTTCAACGTTTCGACGTGCTCGCCGAGGGTGATCGAATCGACAGCGTTCAATTTACCGTCGACGGTCAGGCCGTCATGACCAAGAAGCGGCCACCGTATTCGGTCGAGCTCGATCTCGGTGATCTACCCAAAACGCTCGTTTTGCGCGCCACCGCCCACGACGACGCGGGTGAAGAGATCGCCAGTGACGAGCTGATGCTCAACGCGAGCCCGCATCGCTTTGTCGTGCGGTTGATCGAACCGGTGGGTGGCCGGAATTACTACGGCAGTCTGCGTGCCCGCGCCGACATCAAGGTGCCCGATACCGAGACGCTCGATCGGGTCGAGCTGTGGCGTGACGACGTTCGTCTCGCCACGCTCTACGACGAGCCGTTCGTCCAGCCGATCACGGTTCCGAGCAGTGATCTCACCCTGGTACGCGCGGTCGGCTATCTCAACGATGGCACCATGGCCGAGGACGTCGTGATCATCAACGCTCCTGACATCGTCGATGAGATCGGGGTCGATTTCGTCGAGCTCTACACCACCGTGCTCGATCGCGATCGGCGTCCGGTCAGCGGGCTGACGATCGACAACTTCAGCGTCGAAGAAGACGGTGTGCCGCAGACCATCGAGCGTTTCGAGGTGGTCGACAACTTGCCGATTCACGCCACCATCTTGCTCGATGTGTCGGCGTCGATGATCGAACGTCTCGATCAGGCGCGTGACGCGGCTCTGTCGTTCTTCGAGCAGTTGGTCGAGCCACGAGATCGCGTGTCGCTGATCGCTTTCAACGACCGTCCTTGGGTGTCGGTGCCGTTTACCCACGACATTGACGATTTTGCATCCGGCGTCGCAGGGCTCAAGGCCGAGCGCGGTACGGCGCTGCACGACAGCCTGATCTACTCGCTGTTCTACGCCAACGGCATCCAGGGCCAGCGCGCCGTGCTTTTGCTTTCCGATGGCGACGATGAGAACAGCCGTTTCTCGTTCGACGACGCGCTCGAATACTCGCGTCGAGCCGAGGTGACGATCTACTCGATCGGTCTCGACTTGCCGGCGCGAGGTTCCGAGGCACGGAAGACGCTGCGCAAGCTCGCCGAGGAAACCGGAGGACGGAGCTTCTTCATCGACTCGACCGCCGAGCTGGATGCGGTGTACGCCCAGATTCGCGAAGAGCTGCGTTCCAAATACTTGCTGGCGTACCAGTCGTCGAACGGCTCGGATGACGACCAATTCCGCGAGATCGATATCGAAGTGTCCGAGAGTGGGCTCGACGCCAAGACGATCAGCGGCTACTACCCCTGATCGGAGGACGACATGAGACGAGCGCGACGGATCCTAGATGGACACAGAGTCGGATCCGACCGTATCGCGCTCGTCTTTGCTTTGCTCGTCGTGTTGTCGGCCGCCTCGGTCCTGGGCGCGGTGCGGGTCGACCTCGACGCATTGCCGGTTGATTTCCCCGAACGACATCGCACCTGGTTGCTCGAGGTCGAACTCTTGCTCGGCGAAGACGAGCTCGAACAATTTCTCGCTCTGGCACGCGATTATCAGCGCGATGCCTTCATCGAGCGCTTTTGGCGTGAACGTGATCCGGATCCGCGAACCGGTCGCAACGAAGCCCGTGATGATTGGCATGCGCGGATCGCCGCCTATCGTCAGCAGTGGGGTGATGATTTGCGGGACGTTCGGGCCAAGCCGGTTCTCTTGCACGGTCTCCCCGATGGTCATTGGTCGGTCTATTGTCCCGGGATCACGTGGCCGATCGAAGTGTTCTATTACGAGCGAACCGAGCTCACCTCGGAAGAATTCGCGTTGATTTTCTTTCGTCCATGGGGAGTCGGCGCGTGGCGTTTTTGGGATCCTTGGGAAGGAACGGGCAAGCTGTTTCAGAGCCATAGCGCGGGAGGCGCCGCCAGCGACTATTGCAATATCGACGCGTTGTATGCCGCCCTCGATCTGATCAATCGGATCCGCGCGCAGGCTCCGACCGGCTTCCCGTACGAGAAGCTGGTCGCTCGACATGAAGAGCCACCCACACCACCGAACAACGAGTGGGTGTTGACGTTCGCCGCGTACAGCACCGAAGTGCCGACCGGTATCGGAGTCTTCGACGCCGAGATCGACTTTGCTTTTCCGGGTTTTCGTCAGAGCCGAACCGCGGTCCAAGGCCACATCCGTGTCGACGGCGCCGAGGTCGAGCCGGTGGAGCTCGCCGGTGCCTCGCGATACGCCTTCTTGCTGAACGGTGAGGTGCTGCGTGACGGCGAGCTCTTCGATGCCTTTCGCTATCGATTCGAGCTCGGTGCCGACGAACAAGGTTCGCTACCGCTCGTCTTCCAGCGATTCCTACGGCCGGGTTCGTATCAGCTGATTCTCCGTCTCGAGGATCTCGGCAGCCGTCGCATGATGCGTTGGGCACGTGAGCTCGAGGTGCCGGTGGTGACCTCCGACGTGCGAGTCGATGCCGAGAGTGTCGATATCTTTGCGTCCGCCAATGCCCAGCTTGCCGCGGGTGAGGTCGGTATCGAGCTGCTCGCGCCGATCGGCGAGCTCTTGACGGGACTGCAGCGATTCGTCGCTGTGCCGTCCGGGGAGCGAATCGACCATGTCGTTTTCGCGCTCGACGGGCAGGCGATTCTCACCAAGCGCCAAGCACCGTATTCGGTCGAGCTCGACCTCGGTGATTTGCCCAGAACGGTCGTTTTGCGCGCCTCGGCATTCGATCGTGAAGGCGTCGAGATCGCCAGCGACGAGCTGATGCTCAACGCCAGTCCCCATCGGTTCACGGTTCGCTTGATCGAACCGGTGGCAGGCAGGGCCTATCGTGGCAGCGTACGGGTACGCGCTGATGTTCACGTGCCACGTGGCGCTAGCCTCGCCGAGGTGGCGATCTATCGGGACGAAGAGCGGCTGGCGGTGCTCGAACAGCCACCGTTTTCCCATCCCGTTGATCTGCCTCGAGACGGGGCGTTGAGCTTGATTCGAGTCGAGGGTCGTTTGACCGATGGCCGGCGTGCCGAGCACGCGGTGCTGGTGAACGCTCCCGATCAAGTCGAAGAGATCGATGTCGACTTTGTCGAGCTTTACGTCAAGGTCAGCGATCGTGATAAGCGTCCCGTGATCGATCTTCCGGGCGATGTGTTTACCGTGCTCGAGGACGGTGTGCCGCAGAGCGTACGACGTTTCGAGCACGTTCGAGATCTACCGATTTGGGTCACCGTGCTGCTCGATGTGTCGGCGTCGATGCGTGATCGGCTCACCCCGGCGAGCGGGGCCGCGTTGGGCTTTGTCCAAAGCCTGAGTGAGCGGGATCGCGCCGCGCTCCTGACGTTCAATGACCACGCTGAAGTGGTGGTGCCGTTCAGTCGCGACAGTGAATCGTTCGCGCGGGGTCTTTCCTGGCTCGCCGCCGAACGCGGCACCGCGTTGTGGGACGCGCTGGTCCGTGCCTTGACCTATCAACAGGGGCTCGAAGGCCAACGCGCGGTGGTTCTCCTCTCGGACGGTGAAGACGAAAACAGCCGTTTCGAAGCGGATCACGCTCTCGACCATGCGCGTCGCGCCGGGGTCGCGGTCTATGCCATCGGGCTCGACCTGCCACGTGGTCCGGCGCGACGCACCCTCCAGCGAATTGCCAATGAAACCGGTGGTCGTTTGTTCCTGGTCAACGATCCGGCCGCGCTCGCCGCCGTCTACGCCGAGATCGGCGAAGAGCTGCGGAGCAAATATCTGCTCGCCTATCAATCGACGGGTGAGGGAGATGGCTTTCGCGAGATCGAAGTGCGGGTCGACGGCCGTGGGCTCGAAGCCACGGCCGTGCGTGGGTATTTTCCTTAACGTGCATGCTCACCGCTTCACCGTGTCGACGGACGCCACGGTGTCGGGGAGAGCTATGCAGGCTGCGTCAGTTGATCAGCTTGAGCAAGAAGAGCAAGACGATCGCGCCGATGAAGGCGGTGAGCAAATTGCCGATCAGGCCGGCCGGAAACAGACCGATCATCGGTAGCAGGAAGCCACCGATAAAGGCGCCGAGCACGCCGACGATCAAAGCCGCGACCAGTCCACGACCCGTTTTCATCACCTGATTGGCGAGCCAGCCAGCGACCAGGCCAATCACCAGAAAGACGATCAGGGATTCCATAGCTCTCTCCTCTTCGCAGTGAATGTGTCTCCTTGATCGTACCAGGCTCGGCGACACGAGCGACACGACTTGATACGGTGCCAGGGAAGCCAAATTTCTTTCGTGCAATGAACGAAGACGCGTTCCGTGTTCGACCGACTGGAAGGTAGAATACCGACTGGAAGGTAGAATCGCGTAAGCTGCTCGAGACCGCTGGCCGAAGCCATAACCGAACGCTCGACAGGGAGACGTTATGAAAACCGATGCCGATCGTGTGGAGCTCGCGACTCCGTTGACCGAGCACGCCGGGATCGAGGTGCCATTGATTTGTGGCGCCATGTATCCGTGCAGCAATCCCGAGCTGGTCGCGGCGGTCTCCGCGGCCGGTGGCATCGGCATCATTCAGCCGCTGTCTTTGGTTCATGTGCACGGTTGGGAGTTTCAGGCTGGCTTGGACCGTATTCGTGAGATCACCGACAAGCCGGTCGGGATGAACGTCATCGTCGAGCGGTCGGTCAAGAAGTACGAAGAAGCGATGCAGCGCTATGTCGATCAAGCGCTCGAGGCCGGGATTCGCTTCTTCGTCACATCGTTGGGCAACCCGCGATGGGTGGTCGACAAAGCTCATTCGGTCGGTGGCGTGGTCTATCACGATGTCACCAACCGTCGACACGCCGAGAAAGGGCTCGAGGGTGGTGTCGATGGCGTCATCGGAGTCAATGAGCGCGCTGGCGGACATGCCGGGACCACGTCGGCGGCGGCGTTGTTCGATGAGCTGGGTGATCTGGGCGTGCCGGTGGTGTGCGCGGGTGGGATCGGCTCAGCAAGCGATTTTGTCGAAGCGCTCGATCTCGGTTATGCCGGTGTGCAGATGGGCACGCGCTTCATCGCCACCGAGGAATGCAGCGAGCACGACGATTACAAACTCGCCATCGTCAACGCCCAGGCCGATGACATCGTGTTGACCGAACGGGTCACCGGTGTACCGCTGGCGGTCATCAAGACGCCCTGGATCGAAAAGACCGGTACGCGGGCCGGGCCGCTCGGGCGCTGGATGCTGCGTGGCCGCAAGACCAAGCACTGGATGCGCACCTGGTATTCACTGCGCTCGTTTCTCAAAATGGAGAAACAGGCCGGTAAAGCCTCCTCGTACAAAGACATTCTTCAGGCTGGCAAGAGCGTCGCCGGAGTCGAGGAGATCATCCCCGCTGGTGACGTCGTGCGGCGCTTCGCCGCCGCGGCGATGGCTCGGAACGGTACGACGACTTGATGCGACGCGACGGCTTTCTTCCCCCGCGCCCCACGGCCGATCCGCCTCATCCGTTCGTGGCGCCGCTATCCGAGGTGTTTCACCTCAACACGCGGCTGTTCCACAACGCTTTCGAGGGCGTGTCGGATTTCACCGCGCGGCGACAGCCCAATGAACGCAGCAACAACATGATTTTCCTGGCTATGCATCTGGTCGATGCACGGTTCTATTTGGCCCGCTTCCTCGGCCTCGAGGCGCCGTCGCCGTTCTCGCTCGACGACATCCTGTCGATCGAGCAAATGCCCGATTTCGCCACGGTGGAAGATGTCAGGACGTTGTGGGCGCGCGCCGCCGAGCAAATCATGCCCCGGTTCGCGACGCTCACGATCGAAGACCTCGAACGGCCGTCACCCGATCAATTTCCGATCGAGGACAACACCGTGGCCGGTGGTCTGACCTTTCTTCTCCAGCACGAGTCTTATCACCTGGGCCAGCTGGGCCTGCTGCGGAAGTTCTTCGGTCTCGCCGCGAGCAAATACGCTTAGGCCGCATTGGCTCACCAGCCATGCGGCCGTCTAGGCGCGAATCGCCGTCCACAGAATGCCCGGCAGGCGGAGCGGTGAGGGATCCGCTTCGAACGCCGCCAATTTCTTCGACAGGCCGAGCGCGGTTTTGTGACTCGGAAACCAAGGCGGTTTGGGACGCATCTGGAACGGTGCTCGGATCACGACTTTTTCGGGGTGCTCGAACATCAAGGTGTTGTGCACCACGCCGGAACCCGATTGGATGTCGTAGAGATCGTGTCCCGGGTAGGCACCCCAGGGTGTCGAGATCAGCCCGAACCCGACCGCGGCCCAGCAATTGACGCCGATGGTGCCGTAGCGCAATCCCTCGAGCGCGCGTTCGAACGCATCGCGAACCGCGGGTACGTCGAGTGACGCGGGATGCACCGCGAGGCTGGCCGAGAGGGTTCCCCACAACGTTTCGTTGACGAAGTCGACCGCCCGGTCGAGAAAGCCAGCCGCGCCCTCGCCATCGAGTAGGGTGACCGCGAACACACCGCAGAATGCCTCGGTATGAAAGGCGATGTCGTCCTTGTCGGCGGCGTCGACCTCGGGAATCAGCGTCCACGGCAATTCTCCGGGGCCCGGTTCACCAAAGCGTTCAGCTTCCGGATGTTCCCGGACAAAGGCGGCGTGCCGGTCTTCGGCACCCGGGTAATAGGCGGTTCGAGTCGGGGTTTTCGCCAGGTGGCGGCGGATGGCGTCGACCAGCTCGGTGCGCTGGGGCCAGTCGCGATGGAGAACGATCACACGGGTGGCGTTGCAGTTGAAGCCCGCGTTGTTGGTGAGGCTGGCGACGATGTTCTCGGCGTGGTAATCGATTTCCTGACGGGTCCACGGGCCAGGAACGACGATAAAGGGCGAGACATTGCCGAGCTCGCTCGAGATGGGTTTTTGCAGGCGTGGCTCGCGGGCGTCCTTGCGTCGCGCGCCTTCTTCACCGGAGCCGAAGACGATCGCTTCGACGGTTTTGTCCGAGCCGGTGATGTGGATCTCGTCGACCTGGTCGTGGGCGCAAAGATAGGCACCGACGTCGGCTCCACCGTAAACGAGCCGGAGCACACCCCAGTCGATGAGCGCCTGAAAGGCCTCGCCGAGAAGCGGCCCGAGGTGGTCGTTGAGCTCGTGGAGCTTGTACACCACCACCTGATTTTCGACGAAGAGCTTGTAGAGCGCATCGGTCGGGCCGATCGAGGACACGTTGCCGGCACCCAAGACCAGGGCGATCGCGCCGCTGTGATCCGTTTCCCGATAGATCCGAGCCTGCGTGGCGGCCAAACCGTTTTTGGTCACCTGACGATCCATCCATACCTCGGCGGTCACGCCCGGATAGAAGATGCGATCGTAGATTCGCCCGGGAAACACCTCCGCGACCACGCGCCCATCCGGGCGTTCCGTGACCGGGCCCGGGACCTTGGGGTGGCCGACTTTCTCGATATCGGCGAGCGCTTCGTCGAGCAATTGCAGGTTGCGTTGGATCAAATACGGGCCGACCAGCCATTCTTCTCCGGCTCGAGGTTCACCCGCCGGTAGACCTTCGGCTTGTCGCATCGCTTCCGCCCAGCGTGCGCCGACCGATTCGAGATCACGACTCAGCTCGGCGAGGATCGCGCGGCGGTCACGGATCGGGAGGTTGGCCCACGAGTCGGCTTGCGCCCGGAGCTCGTCGAGCGCACGGTCGATATCGGGTGTCGGCGTCGCCTGTCGAGACGAACGCGCCGCGTCGTGGGGCGGAATACCATTGATCCGCGGGCTTGCTTCGTGGGTGCTGGCCGTGCTCATGGTCATCCTCCAAACGCGAGTCTTCGGGGGTTCGAGAAGAATACCTGACGGAAAGAAAAAGGGAGGGCCGAGGCCCTCCCTACATTCGACGGCGACGATGGGCTCAGGCGCCGGCGCCGACCGGTACCTTGACCGGTGGGAGCTGCTCGGCCTTGGCACGCACCGCTTCCGGCTCCGGGGTCTCGAGGCCTTCGAGAAGGGCTTCGAGCCACTGCTGCTTGCCACGCAGCACGCCCAGGGCGACACGGTACTTGAGGGTGTCCTCGTTCGACCACAGGTCGCGGAACAGCTGGCGCACCTTGCGCCGGCTCGAGCGGCAGAAGAGCTCGGCGAGCTCGGCGGCGCGCTCGGCATTCGGGTCGTGAGCCTTGCGCATCGCGTGCACGCGGCTGACCGTCGCCGCCATGGCGAACAGCTCGTTGGCGACGTCGACCAGACGGAAGAGGAACATCTGCTTGTTCTGCAACCGCGCCTGATGAACCATCATGCCGTGGAAGACCGAGCGGGCCAGGCGACGGCAGCTACGCTCGACGAAGCGGACGTATTTGGCCATGTCACCGAGCTCGCTGTAGGTCTCGAAGCCACCCACCCAGCGGGTCGGGTACCACTTACTGTAGAACGCCGAGATCTGCGGCAGCGCTTCCAGCTTTTGTTCCACCGAGGTGGAGACGTCGACCATCGCACCGGCGACTTCGAGGTGCTTGTCGACCGCTTCACGCGCCATGAAGAGGTGCATGATTTCGCTCGAGCCTTCGAAAATCTTGTTGATGCGGTAATCACGCATCATGCGTTCGACGGCGACCGGCTTCTCACCGCGGGCGGCGAGCGAGTGGGCGGTCTCGTAACCACGACCACCACGGATCTGCATGGTGTCGTCGATGATCTCCCAGGCCCTACAGCTGTTCCATTCCTTGGCGGCGGCGGCCTCCAGGCGGATATCGACATCGCCACGGTTCGACATCGCGGTCGCGGTCATCGCCACCGACTCCATGGCGAAGGTCGTGGCGGCCATGTCGGCGATCTTGTGGGCGATCGCCTCGTGCTTACCGACCGGCTTGCCCCATTGCACACGCTCGGCCGACCATTCGCGGCAGATCTGCAGCGCGCGTTTGGCCGAACCGACCGAGCCGTTGGGGATCGAAAGACGACCATCGTTGAGGGTGGTCAGAGCGATCTTGAGACCGCGACCTTCCTTGCCGATCAAGTTCTCTTTCGGCACCTTGACGTCGGTGAAGGTCATCACCGCGTTGGCGAGCGCGCGCAAACCCATGAAATGGCAGCGGTTCTCGACCTTGACGCCTTCCCAATCGGCCTCGACGACGAACGCGCTGATGGCGTTCGAATCTTCGGCCCGCGCCATCACCACGATCAGCTTGGCGAGCGTGCCGTTGGTGCACCACAGCTTGCTACCCGAGATCACGTAGTCGCCATTCTCGTCGCGGCTGTAAACGGTGGTCATCCGCGCCGGGTCGGAGCCGACCTGCGGCTCGGTGAGGGCGAACGCGGAGATGTCGCCCGCGGCGCAACGCGGCAGGTACTTCTTCTTCTGCGCCTCCGTCCCGAAGAGCTTGAGCGGTTGCGGCACGCCGATCGACTGGTGCGCCGACAACAGAGCGCTGAGATTGCCGTCGACCGCGCCGAGCATCTCCATGACCTTGGCGTACTCGATTTGGCTGAAGCCGAGACCGCCATACTCCTTCGGAATCTTCATGCCGAAGGCGCCGAGCTTGCGCAGACCGTCGACGACGTCTTCCGGATACTCACCGCTGGCGTCGATGCCCTCGGAGTCCACGTGGTCACGCAAGAACTCTTTCAGAGCGTTGTAGAACGCCGCGAACTCGGGCCGTTGAGGCTGCTCGAGCGGAAACGGATGGACGAGGTCGAAACGGAAATTGCCGAGAAAAAGCTCGCGCATGAACGAGGGCTGCTTCCATTCTTTCTGGCGCGAGGCCTCGGCCACCGCCATCGCTTCGGCTTCGGTGACGTGAATCTGCTTCGAGGTCATGGGTCGGTTCTCCTTGGGTGAACGGTCGAGAGGTAAAGCTGGAAGAAGCGTCAGGTCGCCGGTACGGGAAACGGTACCGGCGGCACGGTCGGCGCGGCGTCACCACGCAACAAAGCTCGTAGTGCGATTTCGGTGATGTCGTCAGCCACCGTGGCGGCGTCGAGCTTGCCTTCGGGACGAAACCATCGAGAGAGCCACATCACCATGCCGAGAAGGCTGAAGGCGGCTACCGTCGAATCGAGCTTGCGACCCGAGTAAGTCGATTGGACCTCGTCAATGGTTCGACGAACGAGGTCCAAGTAGTTTCGCTTGCGTGCCACGATGACCTTTTTGTCGGCCGGCGCCAGAGCCTCGACTTCGTCGATGAGGATGCCGAGCGCGGTGACATGGCTCATCAAGAGTCGAGCGTGCCCGTGAACGATCGAGCGGAGTCGCGCCTCGGCGTCCTGAATACGTGCCGCCGGCTCGACCACCGCTTCGTCGAGACGGTCCATCGCGTAGCTGGTGATCTTGAAGAGGAGCTCTTTTTTGCCTTTGACGTAGTAGTAGAGCCCGGGCTTGGTCATTTCGAGCGCTTCGGCGATCTGGTTCATCGACGTCGCCGCGAAGCCACGCTCGTGAATCATCTGGGCCGCCGTGCGATAGATCTGCCCTTCCTTGTCGTCATCGAAGAGGGCGGTCTTCTTGGCGGCTGTGCTCGTTTGGGTGCTGGGCATCGAAACGTCCTTGGTGTTTTCCGGAATCGTGTCGCGGGTACAGGCGGCGCTACTTACCGGTCGGTAAGTAGTATTGCGCCGCAGTGCGACGTTGTCAAGTCTTTCGAGACGCAGTGCGGCGAAGCCCTGCTATGCTGACTCGGATGTCGTTGTTTCCTCAGCGTTTCTGGCGTTTGGCTCGTGTTCTCATGCTCGTGCTGGCGGCGACGGTCCTGGCGGTCGCCATCGCGTGGCTGGTGCTGCGCGGTGTGGGCGAGCAGCATCGCGCCACGGCGGAGACGCGATTTCAAGAGCTGATGCGCGAGCATGGTGATGGGGAATCCGTGCCGCGCCAGGACGGTCGGATCATCGATGGCGGCGCAGTGGCCTTCACCGTCGACGAGCGCGAGCAGGTGACCCGGTGGTTGATCACCGACTTGGCCGACTGGACCGACGACGATCGGACACGGATCGCCGAGGTACTTGCTCGGCGTCACGACATCCTCGTCGAGTTGCGTGCTCTCGACCGGTTGGCGACACCCGTGTGGCGTGGGCTCGCCGGCGGTCGTCTCTATGCTGACACCAGCCCGCTGGTGGTGGTGCTCGACGTCAGTCGGTTGCTGGCGCTCGATGCTCGACTCGCGGCTTCGGACGGTCGGCTCGACGACACGGTGGACGATCTCTCGGCACTCGGAGTGATCACGAGCGCGATCTACGCTCATCGCGGTTTGTCGCCAGCTTTGGTGGGCACGGCGGTCGACGCGCTGCGTCTCGAATCTCTGCGTCAGCTTGCCGGGTCCTCTGACATCGACGATGCGATCCTCGCCGCGTTGCCGACCGTATTGCCGGACGGACCTCCCGATCGCGCCGCGATCATGGCCGGTGAAGCGAGCCAAACGTGGGGTGCGATCCAAGCGTCGTCGACCCTGGCGGGTTGGCGGGCCGATCTCGAGGTCAGCGCGCAGCTCGATTTCTGGTCCGGCGTTCTCGACGCCAGCACCTTGCCACACGACGACATGCTCGAGGTGTTCAATCGTGACGTCGCGCCGCTCGGCGATCGACCCGACGCGGTGATCGCCGGCATGCTCATTCCCAACATTCGCGAAGCTCTCCGCAAGCTGTCACGGGTCCACGACGCGCAGGTGCTCGCCGAGGTCGCGTTCGCGGTACGTCTCGGCCGACTCGACGAGATCGAGGTGCCCGAGGGTGTGCGGATCGAACCCGTGGCCGATGGACGGCAACGGGTTCATTGGCCGTCGATCGTCGAGCGAATCGAGGCGCGTACCCAACCCACCGTTCCCCGCGCGTCGCTCTTCGACTGGACGCTGCCCGGATCGTAACCATCTCCGACTGGCCGCTCGCCGTTCCGGCGAGTAGACTCACCGTTCGGTCGATTTCGTCCTCACGTTTCTACTCACGCGGAGACATCATGCCGCTCGATCAGTATTTCGAAGCTTCCAAATACGAACAGGCAATCTATGAGCGCTGGGAATCGTCGGGTGCGTTTCGCGCCGACGTCGACTCGGATCGACCGGCCTTTACGATCTCGATGCCGCCACCCAACGCCACCGGGACGCTCCATCTCGGTCACGCCGTCGGCATGGCGCTCGAAGACGTGATGATCCGCTGGCGGCGCATGGCCGGCGACGAAGTACTGTGGCTACCGGGCACGGATCACGCCGCGATCGCCACCGAGTCGGTGGTCATCCGCAACTTGCAAAAAGAAGGCATGGCCGATCCACGTCACGAGCTCGGTCGCGACGGTCTGGTCGCCAAAATCGCCGAATTCGTCGAGCAGTCGCGAGGCACGATTCGGTCGCAGATCCGCGCGCTCGGGGCGAGCTGTGATTGGTCGCGTGAACGCTACACCATGGACGCGACGCTCAACCGAGCGGTCAACGCGACCTTTGCGCGGATGTTTCGCGATGGGTTGATCTACCGTGGCCTGCGGATCATCAATTGGGATCCGCATCTCAAGACGACCGTCGCCGACGACGAAATCGAGACCAAGGAGCGACCCGCCAAGCTCTACACCATGCGCTACGGTCCGTTCTTGGTCGCCACCAGTCGGCCCGAGACCAAATTGGGCGATACGGCGGTCGCGGTGCACCCCGACGACGAGCGTTGGCAGGAGCACATCGGCAAGACCTACGAGATCACCTGGCCGCAAGGGCCGACGATCCACGTGCGCGTGGTGGCCGACCAGGCGGTCGATCCCGAGACCGGTACCGGTGCGCTCGGTGTGACCCCGGCTCATTCCGCCATCGACTTCGAGATCGCCGAGCGTCACGGTTTACCGCTCGTGCAGGTGATCGACGAGGACGGTCGGATGACCGCCGCCGCCGGAGAGCGCTACCAGGGCATGACGGTCGAGGAGTGTCGGGCCGCGTTCGTCGCCGATCTCGACGCGGCGGGTCTGTTGGCGGGCGCCGAGGATTACATTCAGCCGACTCCGATCTGCTATCGCTCGAAACAGGTGATCGAGCCGCTGCCCAAGGCGCAGTGGTTCGTCGACGTCAACAAGCCGGTCGTGCCGTGGAAAGGCCAGACCTTGTCGATCAGGCAGGTGCTTCGCGACGTCATCGCCGACGGCGATATCCAGCTGCTCCCGAAACACGAAGAGAAGACCTATTTCCACTGGATCGACAATCTGCGCGATTGGTGTATCTCGCGACAGATCTGGTGGGGGCATCGAATCCCGGTGTGGTATCGCGGTGAAGAGGATCTCTACGTCGGTCATCGCTCGCCGGAAGGCGCTGGCTGGGAGCAGGATCCCGACACGCTCGACACGTGGTTTTCGTCGGCGCTGTGGACGTGGAGCACGTTGATCGATCCCGAGCTCGCCGAAGCGCATCCCGAGCTCTCGTTGCGTGAGCTCCTGGCTCGGAGCCCGGATGTCGCGCGATTTCATCCGACCTCGGTGATGGAGACGGGTTACGACATTCTCTTCTTCTGGATCGCGCGGATGATTCTGATGACCACCTATATGGTCGGTGAGGTCCCGTTCCACACCGTCTACATGCACGGTCTGATCCTCGATCGCGACGGCGACAAGATGTCGAAATCGAAGCCAGAAACCGCGATCGATCCGCAGGCGACGATCGCTGATCATGGCGCCGACGTGCTTCGCATGTCGCTCGTTCTGGGCAACGCGCCGGGTAAGGACCTCAAGCTGAGCGAAGAGCGGCTGGTCGGCGTCAAACGGCTGATCAACAAATTGTGGAATGCCGGCAAGCTGGTCGAGCGTACCGTCGGTGAGCATCCGACGGCTCTGCCCGCGACCATCGAACATCCGATCAACCAGTGGATGATGGCCCGTCTCGATGGCCTGGTCGACCTCATCGATCGACGTTTTGGTGACTGGGCGTTTGGCGACGGTGCCGAGTTGATCCGCACCGCGTTTTGGAGCGAGTTCTGCGACGTCTACCTCGAGGCGATCAAGGTACCGCCGCTCGCCGGCTCGGCGGAGACGGCGGCGGTGACCCATCACGCCTACCTGACCTATCTCAAGCTCTTCCACCCGTTCATGCCCTATGTCACCGAGGTGCTGTGGCGAGAGATGGGAGGCGAGGACATGCTGATCGGTGCGCCGTGGCCGGCCATCGATCCCGCGCATCGCTATCCCGAAGCGGGTGAGGCGGTCGACGCGGTGGTCCGAGCGATCGGTGCGATTCGCAGCGTGCGTGCCGAGCAGGGTCTCGAGCCCAAGGTCAAGATCGAAGTGGCGATCCATCCCACCGCGCACCGGGACGTATTCGAAGCGTGCGCGCCGGTGGTCGAGCGATTGGTGCGTGCGGGCTCGCTCGAGCTTCTCGACAGTGCGGCGGGTACCGACGAGCCGGGTACCGCGGTGGCGGTCGATGCCGCGTTCGAAGTCGCCGTGCGGCTCGGCCAGGCCGATCGCGAAGCCGAAAAGCAACGTCTCGAAAAGCAGCTCGAGCAAGACCGCAAGCGTCTCGGTGGATTGGAGAAGCGGCTCGCCGACGAGAACTTCCTCACCCGCGCCAAGCCGATCGCGGTCGAGAAGGCGAAAAGCGATGCCGAGGCGCTACGCGCGACCATTCAGGCCGCCGAAGAACGACTCGCGACCCTGGGCTGAAGCCTCATGAGCCAGGTCGACGAGGCACTGCCCATTCTCGAACGGACCCCCGAGATCCTGCGGGTCTGGCTTGCCGGTCTGCCCGAACGATGGACGCTCGTCAACGAAGGTCCGGAGACGTGGAGCGCGTACGACATCGTCGGTCATCTGATTCACGGCGAACGGACCGACTGGCTACCACGGATCGAACACATTCTCGAGCACGGCGCGGAGGTGGCGTTCACGCCGTTCGACCGCGAGGCGATGTTCACGACGTCCAAGGGCAAGACGCTCGACGAGCTCCTCACCACCTTCGCCGAGCTACGCCGGGAGAATCTCGCTCGATTGGTCGCGCTCGGTTTGACCGAATCGGACATGGCGCGCCGCGGGCTTCATCCCGAGCTCGGATCGGTCACCCTCGGTGAGCTCGTGGCTACCTGGGTGACCCACGATCTGTCTCACTTTGCTCAGATCGCGCGAGTGATGGCGAAACAGAACCGCGACGCCATCGGTCCTTGGCGTGCCTATTTGCCCGTGGTCGACTGATGGACTTCCGCCGGTAGGGTGATCTTGCTGGCGACGAGAGCGGCGACGACACAAGACGCGGCGGCGAGCGCGAAGACCATGCCATAGCCGGTGGCTTCGGCGAGCGGCCCGGCGACGACGGTCGCGAAGATCGGGCCAAAGGCGAAGATGGATTGTTGGAGGGTGAAATCGGTCGCCGGCGTGTCGCTGTCGCTGGCGTCCATCATGTTGGTGTAGAGCGATGCCGCTCCGAGACCGCCGAAGAACGACACCACCAACACGATAGCGACGATCGCCCAGCCAGGAATCAGCAGCAGACCCGGTGTGCCGAGAATGAGAAGGGCGATCGGTACCGCTTGCAAAGCGAGCGCACTGGCGAGCACGATCCGTCGTCCTCGCCGCGCCACCAGGAGCCCACCGAGCAGCGCTCCGGCGAGAGCCGCGAAGGCATTGCCGATGCCGAGCACGAGGCCGATACGCGCCGGCGACCAATCGAGATCGATCAACATCGGACTGAGCATCACCACGGTGATCGACTCACCGACTCGATAGAGCAGGATGATGACGATCCATCCGCCGAGGTTCGCTCGGCGAAAAAACCGCGCGATGGCGGCGAAATCGAGGTTGCGAGACGGTGGTGCGCTGCGCGCGGCGGCCTCTTCGGGAAATCGGACGATCGGGAACAGAGCCAGGGCGAGCAGAGCGGCGGCGAGGGCGAGCGCCATCGTCCAGCCGAAACGGCTGTAGACCACCAGCAACAAGCCGCCACCGATCACCTGGCCGAGGTAGTAGCCGCCGACTTGAATACCGTTGCCCGGACCGCGTTCTTCGGTACGCAGGATACGGATCGCCAGACCGTCGACCGCGATGTCCTGGGTCGCGGCGAGCACCATGTACAGCGCGCCGAGAGCGAGCGCGAGCCCGGGAGAGACGTCGAGCGCCATCAGGGCGAGCGTCGAGACGATGACCACCGAGAGCGTCTGGAGCGGCAAGATCCACGATCGAAAATGGCCCAGTCGGCGTGAGCCAAAGGCGTCGATCAAGGGCGCCCAAAGGAATTTGAGCAGCCACGGCACCGCGATCAACTTGCTCACGCCGATCGCGGTGAGCGACATGCCGTAGTCGCGGAGAATGGTCGGGACCGCGACGGTATGAAATCCGACCGGGATCGCTTGCGAGATGTAGAGGGCCGCTATCACCGCGAAGCGCTGACGCGCACTCGGGGTCGAGGTCATGATGCTTCTCGCGCGGAAAGGGATGGCGCGATGGCTTGCGCCATCGCGTCCACAGCGTCAAATATGCAGAGGCCGCGCATCGACGGCCAGTGCCGCTTCCTTGACCGCTTCGGCCAGCGTCGGATGGGCGTGGGACGCACGCGCGACATCTTCCGACGAAGCCGAAAAAGCCATCGCGACCGCCAGCTCGGCAACCAGATCACCCGCGCGTGGGCCGATCACGTGGGCACCGAGGATGCGATCGGTCTCGGCGTCGGCGAGGATCTTGACCTGGCCGTCGGTGTCGGCGATCGCACGTGCGCGTCCGTTGGCGCTAAAGGGAAAGACGCCCTTTTTGTAGTCGACACCGTCGTCCTTGAGCTGCTCCTCGGTTTTACCGACCGAGGCGATCTCCGGATGGGTGTAGACCACACCGGGGATCGAGTCGTAGTCGACGTGCCCCCAGCCGTTGGCGATCCACTCGACACAGGCGACACCTTCTTCTTCGGCTTTGTGCGCCAACATCGGGCCGGCGATGAGGTCGCCGATAGCGTAGACCCCTTCGGCCGAGGTCCGAAAATGTCCGTCGGTCGTGACCCGGCCACGCGCATCGGTTTCGATACCCACCGTGTCGAGACCGAGGTTCTCGGTATACGGCTTGCGGCCCACGGCGAGCAGCACGCGATCGGCTTCGATCGGATCCTTGCCTTCGCTTTCGACCGTCACCGTGTCACCGTCGACGGTGACCCCGGTCACTTTCACACCGGTTCGGATGTCGAGCTTTTGCTTCTTGAAGATCCGATGGGCTTTCTTGGCGGTCTCGGCGTCCATACCGGGAAGGATGCGATCGAGATATTCGAGCACGATCACCTTGCTACCCAGACGACTCCACACCGATCCCATTTCGAGACCGATATAGCCGGCGCCGATCACCACGAGGCGTTCGGGAACCTCGGTGAAGTCGAGCGCCTCGGTGCTCCCGACCACCCGATCGCCATCGAGCTCGATACCGGGAAGCGACGCCACCTCACTACCGGTGGCGAGAATGATGTGGTTGGCGCCGACCCGCGTCTCGCCGTCCGCGCCCGCGACGACCACCGCGCCTGGGCCATCGAGACGACCGTGACCCCGGTAGACCGTGACGTTGTTTTTCTTCATCAGATAGTCGACACCCTTGGTGTTGGCGTCGACCACCGATTTCTTGTGTCGCATCATCGCCTTGAGATCGAGCTCGACCTCACCGACTTTGACTCCGAACCGTTTCAGGTCGCCCTTTTTGGCTTGGACGTAGCGTTCGCTCGCCTCGAGCAGGGCTTTCGACGGAATACACCCGACCCGTAGACAGGTGCCACCGAGCGCGCTCTCCTTCTCGACGATCGCGGTGTCGAGACCGAGCTGCGCGGCGCGGATCGCCGCCACGTAGCCACCCGGGCCGGCGCCGATGACGACGATGTCATGCTTCTGTTCGTCGGCCACTCTCTATACCTCCAGAAGGATCCGCTCGGGGTTCTCGATCGTCTCTTTGACCCGCTTGAGGAAGGTGACCGCTTCGCGCCCGTCGACGATCCGATGGTCGTAACTCAGCGCCAGGTACATCATCGGTCGGATTTCCACCTGGCCGTTCACCGCCACCGGGCGTTCTTCGATCCGATGCATGCCGAGAATGCCGCTCTGGGGCGGATTGACGATCGGGGTCGAAAGCAACGAGCCGTAAATGCCACCGTTCGAGATGGTGAAGGTGCCGCCCTGGAGATCCTCCAGGCTGAGCTTGTTGTCACGCGCCCGTTTGGCGAGGTCGGAAATGGTGTTCTCGACGCCGGCGAACGACAGACGCTCGGCGTTACGGATCACCGGCACCACCAGGCCTTTGCCACCACCGACCGCGACTCCGATGTCGTAGTAGTTGCGGAACACCAGTGAATCGTCCCGCATCTCGGCGTTGAGCTGTGGGATCTCCTTGAGGCCTTCGATCACCGCCTTGACGAAGAAGGACATGAAGCCGAGCTTGAAGCCGTATTTGGCGACGAAGCGCTCCTGGTATTCCTTGCGCAGACCGATCACCGCCGACATGTCGCAGTCGTTGAAGGTGGTGAGCTGGGCCATTTCCTGTTGCGAGGCCACCAAGCGCTCGGCGACCCGGCGACGCAACATCGTCAGCTTGACGACTTCTTCGCTCCGTGCTCCCGCCTCGGGAGCCGGGGCTGGTTTGCTCTCAGCCGGCGTAGGCGCGGCCGGCTCAGGCGCGGCCGACTTGTCCGCTTGGGCGGCATCCAGGTAGCGCTGGACGTCTTCTTTGAGCACGTGACCGCTCTTACCGGTCGCCTCGATCAAACCTGCGTCGATCCCGTGCTGGTCGAGCAGTCGTTGAGCGGCCGGCATGACCTTGGGCTCGGCACCGCTACCCGCTTTCGAGTCGTCGCTCGTTTCGGCGCTGGTCTCGGCAGCCGGCTCGTCGCCGGCGCTGGCCGCGCCATCGGGCTTTGCCTGGGGCTCGAGATGCGCCACGGTCTCACCGATCGCGGCCTCGTCGCCCTCTTCCTTGAGCAGCTTGGAAATCACACCGGCTTCGGGCGCGGGAAGCTCGAGGTTGACCTTGTCGGTCTCGATCACGGCGATCGACTGGTCGACATCGACCCAATCGCCCTCTTTGACGAGCCATTCGCCGATCATTGCTTCGGTGACCGACTCGCCGGCCTCCGGGATCTTCAATTCGATCGCCATCTCGTTCCTCTCGTTGTTCGCCTCAGGCCAAGGCCTTTTCGATCAGTCGACTCTGTTCTTGACGGTGCGCGGCGAGCGATCCGGTGGCCGGGCTCGCCGAGGGTTTGCGGCAGACACAGCTCAGCCGCCAGCGGTCTTGCATCTCATCGTCGAACGCCGTGCGGATAAAGCTCCAGGCACCCATGTTGCGCGGTTCTTCCTGCACCCAGGTTACGGGGAGCTCGCCCCACTGGCTCACCGCGCGATCGATTTCCTCGAGGTCGTACGGGTAATACTGCTCGAGTCGGACGATGGCGACATCGTCGATGCCACGTTCCTCGCGCGCCTCGATCAAATCCCAATACACCTTGCCGCTGGTCAGGATGACTTTGCGGACCGATGCGAGCTCACTGTCGTCACCGATCACACGCTGGAACCCGCCGTGGGTGAGGTCGTCGAGGGGCGAGACCACCCGTGGGTGACGGAGCAGGCTCTTCGGTGACATGACCACGAGCGGTTTGCGGATCGGGCGGCGTACCTGACGACGGAGACAGTGGAAGTATTGCGCCGGCGTGGTCACGTTGACCACCTGGATGTTGTCTTCGGCGGCGAGCGTCAAGAAACGCTCGAGCCGGGCACTCGAGTGCTCCGGTCCCTGACCCTCGAAGCCGTGGGGCAGCAGCATCACGACGCTCGACAGTCGCGCCCATTTGTCTTCGCTCGAGGCGATGAACTGATCGATGATCACCTGGGCGACATTGACGAAATCGCCGAATTGCGCTTCCCAGATGGTCAGGCCTTCAGGCGTATCGAGACTGAAGCCGTACTCGAATCCGAGCACCGCGACTTCCGACAGCGGGCTTTCGTGAATCGTAAACCGGGTTCCGTAGGTCTCGGCCACTTTGGTGAGCGGAATCAGCGGATGGCCGATCTCGACATCGGTGAACGCGGCATGGCGATGCGAGAAGGTGCCACGTGGTGAGTCCTGGCCGGTAAAGCGGATCGGCGAGCCTTCGGCGAGTAGCGTCGCGAAAGCGGTGAGCTCGGCGGTGGCCCAATCGAAGGGACGTTCGCCCGCCACCATCTCACGACGTTGCTTGAGAAGTCGCTTCAGCTTCCGGTGGATGTTGAACTTCTCGGGAATCTCGAGAGCCTGTCGACCGACCCGTTGCAGCGTCTCGCGTTCCACTCCGGTTTCGACCTGGGGTGTATCGGCGTCGCGTCCGCCACGGTATGTGCCCCAAAGGCCTTCACCGCTCGACGTTTCGAGCTCGTGGTCGGAGCGCGCGTGGTCGAGGTGGCTTTGCAGGTCGGCGCGTCGCTCTTCGGCCAGCTTGTCGGCTTCGTCTTTGGTGACGTCGCCGAGGGCCAAGAGGTGGTCGAGATAGCCCTCGCGCACCGTTTTGCGTTTGCGAATCACCTCGTACATCAGAGGCTGGGTGTATGCCGGCTCATCGCTCTCGTTGTGACCGAACTTCCGGTAGCAGTACATGTCGATGAACACGTCTTGGTTGAACTCGTTGCGATAGTCCATCGCCAGACGCACGACCCGCGCCACGGCTTCGGGGTTTTCGCCGTTGACGTGGAAGATCGGCGTTTGCAGCATGCGGCCGATTTCCGTGGCGTAGCGTGTCGAGCGACCGAGCTCGGGCGGCGTGGTGAAACCGATCTGGTTGTTGACCACGATGTGCAACGTGCCACCGGTGAGGTAGCCGGGCAGGCCGCTCATATTGAGCAGCTCTTGAGTGACGCCCTGACCGGCGATCGCCGCGTCGCCGTGGATCAGGATGCCGAGCACCTTGCGTCGGTCGTAGTCTTCGAGTCGATTCTGCTTGGCCCGTACCCGGCCCAACGCGACCGGGTTGACGAATTCGAGGTGACTCGGATTGAAACACAGGGACAGGTGCATCTTGTGCCCCTGTGAGGTGACGAAGTCGTTGCTATGACCGAGGTGGTATTTGACGTCTCCTCGACCCTCGTGCAGATGAGGATGGTCGTCTTCGAAGAGATGGAAGAGATCGGATGGGCTCTTGCCGAGCAGATTGACCATCACGTTGAGCCGGCCACGGTGGGCCATGGCGACCACCACCTCTTCGACTCCATGGGCCCCGGCATCTTCGAGCGCCAGGTCGAGCAGAGGCATCAAGGTCTCGCTACCTTCGAGCGAGAAACGCTTGGCGCCGAGGTATTTCTTGCCGAGGAAGTCCTCGAAGACCTCGGCATCGGTCAGCCGTCCCAACACACGTCGTTGCTCGGCGGGGCTCAGACTGCGTTGGTAATGCGGATCCTCGAGGTGCTTGATCAGCCACTTTTTACACGGCAGGGAATCGATGTGCATGAATTGCACCGCGATTTCACGGCTGTAGACTGTTTCCACCCGTTCGAGAATCTCGCGCAGGGTCATCGGCTTGGCGCCACCCGCGATGGTGTTGTGCTCGAACACACGGTCGTAGTCGGCTTCGGTGAAGCCGTAGTACTTGGGATCGAGCTCGGGATGGTAGGCCGGTCGCTGAATGCCGAGCGGATCGAGATCGGCGAGCAAATGGCCACGCACGCGGTATTGGTGGATCAGCTGGATGACCTTGATCAGGCTGCCGTCGTCGGTTCCGGTCGATGCTCGGGGCGCGACCTCGGCCGGCGTGGCACTGGCGGCAGGATCGAAGATACTGCGCGTCGGGAAGTGGGGCGCATCGAGCGCGTGGCGGACCGCAGTGGTGTCGACACCGTTGTCAGCGAAGGAGGCGAAGTATTCGCGCCAGTCTTCGGATAGCTGACTCGGGTCGTCGAGATAGCGTGCGTACTGACTCTCGATGAAAGCCAAGTTGTGGCTGGCTGGTGTTGTTGGGTCGGAAGCGCTCATGATCGTCGGATCTCCTCGCCGTGCAAGCGGCTGATCGAGACGGATTGTGACATATCGCGCCAGCGGTGGACGGTCGCCGGAATCAGTAGGTGGAAATGGTCGGTTCGCCGGTGTAGACCGTCTCGACGGGGAGGAACGCGACGCCGGCGAAGAACGACTGCATGGCCTCACCGTACCAGGCTGGAAGCGGCGCTCCGTACCAGGCTGGCCGAGCGCCATGCTCCGCCTCGATCACCACCTCGTAAAGTAGATGCAAATCGAGTCGGTCATAGTCGTCGTAACCACGCTCCCAGCGTCGTTTGTCGGGACGGCTGGGGCGAAACGTGACCTCTTGCTCCTGTGGACCGGCGATGAGCTCCACCTCGTCGTCCCCGAAGCGGATCCGCACCGGGTTTTCGGGTCGTGGGCTGTGGATCTTGAAGGTGACCGACTCGATCGGCTTGAGGACATGCGCCCACACTGTTACGCGGCTACCACCCAAGGTCATCAGCTCGAGCTCGCTTTCGCGTACCTGGTCGCGTCGCATGGTGAGATAGAGCTGGTCACGCACCAGGCCGTAGTGTCCGGGGAGCTCACGGAGCGCATGCTCCAGGGGCAGCGCCTTGTATGCGTTGCCTCGAGCATGAGCTTGTAGCGTCGCGTCACGCACCACGAGCCCCACTGGCGAGATGAGCAGCGGTCCGAGGGCCAACCCGGCCCACGCGAAGGGCACCACCACGCTCCATCTCGGTCGGATCTCCCGCACCAGGAACAAGAATCCCGGGTAGGCCATGAGGAAGTAGCGGTTGCCGATAAAGCCACCGCCGCCGTGCCAGTTGAACGGGATCTGGCCGAGAAAAAAGAGCGCCACGGCGCCCAGCGCACCGAGAATCATCCAGCGGGTACGCGATCGCCACGCGCTGACGGCGAAGAGCACCAGGCAGACGATCGAGAACGGTTGATAGACGAACAGGCCGGTGTGGCGACCGACCAGGAAGTACCAAGCATCCTCGGTACTTTCTTGCCAGGTGAGATCGGGTGGTCGGAAGATCCACCAGAAGCTCCGTACCGGCTTTTCTTCGTTGACGACCTTCTCGGCGGCGATCCGTGCCGCTTCTTCGGGATCGATCTCGCCGCCTTCTTCCGCCTCGCGTTTGGCGCGCATCGCCGCCGCCGCCGCCATCCGTTCTTGCGCCTGAGCGTCCGCTTCGGCCACCAAGTCGGTGGGAACGTAGAACGGCGTCTTCACCGGAAAACCGGCGCGGGCGAAGCCGAGATAGGCGGTGGGTGTACCCGTGAAGGCGAACGAGATTCCCGCGATCACCGCCATCGTCACGACCGCGCTGGTCAGCCACCCGGCGACCGACCGCCACCGTTTGCCGAATGCCAGGGCGACGATCACCGGGACGCCCATGAAGGCGAGCATCGGCTTGTTGTACACCCCGAGCGCCAAGGTCGACGCGGAGAGCACCACCGCCGCCGGTCGGCCGGCGAGGACGCCCAGCCACCGGCGCCAGCGGCTGCCAGTGCCCAACGTGGCGGGATCGTCGTCGGCCCACGATTCGACGGCGCGGAGTCCGAAATACAAACAGCCGACCGTGGCGAACATGTTGAGGATTTCGGGATGGAGCCAGAACATGAACGGCAAGGTGGTGCCGATGAGGAAAAAAGCCGTGGCGAACAACGTCGCCAACCCGTCGGAATTGAAGCGCCGCAAATAGTCGGCGCCCATCCAAATCATCGCCACGACCATCAGGGCATTGAAGAACACCAGGCCATTCGAGCCGAAAAGGGCCGCGAACGGTGCCGCCATGAAGGAATAAAGATAGGGCTTGCCGAAATAAAGCGTTTGCCACCCGTCGTTGGTCATGAGGATGACATTGCTCGGGGGCACATAGGGATACTCGTGCCACAGACGCTCGAGGTCTTTGGCATCGCAACGCAGGTCGCCGTCGAAAGCCAGTGACAAGGCGCCGAGAAGGTAAGCTGGTTCGTCGGCTCGGAGCGAGCCGGGCGTGCCGGGCTTGGCAAGCACCAACGGCAGCACGAGTAAGACCAGGCTGAGCGCGAGAAGGCCGCGCACCACGGTGGGTCGCATGGGCCGGGCAGCATATCGCACGGACCGGCACAGCTCGATAAAGGTGTTCCGCGCCACGAGATGTGTCGCGATCCTGTAACGTATAGAAAGCGGAGGAAGATCGAAGACGATCACGGTCCTCGATCACGCCGCGAGACGATCAATCAATTTGGAGAGCACGATGGCTGAAGAGCCTGAATTTTCCTCGGTCGACGAAGCGCTTACTCAGATTCGTCGTGGTGGCATGGTGGTGGTGGTCGACGACCATGACCGCGAGAACGAGGGGGACCTGGTGCTCGCCGCGTCACGGGTCAGCCCCGAGGCCATCAATTTCATGGCCAAACACGGACGCGGTTTGATTTGTCTGGCCATTCCCGATGAGCGTGCCGATGATCTCGATTTGCCGCTCATGGTCAAAGACACCGCGTCGCCCTTCGGCACCGCCTTTACCGTGTCGGTCGAAGCGCGAGGCAAGGTGACCACCGGAATCTCGGCGGCCGATCGGTCGGTGACCATCCAGACCGTGATGAATCCTTCGACTCACCCTGGGGACTTGATCCGTCCAGGGCATGTGTTCCCGATCCGAGGACGCAAGGGTGGGGTGCTCAAGCGTGCCGGGCACACCGAAGCATCGATCGATCTCGCCGTGCTCGCCGGCCTGCCACCCGGTGGGGTGATCTGCGAAATCATGAACGACGACGGCACCATGGCGCGGGTGCCCGATCTCATCACCTTCGCGAGCGAGCACGGGCTACCGTTGATCTCGATCGCCGATCTGATCCGCTATCGCTTGCACAACGAGACCCTGGTCGAACGGGTCGCGGCACCGAAGATGCCGACCGATTGGGGCACCTTTGTCGCGCATGCCTACCGTAGTGAGATTACCGGTGAAGAGCACGTCGCCTTTGTGCTCGGCGACATCACGGGCGAGCCGCCGCTGGTGCGCGTGCACAGTCAATGTCTCACCGGTGACATCTTCGGATCGCGGCGTTGCGATTGCGGTCCCCAGCTGCACCAGGCGCTCGATCAGATAAGCGCCGAAGGTCGAGGCGTCCTCTTGTACCTTCTGCAAGAAGGCCGAGGCATCGGCCTGTTCAACAAATTGCGTGCGTACGAGCTCCAAGAAGCGGGGCACGATACCGTCGAGGCCAACGTGAAGCTCGGTTTTCGGCCCGACGAACGCAACTATGGGATCGGCGCCCAGATTCTGCGCGATCTCGGTCTTGTAAAAATGCGTTTGCTCACCAACAACCCGGGCAAGTACATTGCCCTCGACGGCTACGGTCTCGAGATCACCGAGCGTGTGTCCATCGAGATTGCTCCCAACGACGACAGCCGCGAGTATCTCCGCACCAAACGCGAACGGATGGGGCATTTGCTCAAGCTGATCTGATCCACGTGTCGCGGCCGCACACGCCGCGACTCTGGGTCGCCACCCGCGTTTCTAGCTGTCGACCCGCTTTCCACGTCCAGATTTCTCGTTTGGCGAAGACTTGACATGGGAATACTCAGGTCATAACCTCTGTTAGCAGTCGACGGGCGGGAGTGCTAACAGGTTCTTTCGAGCCGCCGGCATCCACGCGGCGCACGCGCGCCACCTACCCGTTTCGAACCCGACGCGGTCCTCGCGACCGCACTCATGTAGATACGAATACTCAGCACCCCGCTTTTCGGGGAGGAGGATGAGACCGTGAACATCCGTCCCTTGCACGACCGCGTAGTGGCCAAGCGCCTCGAGGCCGAAGAGGAAGTCCGCGGCGGCATCATCATTCCGGACACCGCCAAAGAGAAGCCCCAGGAAGCCGAAATCATCGCCGTGGGTCCCGGTAAGCGGGATGACGATGGTGATCGCATGGAGCTGGACGTCAAAGCTGGCGACCGCGTCCTGATCGGCAAGTACTCCGGCACCGAGATCAAGATCGACGGTGATGACTACATCATCCTTCGCGAGGACGACATCCTCGCGGTGGTCGAGAGCTGACCGCAGCAGCGTTAGGAGACATGGCAAATGGCTAAGCAAATCACGTACTCGGAGAATGCCCGCGCGGCGATCCTCCGTGGTGTCAATAAATTGGCCGATGCGGTGAAGGTCACCCTCGGTCCGAAGGGTCGTAACGTCGTCATCGAGAAGAGCTTCGGCTCGCCGACCATCACCAAGGACGGCGTCACCGTCGCCAAGGAAGTCGAGCTCGCCGATCCGCTCGAGGATCTCGGCGCCAAGATGGTCAAAGAGGTCGCTTCGAAGACCTCCGACGTCGCCGGTGACGGCACCACCACCGCCACCGTTCTCGCCCAGGCGATCTATCGCGAAGGCGCCAAGAACGTTACCGCCGGTGCCAACCCGATGTCGCTCACGCGTGGCATCGACAAGGCCGTGCGCGCCGCGGTCGGCCACATCGACGGTATGTCGAAGCCGGTCGAGGGCAATGAGATCGCCCACATCGGCACCATCTCGGCCAACAACGACGCCGAGATCGGCGGCATCATCGCCGAGGCGATGGACAAGGTCGGCAAAGACGGCGTCATCACCGTCGAAGAGGCCAAGGGTCTCGAGACCACGCTCGACGTCGTCGAGGGTATGCAATTCGACCGTGGCTACCTCTCGCCCTACTTCGTGACCGATCCGGAGCGGATGGAGACCTCCCTCGAGAACGCCAAGATCCTTCTCCACGAGAAGAAGATCAGCTCGATGAAGGACCTCCTGCCGATCCTCGAGCAGGTGTCGCGTCAGGGTCGTCCGCTCCTCATCATCGGCGAAGACGTCGAGGGCGAGGCGCTCGCCACCCTCGTTGTCAACAAACTGCGTGGCACCCTGAACATCGCCGCCGTCAAGGCGCCGGGCTTCGGTGACCGTCGCAAGGCCATGCTCGAGGACATCGCCATCCTCACCGGTGGCAAGGTGATCACCGAGGATCTCGGTATCAAGCTCGAGAACGTCAAGTGGGAAGACCTCGGTGAGGCCAAGAAGGTCGTCATCACCAAGGAAGAGACCACCATCGTCACCGACACCGACGACGAGGCCCGTCGTAGCG
Organism: Acidobacteriota bacterium; assembly: GCA_039184055.1. Lineage (GTDB taxonomy): Bacteria > Acidobacteriota > Thermoanaerobaculia > Multivoradales > J023 > JBCDBH01. The sequence goes on from JBCDBH010000012.1 coordinate 30,161, forward strand.
ACATCGCGGGTCGCGTCAAGCAGATCCGCGCGCAGATCGACGAGACCTCCTCGGACTACGATCGCGAGAAGCTCCAGGAGCGTCTCGCCAAGCTGGTCGGCGGTGTCGCCGTCATCAAGGTCGGTGCCGCCACCGAGACCGAGATGAAAGAGAAGAAGGCCCGCGTCGAAGACGCCATGCACGCCACCAAGGCGGCGGTCGAAGAAGGCATCGTGCCGGGCGGCGGTGTCGCCCTGCTCCGCGCCATCCCGGCCGTCGGTGCCGTCGAGGCCGATGGTGACGAGGCGATCGGTGTGCGGATCATCCACCGCGCGCTCGAAGAGCCGTCGCGTCAGATCGCCAACAACGCCGGTCACGAGGGTAGCGTCATCGTTCGCGATCTGCTCGCCCTCGAGGGTACCCAGGGCTACAACGCCGCCACCGGCGTGACCGAAGATCTGGTTGCCGCCGGTGTCATCGATCCGGCCAAGGTCACCAAGAACGCGCTCCAGAACGCCGCCTCGATCGCCGGTCTTCTGTTGACCACCGAAGCGATGGTCACCGAGATCAAAGAGAAAGAGGACAGCGCTCCCGCCGGTGCCCCCGACATGGGTGGCATGGGTGGCATGGGCGGCGGCATGGGCTTCTGATCCAGCCCCGCTCGAACGTGAAGACGAAAGCCGGTCTCGAAAGAGACCGGCTTTTTTCTTGCTCGCGAGACCTGCCTACGTCGTCGGCGAGCCATACCTACCGTCACCACGCGTCAACGGGTCAACACACTCCTCCTCGGCAACGCTGTGCTCGACGAACAACTCACCGAGGGTGTCCGTTTGATGCCGTGGGCGCAGGGCGGAGAGGTATGAGAACTTGCGGAGTATCGTCTTGGACGAAGACGGCGGTAGGGTGATTGGGATAGTGGAGTAAGCAGTTGCAGCTTGGTGAAGATCTTCATGCTAATCAGGGATTCGCAACGAAAAACGAGCGCTCGATTGAAAGTCGACGACCCGAAGCGTAGGCACTTGCATCAACTTCGGGATACCACCCGGGTCTCGAGGGAAATAGACCGATGAGGTCATGTTTCCCTTGAGCTTCGACAACAACTGGCCGATCAAGCGGTTTCGTGTTTGATTCTCCGTGGATACAGGCCGAGAAATAGCATGGGCTGAGTGTTTCCGTGGCGACGGGTCGACAAAGCTGTTTTGCTTTTTACTTTCCCTGGAAACTCAGCGGGAAATGATCTCGTCAGCGAGTCGTCGTGCCGACTGATCGACAAAGCCGTTTTGTTTTTGATCCGCCACGACAACGGGCCGGAAAAGTGGCTTTGCGGACAAGTCGGCGCGACAACTGATCGATAAAGTCGCTTTCTTTTTGAGTTTCTACGAGAAATGGCAAATTAATCTGCTTTGTCAATCAGTTACTGGAGAAATTGATGGTAAAAGGCGTTTTGCCAACGAGTTTCCGTGGGAAATGACAAAGAATGTAGCTTTGTTGCCGAGTTTCTGGAGATATTGATGAAAAAAGCTGCTGAGTCGGCAAGTTGACGTGGCAACGAGTCGGGGAAATGGTTTCTCGCCGAGTGTTTGTGGGGAGAAGCCGAAAAAGCCAAGGGGCACACCTCTGTCTTCCCAATCTCGGCAATTCTCACGCTTCTCGGGGAACAGCCAACACACACTCGTCGATCAAGGTGGTCGATGTCCGTGGCGAGCGCATAGGTGGCGAGATGCCGGTCAGATCCGCGAGGGCCGCACGATTCGTGTGCGCTTATCGGTCAGCTGCTGACTAGTGCCCTGTGCGGAAAGTCCGCTTTGGCATTCTCGTGATTTTCGTTTTCTGGCTAGGCATGACGACGAGGAATACTCGACGTATTCCGAGGAGGAGAAACGACGCCAGAGAGCGAAGGGCACGGGAAGGCGAAGCGAAATTCGCGCACAGGGCACTAGATTGTCAAACGCCGCCAATAGATCTCGGTCCCGATGAAAGCCACGGCCTCGGATCAGTTCCAGAGCTTGCCGTGTCGTGGCGAGATCCTCATCCGTCGTCACCTGTAGAAGGGCGCGGATGTCGATGGAGTCCTGCGGGCGAGTCGTGTCGTCACGCGCGAGGATCTTGAGCGCGAGAAGATGAGGTGCGGAAGCGACTGGTACGCTGAGATCTGGGAACATTTCGATGGGCTCAGACGAGGCGACAATCTCGAGTTCAATACCCGACGAAGCAAATAGAAGATCGAGAACCACCCCGCCGCCAATCGGCGGCAAGAGCCGAATGGTCGCCATGCGCCCAGCCGCTTTGTATTCGATGATCGTGACTGGCTGGTAGCCGCGCGCTTGCAGCGACATGGCAAGCGCTTCCGCGTTCCGGTCGTCTTCAACGACTACAGCGATGTCGACGTCACGGGTAAACCGAGGCTCGGCTCGAACAGCCATTGCTAGGCCACCGACCAAGCACCACGAGTAGCCAAGCTCATCGAGGTCTGTTCGCGCCTGAGCCAGCGCTCCCTCTAATGTGCTGTCCGGTGTCCAGAATCCACCTCTTCCTTCGGTGTCGCCATAGTCGGCTCCCGATCGAGTTTGCAGCCATGCACGGAGTCGCTCGTCGATCTCGGTCTCGGAGTCATGGGGATGACGGCGGCGCAGGTTCTGTCGCATGAGACGGACACCGGCTCTGTGAAGGTCGAAAGCGATTCGTAGCTTCTCGGCTGGTGTTTGATGGTGGGAATCGAAGGCATATTTATATCTAATAATATTATTTTCTGGATCGGTTGCTTTTGGAAACGATGGCGCTGCTAACCTGGAGAACGTAACGCCGTTGAGATCGTGTGATGTACGGGGTCAGCACGTGGTCGATAACCAGGTCGTCGACATCATCTCGTTTCGCGATCTGATCTGATGAAGTAGATGCTCGCGGAACGGGTCTGCACGTTGGCTTGATTGCCCGCTGAGGTTCAGCTGGACAAGTATCATTCGCCTTGGTTAAATGGTGAAGTCTCAGAATTTATCAGGAAGTGAGCTCTTGATGAGCGAGTCTGGCAATAGTTTTCCGAGAGATGAAATCGAGCTTCTTCTTCGTGAGTGGGAAGTCCTAGATAAGAGTGTCCAATGGAATTATGATATTTTCGAAAAGCAACGGAATGCTCTGTTTGTGGCGATAGCTGGCTTGTTCGGGCTAAGTGGCGCAAAATTTAGTGGTGCTGAATCTGTTTGGGTAGTCGTACCACCAGTCGTCACAATCCTTCTGTACCGAATGCTTGGCCAGATGTACAACGTGTCTTGGAAAGGTTTCCGTTGTGCACAGATCGAATTAGAAATTGAGAGCATATTGGACTCAAGGAAATTTTGGCGAATTCACCACAGCCAGGAACGGATCTACCACTCTCTCGGGAATCCATATGCATCCACTTATCTGCTAACGGCTCTCTTCTGTGCGGGCGTGATTTGTTTCTCTGCTTGGAAAGGGGGGGAGTTTCTAGGTGAGTTCAGTGTCTGGTGGAAAGTAGCCTTCCTTCTTTTTACAGGATTTTCCTGTATTTGGTTCGGTGTTCAAGTGATCCTATTCTTGAGGGATAGGCAATCACGACTCTTGGTCTCGGTCGCGGATGCGGTCTCACAAGCTAGCCCAGACTAGCATTCTCATTGCATTGAGCCCGCCGAGTTACGGGCCGATCGTTTCTGGGACTTCTTTGCTGCTCGAGCTGAGGCGCTACTGCAGCGGATCGAGTCCGCGACTGGGAAGACGATTACCCGGGATCCCGGGCTTTTCCGTGGCAGTGTAGAGATCGATGCTTATGACGATGCAAACGAAAATGGGAGGATGCGTGAACAGGCAATCCTGCATGCGACTTCACGACGCTTCGCCCACGTTCACGCCGACCGCCAAGTCTTCGGAATCATCTCTTTCCGCGATCTGATGAAACAGGTGCTCGCCGAACGGGTCAGCGAGGCAGCTTGAGTCGGTCGTCTTCGTCTGGGGGCTGAACGTCGAGCCCAAGGTCTCGACTACACCTACGGACCCTCAGGTCGTAGCTCACTACCGAGGTTTCGGGTATCTGCTTCGCAGTGGCGAGTGCCGTCGAGAGGTGAAGCGCATCCAGCGTGCGAATCGGTGTGCCGGGGAAGCTCTCTCGGGCTCGTTCGACGATCTCTTCGTCGAGTGCCAAAACGACCCAATCAGCAGTCGTCTCCGTGAGCTTCTGTCGCCACTCGGCAAACTCGTGACTCTGCGCCGTGCCGAGGCGAGCTGCTCGATGGAAGGCACGATCGCACTCGATCAAGGTGAGGTCCGAGGCGATGACAAACTCGGCGTTTTCTAGCGCTTGATGTGCGGCTTCGCCTCCAGGCTCACCGAGGATCCACGACAATACAGCACTGGATTCAGCATAGGCGATCATCGCTCACCACGAACCCAGTCCAAGAGCTCGGCCGCCGTGGTTCCGGTTCCAGCGAGTGCGGGCTTTCGAGGTTCCTTGTAGTGGTTCGGATTGTTCCTGACGATCCGGCGCGCCGTACCTCGGCGCACGAGCTCACGAAGACCTTCCGGAACGTCGGGATCGTCGCTGAGCAACGGGTCTTCATCTTGCCCTTGGGAGTGGATTGGTAAAGCGAGCTCGGCGATCACTTCGCCGTTGAGCACGATTGAGAACCTCTCTCCTTCGCGTACCCGTTTCAGATACCGCGCGAGGTGTTTCTCGAGCTCGTCTACTTCGAGGCTGGGCAATATGGTGTCTTCACGACCTGTCATGCACCAATATTAGAAATAAAATCATATTTCGTCAAATCGGAGGCGTGTCTCTTTATAGAAGAGAATGAAGACCGCATGGGTCACTACTCAAACCGCCGTGGCGGCCTCACACATCCGCTTCAAGAGCTGAATCTGTGCCGCGTGGTAGATGTCGTGGGCGGGGCAGCCGAAGATGAGGTAGAAGGCGGTTTCTTTGCTGTTCGGGGCGGGGAGATCGAGGCTGTCGTCGTCGAGGTCGGCGACGAGGTCGCGGAAGATCTTGTGGTAGGTGTCGAGCAGTTTGATGTCGGCTTTGAGCAGCTTGGCGTCGGGCTCGTTGCGAGGAAAGAAGTTGCTGCCCGGGTAGGGAAAGCTTCCCGCCGCTTCTCGGTCGAAGCGGCGGATGAGGCTGCGTTTCCAATAGGCGAGGTGGACGACGAGCTCGTGGATGTTGTTGCGCTCTGGCGCGGGACGCCAAACGGCGGTGTCGGCGTCGACACCGCGTAGCGCGCCACGCAGGTTGGGGCCGTGCCAGGCTTTTTTGCGATAGCCCTGGTCGATGGCGGTCAACAGCTGCGTGACGCGACTCACCGGCCGGCTCTTACGGCGCCGGGTAGGCGTACGGCGCCTGGATGCCGAGCGGCAGACCGGTGGCGTCGCCGACCAGCCAGTAGACGATCAGGAACGCGGTCCAGCTGATCAGCAGGACGACCGAGTAGGGCAGCATCATCGAGACGACGGTGCCGATGCCGGTGTTCTTGACGTATTTCTGGCAGAAGACGACGACCAGCGGGAAGTACGGCATCAGCGGGGTGATGATGTTGGTGGTCGAGTCGCCGACGCGGTAGGCCGCCTGGGTGAGCTCGGGCGAGATGCCGAGCTGCATCAACATGGGTACGAAGATCGGCGCCAGCAGCGCCCATTTCGCCGATGCCGAACCGACCATGAGGTTGACGAAAGCGGCGAGGAAGACGATACCGACGACGGTCACCTGGCTCGGCATGGCGAGATCGCGCAGGAAGTTCGCGCCTTCGACCGCGATCAGGACGCCGACGTTCGATTTGCCGAACGCGTCGATGAAGAGGGCGGCGAAGAAGGCCATGACGATGTAGTAGCCCATCGTGCTCATGGCGTTCGACATACCTTTGATGATGTCGCGATGGCCGTCGATGGTGCGGGCGGCGTAGCCGTAGACGATGCCCGGGACGACGAAGAAGATGAAGATGAGCGGCACGATCATCTGCATCAGCGGCGCGGCGAACGAGGTGACCTCACCATCCGGGGCGCGCAGCGGCGAGTCGACCGGCCAGGTGAAGACAACCAAGAGCAGGGCACACACCACCATGCTGATCAGGCCGGCGATCAGACCCCGCACCTCGTTGGGTTGGATCGTCTCCATCTTGGGCATCTCGTCGGGATCCGCGTCGACTTCGACACCATTCAACCGAGGCTCGACGATTTTGTCGGTGATGTACCAGCCGACACCGACCACCAGGAGGCTCGAGGCCGCCATGAAGAACCAGTTGCAGAGCGGGTTGACCAGCAGGTCGGGATCGATGATCTGCGCCGCGGCCTGGGTGAGACCTTGGAGCAGCGGGTCGATACCGGAGATCGCCGGGTTGGCCGAGAAACCACCCGAGACGCCCGCGAATGCCGCCGCGATACCGGCCAGCGGGTGGCGTCCGGCGGCGTAAAAGATGACCGCTCCGAGCGGTATGACGAGTACATATCCAGCGTCGGCAGCGGTGTGGCTGAGGATCGCCACGAAGATGAGCATCGGGGTGAGCAGCATCTTCGGGGTGAACGAGAGCAAAGCCTTGAGACCGGCGTTGATAAAGCCGGTGTGCTCGGCGACACCGACACCGAGCAACGCCACCAAGACCACGCCGAGCGGGTGGAAGTTGACGAAGACGCTGACCATATTGGCCATGAAGGCGGCCAACGAGGCTCCGGTGAGCTGATTGAGGACGCGGATCGGCTCGTCGGTACGAGGATCGATGGCCGAGAACTCGATCGGCGCGAGGAGCGCCGACAACACCCAGGTTCCGACCAGGAAGATCAAAAAGAGGACGGCGGGGTCGGGCAGCTTGTTGCC
>JBCDBH010000013.1:0-36913 GCA_039184055.1 Acidobacteriota bacterium
CTTCCAGCAAGACGTCACGGCCCTGCTACGCGCCGTGCTTGCCAGCGAGCAAGTCTTGAACGATGGCGCCGCGCGTCTCGACGCCATGAAAGCCGCCCTCGATGCGACACCGGGACCCCACCGAGCCGCGCTCGACCAGGATCTACGAGACCTGGAGTACCAGCTCAGCGAGCTACGTCGAAAGCTGGCCGGAGACAGCACGATCCGCTCGCGCAACGAGCCCGTGCCACCGGCCATCCTGCAACGCGCTCAACGTGCCGGCAACGGCGTGTGGGGCTCCACCGCCTCCCCCACCGCCACCCATCAACGCCAGCTCGAGATTGCTCGCGACGACTTCCAGAGCTTGCGGGGTGAGATCAAAACCTGGCTCGACGCGCTCGAACAGGCTGGCGAGGAGCTGGAAGCGGCCGGGGCACCGTGGACGCCCGGACGAGGTGTGCCGGCTATCGAGAATCCGTGAAACGTCTCTGTCGTCCGCTCAGCCGGGCTGCGGTCAGCCGGGCTGCGATCAGCCGGGCTGCGGTCAGCCGGGCTGAACGCGACACTCCGGACACTCGCCGAATAGCTGCACCGTCGCGTTTCGGACCGACTCCGCCCAGGGGCCGTCGATCGACATCGACGCCGTGAAGTCTGGCGGGAGACGCTCGACCCGGCCGCAGTCGTCGCAATGGAAATGCGCGTGCCGATGACCATCGTCCCCTTCCTGGGCGAGCGCGTAGCGACTGATGCCCTCGACACGGCAGACCACCGGTGCGATGCCGGCGTCGCGGAGTTTGACGAGGTTGCGGTAGATCGTCGCCGGATCCCAATCCGCGTCACCGAGACGTTCGAGCACCTCGGTATGGGAAAGCGGGTTCTCGGCTTCCGCAAGCACGCAGAGCACGGCCATCCGGGGGGCCGTGACCCGGAGCCCGCTCTCTTGCAGTCGTTGTCGTGCTTCGTCTTTCGTGATCTTCATGGCACATCATCAGGCGCGCGACCCGATCCATGTGTCGACCTTAAGCGAAAGCACTTGCATGAGCAAGTGGCTTGCATATACTGGCGCACCGGCTCGACGAGGAAGTCATTTCCCAAAACGGTAGACATAGAAACCAGTAGACATAGAGATCCGGGTTTCCACACCCATTTTCAGCGACCCACAGGGTCGAGGAGTCAGCACGATGGTAACTCTAGACGATCATCTGTACGACGTCGTGGTCATCGGTGGCGGCGCGGCTGGTCTGGGTGTCGGAGTCGCCCTCCAGGACGCGGAGATCCTGAACTATGTGATTCTCGAGCGTCACAAGGTCGGTGCGTCGTTCACCGCATGGCCTGCCGAGACTCGCTTCATCACGCCGTCGTTCGCCACGAACTCGGTCGGCATGCTCGATTTGAACTCGATCGTGATCGACACCTCACCCGCGTTCAGTCTGGGAGTCGAGCATCCGACCGGCGAGGAGTACATGCTCTATCTCGAGGCGATCGCGGTGCACTTCGAGCTACCGATCCGCGAGCACACGGATGTGATGCGCGTGACGAAGCAAGGTACCGAGTTCCGGATCAATACGACCGATCTGATCTTTCGCGCCAAGCACGTCATCTGGGCTGCCGGCGACTTCCAATACCCAAAGACGGACGGGTTCATCGGCAGCACGCTATGTCGGCACACCGCGACCATCGAAAGCTATGAAGATCTCGATGGCGATGACTTCATCGTGGTGGGTGGCTACGAGAGCGGCATCGACGTGGCCTACCATCTGGCCAAACGCGGCAAGCGAGTGCGGCTATTCGACAAGGGTTGTCCGTGGGAAGACGAGAGCTCCGACCCCAGTGTCGCCCTCTCCACGTATTCGCTCGAACGCACGCGTGAAGAGCCGTTTGCCAAGAATGTGGAGCTCCTTCCGAATACCCACGTCGTTTCGGTCTCGCGCGACGCCGACGTCTACGAAGTCGCGACGCTCGGCGGACGGAGTTTTGAAACGCGTGTTCCCCCACTCTTCGCGGGTGGCTTCGACGGGAGCCACAAGCTCATCGCGAATCTCTTCGAACGACGTGATGACGGCTTCCTTCTATTGAGCGAAAACGACGAATCGACGCTCGTGCCGGGGATCTACCTCTGCGGTGCCGCCGTTCGTCATGACGATCACGTCTTTTGCTTCATCTACAAAGTCCGACAACGATTCGCCGTGGTCGCCAAAGCGATCGCGACGTCGTTGGGGCTGCCGGCTGAAGGGCTGGAGACCTACCGAACGTGGGGCATGTACCTCGACGACCTCTCGTGCTGTGGAAATCAGTGTGTGTGTTGAGTACCGCACCTCGACAAACGGGCGTTATGACCGGACATGAACCAGCCGGGCTCCTCTCCAGGGTGCTGCGTATCGAATGGCTCGGACAAACGGCCGCCAGCCTCTTTTGGATCGTCAGCGTGCTGACCTACGGGATCAGCTCCACCGGAGACTGGTTGCAGCTCGCGGCCGCATCCTCATGGATGGTGGCCAATATCGCGGCGGCCGTGAAAGGCGAGTCGGCTTGAACCGCCAGCGACGAGAACACTGAATCGACGAGTCGGTTGCATGGGGCCCGTAAGGGCCGTGTAAATGCGCCCCGACGCCGAGTCCATTTCGGTGACCCCTTCGAACACCCAGCCATCGCTGGCTCCACTCTTGTTCTCGCGGATCTCATGATTCGCGCCTGGAGCTATGCCAACGTCGACTACCAACGCTGGAGACTTAGGATGACCAAGTCAACCGTTTTGTTCGTTGCAGCTGTTCTGCTCGTGGGTTTTTCGCCGATTCAAGCCGACGACTATTCGATGGGCTTCCTCCCGGAGGGTCCCACGATTACCGAGACTGACATCACCGCAGCGCAGAAGATGTGGGGCGACGCTGTCGTCGCCATCGGTAAAGCGGGCGACAACGCTCCCGCCCTGGCTGAAAAAGCTGCCCGTACCGCTTATGCTTTCGACCTCGGTCCGATCCAGTTCAAGCCGACCCTCGCCGCCGAGACACCTTTCCGCCCAGACCTCGAAGGCACGCTCAGCTACTTCGTGTCCGGCAACCAGAAATTCGAAGAGGACAAGGGCTTCGCGCTTCGTCCGTGGTCGAACGTCCGCTTCGACAACCACACCGTGAAGATCCAAGGCAACATCGCCATCGCCATGGGTCACTACTACTTCACGGGTCCTGATGGCACCGAAACCAAAGTCGAGTACACCAAGGGCTACGTGAAGACTCCGGATAACCGCGTCTTGATCTTCCTGCAAGACTCGTCGCTGCCTTACTCTCCGTAAGCCTCGACTTCCGTTCGACGTTGTCGAACGGTCACGGATCCCAGAGACCCACGGGCCGGCTATCGGACCGTGGGTCTTTCTGTATGTCGCTTCTTGCCTGCGATGAGGTCCTGCGGGTAGCCAGGTGATGGTCTCGATGGATGATGGGTCGCTCGAGGCCGTCTTCTCGTTCAGCCAGCTCGGGATGACCCGTTACAATACGAGTTCCTTCGTTCCCCCGAAGCTCAGCTCCCCGAAGCTCAAAGGAGATCGCGACCATGATTGGACGTGTCAGCATCCGTAAAGTCCGCATCGCCCTCAGCATCATCCTGTGCGTGTGTTTCGCCATCCTCCCACCCGCCTTGGCCCAGGGCGAGGCAAGTAGCGAGGCTGGAAGCGATGAAATGCGCACCGCCGAGCGCTTCGCAGGGCTCGAGCTCCGAAGCATCGGCCCGGCCCTCATGGCAGGCCGTATCGCGGACATCGCCATCCATCCCGACGACGACAATCTCTGGTACGTCGCGGTCGGTTCGGGTGGCGTCTGGAAGACCGAGAACGCCGGCGTCACCTGGACACCGATCTTCGACGATCAGCCCTCCTATTCGATCGGTTGCGTCACCATCGATCCACAAGATCCAGAGGTGATCTGGGTCGGCACGGGTGAGAATGTCGGCGGTCGCCACGTCGGCTACGGCGACGGGATCTATCGCAGCGACAACGGTGGCGCGACCTGGGTTCACAAGGGTCTGGAACGAAGCGAGCACATTTCGAGCGTTGTGATCCACCCGGAAGACTCCGACACCCTTTGGGTGGCGGCTCAAGGTCCGCTATGGAGTAAGGGCGGCGAGCGTGGTGTCTTCATGACCACCGACGGTGGCACGACCTGGCAACGAGTCCTGGGCGACGAGGAATGGGTCGGCGCGACCGAGCTGGTGATCGATCCACGCAATCCCGATCGGCTCTATGCCGCCACCTGGCAGCGTCACCGCAACATCGCGGCCTATATGGGCGGCGGCCCGGGCACCGGGCTCCACCGCAGCACCGATGGTGGTCTCAGCTGGACCGAGCTCACCCACGGCCTTCCCGACAGTCGCATGGGCAAGATCGGCCTGGCCATCTCGCCCCAGAATCCGGATGTGCTGTACGCCGCCATCGAGCTCGATCGGCGCACCGGAGCGGTGTATCGGTCCGACGACCGGGGCTCCTCCTGGGAGAAACGCTCCAACACGGTCGCGGGAGGCACGGGGCCCCACTACTACCAAGAGCTCTACGCCTCGCCACATAGTTTCGATCGCATCTACCTGGCGGACGTTCGTATGCAGGTCTCGGACGATGGTGGCACGACCTTCCGGCGCATGAAGGAAGAATCGAAGCACTCCGACAACCACGCCCTCGCCTTCCGAGTTGACGATCCAGACTACCTGCTCGTGGGAACCGACGGCGGGTTGTACGAGAGCTTCGACCTGGCGGAGAACTGGCGCTTCATCGCCAATATGCCGATCACCCAGTTCTACAAGCTGGCGGTGGACGATGCCGAGCCGTTCTACAACGTCTACGGTGGCACCCAAGACAACGCCACCCAGGGCGGGCCGTCACGCACCGACAATGTGCACGGCATCCAGAATTCCGATTGGGGCATCATCCTCGATTGGGACGGTCACCAGCCGGCGACCGAGCCTGGCAATCCCGACATCGTCTACGCGCAGCGTCAGGAGGGCTACCTCTCCCGAGTGGATCGCTCCACTGGCGAGATCATCGACATCCAGCCTCAGCCCGAAGCGGGCGAAGGTCCGGAGCGTTTCAACTGGGACGCCCCGATCCTGGTCAGCCCGCACCAGGCGACGCGGATTTACTTCGCCTCCCAACGGGTCTGGCGGAGCGACGATCGAGGCGACACCTGGCAAGCGATCTCGGGTGATCTGACCCGAAATCAAGAGCGTCTATCGCTACCCATCATGGGCCAGACGCAAAGCTGGGACAACGCCTGGGATTTGGCGGCGATGTCGACCTACAACACCATCGCCAACCTGTCCGAGTCACCCGTGGTGGAGGGTCTGATCTACGTCGGCACCGACGACGGCATGATCCAGATCACGGAGAACGGCGGCGGCGACTGGCGTGCCGTCGAAGTCGGCACGCTGCCGGGTGTCCCAGCGACCTCGTACGTCAACGACATCAGAGCCGACCTCTTCGATGCCGACACGGTGTATGTGGCCCTGGACAACCACAAATTCGGTGAGTTCGGACCGCACCTCCTACGCAGCCAAGATCGAGGAAATACGTGGACGTCGATGCGTGGCAACCTGCCCGAGCGCACCCTGGTGTGGCGATTGGTGCAAGACCACGAGCGTCCGGAGCTCTTCTTCGCCGCCACCGAATTCGGCATCTACTTCACCATCGATACCGGGCAGCATTGGACACAGCTCACGGGTGGCGTACCGACGATCTCGTTCCGTGATGTGACGATTCAGCGTCGTGAGAACGACCTGGTCGGCGCGTCGTTCGGACGTAGCTTCTACGTCCTCGACGACTACACCCCGCTGCGTGAGGTCTCCGCGGAACAGCTCGAAGACGAGGCGACCCTCTTCGCTCCTCGCGACGCGTGGTGGTATTTCCCTCGGCCGCACCTAGCTTTTGAGGCAGGCCGTGGCGATCAAGGCGCGGGCCACTTCGTGGCACCCAATCCACCGTTCGGCGCGGTCATCACCTACTACTTGAAGGATGGTTTCAACACCAGCGAAGCCATGCGCCAGGAGCAGGAGAAAGCCGCCTTGGAGGCCGGTGAAGCGACCGCGTTTCCGGGCTGGGAGGCCGTCGAGCAAGAGCGTCGCGAGCCCGAGCCCAGCATTTGGCTGATCGTGAAGGATGCCGAGGATCGCATCGTACGGCGGGTTCCTGGACCGACCGGCGCCGGCTTCCACCGGGTCGCCTGGGATCTGCGTCATCCGACCCCGAATGCGATCGAGCTGGTCGAACCACCACCACCGATGTGGGGCGCTCCGCCGAGCGGCTTGCTGGCGGCGCCCGGTACGTACCAGGTTGCCCTGGCGGTGCAGACCGGCGGGGAGACTCGGATGCTCTCCGAGCCGAAGCGCTTCGAGGTCAAACCACTGCGGAGCGGCGCGCTGGAAGGAGCCAGCCCGGAAGCCGTCGCCGCGTTCTGGCGCCAATACGAATCGGCCGTCCGCGAGGCCACCGCCATGCAGATCACGCTCGGACATCTCATGACCAAAGTCGAGCGTATGGCCCGGGTGATCGAGCACTCCCAGGTCGACCTGATGGAAATCGACCCGCGCTTCCACGCCCTACGCGGCGACATCCTCGCGCTCGAAAGCCGGTTCAACGGCCCAGGCGCGAAGCGTCAAACGGGAGAGAAATTCTCACCCACCGTCGGCGACCGGCTTTTTGCCGTGATCCGAGGCGTCGGTCTCTCGACCTATGGTCCGACCCCGAGCCATCGTCGCAACCTCGAAATCGCCATCACCGAGATGACGGATCTGCGCGCCGAGCTGGACCGCACCTCGTCGAGCCTTACCGCGCTCGGCCGCGAGCTCTTCGCCGCCGGTGCACCCTGGCTGGAGGGCGAACCGCTGCCCTGAGGCACGGCAACTCTCACGAACGACCATCGAACGAGCCCGGCCCGATCAGGAGACGAGCACCATGAAGTTGAAGACCAACACTATGACCACCGGAAACTGTAAAGACAGTGATTCGGAATGTAGTTGCTGCGCTCCTCAAAAACCCATGGTGCGTGCAAGTCCCAAGATCGGGCGCAACGACCCGTGCCCTTGTGGGAGCGGCCTCAAGTACAAGAAGTGCTGTGGGCGATAGGACGCCTGTCGCTCCCACAAGGCTCATCGAGACGCACGAGGATCCGTAAACGGATCCTCCTCATCGCTGCCCTCCCTATCGAGCCCACCGACCCGTCTGCTCGAGATGGCATCGGCCTCGGAAGATTGTTCGACACGTCTTCCGAGGCTGCATGCCGCTGCCTGGTCTCCTTCCCCTACCGGCACGACACCATCGTGCTCATGACCTCCCCATTTCCGCCTGAATAAGACCCCTTGTTCAAATTTAAGGGAAAGCACCACATATTGCTTTTCCACTATTAGACTATGGCTCTGGGCCAGTCGCCCGGGCGCTCGAGACATGTGTAGTCACGAACCACCTTCCGGCAAAACCGCCGCGTCTCGAGTTCTTCGACACACGTCCTTTCTCTTCTCCCATAAGGAACACTCCAACATGCAAACGAAACGTCTCTTCTCTTCGAGTCTGCTGTCCGCCTGCCTGGCGGTCGCCCTGTTCACCTTTCTTCCGGCCTGGGCCGGCGCCAACGAAGTCGTCGACCCCACGACGATCAAGACATACGACGACGAGCTTGCCGAGATGGCGGACGACATGCCGGGGTTCGGCGGCTGGTACGTCGATGAAAGAGGTCAGCTCAACGCCTATATGACCGACCTCTTCACCCCGGAGGCACGCTCGCTACAGCGTGAAAACGTCCGCCTCAAACAAGGCCAATTCAACTTCCGGGAGTTGCACGACTGGAAACGTGACGCGCGCTCGAGCCTGCTCGCCATCCCGGGGGTTCTGAGCCTCGACATCGACGAGTCCCGCAACCGGATCGTCGTCGGCGTCGAGAAACAAGCGAGCCGAGCAAACGTGAGGTCACGCCTTGCCACGCTCGACTTGCCTGAAGACGCCGTGCTGATCGAAGAAGTCGAGCCGGTGACCTTTGCCGCCACCCTGCATAGCTACGACAAATACCGTCGAGGCGGCCTGCAGATTCAATACATCGACGGTTCCTTCACCTTCAACTGCACGCTGGGCTTCATCGCCTACCACGAAGGCGTGATCAACCCGCCGCCGGGCTATACGGACCGTGGCTTGGTGACCGCGTCTCATTGCAGCAGCGTCCAGGGCGGTGTCGACGGCACGGGCTTTCATCACCCCACCACCGGCTACTCGCAGTTCGCCCACGAGCTGATCGATCCCGGGTTCTTCACCAACAACGGCTGCCCCCAGGGGCGTAACTGTCGCTTCAGCGACGCGGCGTTCGCGACCTATCATCCGACGCGTGGCAGCGGCGAGTACACCATCGCACGCACCCAATCGCGCCACCCCACCAACGGCACCCTCACCCTGCACGCGTCGAACCCGAAGCTGACCATCGCCCGTGAAGAGACAGCGAACGCGCCGCTCGGCACGGCGCTGAACAAAATGGGCCGCACCACCGGTTGGACCCATGGCAACGTCGACGCGACCTGCCTCGATACCAACGTCGCCGGCTCCAACATCACCCTCTTGTGTCAGAACCGGGTGCTCGCTGGAGGCGGTCTCGGCGACTCCGGAGGTCCGGTGTTCCACTGGTTCGGCAACGACTACGTCACCCTGCACGGCGTGCTCTGGGGCATCACCTCGACCCACTTCTTCTACAGCCCGCTGGGGTTGATCGAGCAAGAGCTGGGCCCCTTGCGCACCTCGAAGCTCGTGCCCCCGATCGCCAATTTCACCTACAGCCAGACCCAACCCAGCGGCCCGCTGGGCGCCAGCTTCACCTTCAACGGTAGCTCCAGCTACGACCCCGACGGCGGAACCATTCAGAGCTACAGCTGGAGCTTCAACGGATCGACCCAAACCACTACCACCAGTCCGACGATCAATCGAAATCTGCCCACCGGGTACAACACCGTCCAGCTGACCGTCACCGACGACGATGGCGCAACGTCGAGCCGAATACGGTACGTCTGGGTCGCGGGACAAGGCTGCGACCCCAACTCGATCTGCCTGGTCAACCTCTTCTAGGAGCGGCGGGGCAAACCCGCCCGGGACACCGTCACATCGGCGTGGCGGTGTCCTTCCTTCCCGAGACGCCCCGCCTCCACCTGAGAGATATCGCCCCTCCCTCAGCAAGATTCTATGCGCAAAGCCAGACAAAAACGCCATTTATAGCCCTTTTTCGATTAGACTCTAGCTCGTTCCGAACGAGCGAGCACTCGAGACCTTGTGGAAGAACCACCATCTGGCCGAAGGGCCTTTTCTCGAGTTCTCGAAACACCTTTCTTTCTCATCTAGAGGAAACACTTCAGCATGCCAACGACGAAGCGTCTCTTCCCCTCGAGTCTGCTGACCGCTTGCCTGGCGGTCGCGCTACTCACCTTCCTGCCGGCCTGGGCCAGCGCCAACGAAGTCGTCGATCCCACGACGATCAAGACATACGATGACGAGCTCGCCGAGATGGCGGACGACATGCCGGGATTCGGCGGCTGGTACGTCGACGACCGAGGTCAGCTCAACGCCTTTATGACTGACCTCTCCACCCAGGGAGCACGCTCGCTACAGCGTGAGAACATCCGACTCAAACAGGGCCGATACAACTTCCGGCAGCTGCTCGACTGGAAACGTGATGCGCGGTCGAGCGTGCTCGCTACCCCAGGAGTCCTGAGCCTCGATATCGACGAGTCCCGCAACCGGATCGTCGTCGGCGTCGAGAAACAGGCGAGTCGATCGTCCGTGAGGTCACGCCTGTCGACGCTCGAGTTGCCAGCAGACGCCGTACTGATCGAGGAAGTCGAGCCGGTGACCTTTGCCGCCACCCTGCATAGCTACGACAAATACCGTAAGGGCGGCCTGCAGATTCAATACTTCGACGGTTTCTCGACCTCCAACTGCACCTTGGGCTTCGTCGCCTACCACGAAGGCACGATCAACCCGCCGCCCGGCTATACGAACCGCGGCCTGGTGACCGCGTCCCATTGCAGCAGCATCCAGGGCGTTGTCGATGGAATGGGCTTCCATCACCCCACCACCGCCTATTCGCAATTTGCCCACGAGCTGATCGACCCAGGGTTCTTCACCGGTAACGGCTGCCCACCCGGGAAACGCTGTCGTTACAGCGACGCGGCGTTCGCGACCTACCACCCCCTGCGTGGCAGCACCGCCTACAGCATCGCCCGGACCCAGTCACGCCACCGTACCCACGGCACCCTCACCCTGAACGCGTCGAAACCGAGTCTGACCATCGCCCGTGACGAGACAGCGAACGCACCGCTCGGTACGTGGCTGAACAAAATAGGTCGCACCACCGGTTGGACCTATGGCCCCGTCGATGGGACCTGCCTCGACATCAACATGCCCTCTAACATCACCTTCTTATGCCAGAACCGAGTGCTCGCCGGCGGCCGGCCCGGCGACTCCGGCAGTCCGGTATTCCATTGGCACGGCAATGATTACGTCACCCTGCACGGCGTACTCTGGGGAACCAGCTCGATCCACTTCGTCTACAGCCCACTGGGGCAAATCGAGCAAGAGCTCGGTCCTCTCCGGACCTCGAAGCTCGTGGCCCCGGTCGCCACGTTCTCCTACTCCCAGACCCTCATCGTCATCCCTCTAGGCGCCAGGTTCACCTTCAACGCTGGTGGAAGCTACGACCCCGATGGCGGTTCCATTCAAAGCTACCACTGGAGTTTCAATGGGTTTGTCCACACCAGCACCAGCCCCTCGGTGGACTGGAGCCTGCCCCTCGGGACCAACACTGTTCAGCTGACCGTCACCGACAACGAGGGCGCGACGACCACCACGACGCGGATTGTCCACGTCATAGGAGACGAAGACTGCACCGACCCCTTCGCGATCTGTCCGGTCGACAATCCTTTTTGATCGCTAGGTTTCTACAAATCAAATGGGGGCTAGGACGGGACACCGTCACATCAACGTGACGGTGTCCTTCCTCTCACCAGCCCGACGATGTAGGCCGAATCCTCTGCTGTTCGCCTAGCCCACCTGAGAGATATCGCCCTCCATTCAGCAAGATTCTTTGCGCAAAGCCAGACAAAAACGCCACATATAGCTCTTTTTCGATTAGACTCTAAATCGTTCCGGACGAGCGAGCACTCGAGACCTTGTGGAAGAACCGCCATCTGGCCGAAGGGCCCTTTCTCGAGTCCTCGAAACACCTTTCTTTCTCATCTAGAGGAAACACTTCAGCATGCCAACGACGAAGCGTCTCTTCCCCTCGAGTCTGCTGACCGCTTGCCTGGCGGTCGCGCTACTCACCTTCCTGCCGGCCTGGGCCGGCGCCAATGAAATCGTCGATCCCACGACCATCAAGACACTCGATGACGAGCTCGCCGAGATGGCGGACAACATGCCGGGATTCGGCGGCTGGTACGTCGACGAACGGGGGCAGCTCAACGCCTACATGACCGACCTCTTCACCCCGGAGGCACGCTCGCTACAGCGTGAGAACGTCCGCCTCGAGCAAGGCCGATTCAACTTCCGGGAGCTGCACGACTGGAAGCGTGATGCACGGTCGGATCTGCTCGCCACCCCGGGAGTCCTGAGCCTCGATATCGACGAATCCCGTAATCGGATCGTCGTCGGTGTCGAGAGACAGACGAGCCGAGCAAACGTGAGGTCGGTCCTTGCCACGCTCGACGTGCCCGACGACGCCGTGCTGATCGAAGAAGTCGAGCCGGTAACCTTCGCCGCCACCCTACGGAGCTACGACAAATACCGTCGAGGCGGCCTGCAGATTCAATATGTCAACGGTCTCTCGACCTTCAGCTGCACGCTTGGCTTCATCGCTTACCACGAAGGTACGATCAGCCCGCCGCCTGGCTACACGGACCGTGGCCTCGTGACCGCGTCCCATTGCAGCAGCATCCAGGGCACTGTCGACGGCACGGGCTTCCATCACCCGACCACGTCGTATTCACGGTTTGCCCACGAGCTGGTCGACCCGGGTTTTTTCACCGGTAACGGCTGCCCAACGGGACGCCAATGTCGTTTCAGCGACGCGGCGTTCGCGACCTACCACCCCCTGCGTGGTAGTGGCGACTACACCATTGCCCGCACCCAGTCACGCCATCGCACCAACGGCACCCTCACCCTGCATTCGTACAGCCCGAAGCTGACCATCGCTCGTGAAGAGCTACCGAACGCACCGCTCGGCAGGTGGCTGAACAAAATGGGTCGCACCAGCGGTTGGACCTATGGGCCCGTCAATGCGACCTGCCTCGACACCAACGTCGCTGGCTCCAACATCACCCTGTTGTGCCAGAACCGAGTGCTCGCCGGCGGCCAGCTCGGTGACTCCGGAGGTCCGGTGTTCCAATGGCAGGGCGACAGCTACGTCACCCTACACGGCGTGCTCTGGGGAATCGACGGAACCCACTTCTACTACAGCCCGCTGGGACTGGTCGAGCAAGAGCTGGGCCCCCTGCGCACCTCGCGGCTCGTGCCCCCGGTCGCCAAGTTCTCCTACACCCAAACCCAGTCCCAGGGGCCGCTGGGCGCCACGTACTCGTTCAACGCTGGCGGCAGCTACGACGCCGACGGTGGATCCATTCAAAGCTACCGCTGGAGCTTCAACGGTTCGATCCAAACCACCACCAGCTCCTCGGTGACCCGCGCTCTGCCGACCGGATCGAACGTCGTTCAGCTGACCGTCACCGACGACGAGGGCGCGACGACGAGCACGACGCGTTACATCTACGTCTATGGCGAGGAGTGCGACCCCTTCACGATCTGTCCGTTCGACGATCCTTTGTAAGCGGTAACTGCCAACGAGGTGGTGGAAGATCCACCCGGGACACCGTCACATCGCGATGACGGTGTCCTTCCCCGGGTCGCTCGTCGGATCACACTTCGACTTCGCGCCGGCGTACCCGCACCACGCCGACCATCCACGCGATCGCGGTCCAGGCCAGGAGCACGAGCATGTGTGGCGTCACGCTGGCGGGAGTCGTCCGCACCGACGTCGGTGCGCCCTCGATGAGGGTCTGAAAGTCTTCGAGCGTGAGAGCTTCGTTCCGCCACGCCTGCTCGACCACCCAATCGGCACGCTCGGCTACCGCGCCGATCACCTCGTGACGAAAGGCCATGGCCGCATACAGGTCGCGACCGGCGATTCGTTCGATCGCCAAGGTCAGAGTGACCATCGGCGACCACGCCATCGCCCGTTCAGCCGTAGCGATCGCCTGGCGTTCCGCGGAGGCTTTCGTCTCGTCCTCGGCGACCAAACCTTGCACCCGACTCCAGTCATAGACGTGTCGTTCGATTTCCGCTGGTAGCGTCTCGATCGTCGCGGCGGGCAGGGATGTCAGGTCGGGGCGCGCGGCATAGAGACGCTCGACGAGCACCGTCGCATCCTCGGCGTAGCCTTCGTATTGTTGTGAACGCTGGTCGAGCGCGGTCGTGAGGCCCGCGTCCTCGACTGTCGAGCTGAGCGCATGTTCCGACATCAGGGCAGGCGCGAGCACGACGAGCAAGACCCAGACGCCACCGTAGGCCAGCGCCGCTTCCCGACGATTGCGCGCCGCCACCGCCGTGGCCGTGAACAACCCGGCCCACAATGCCGTGTAGAGCAACGCGAGCGCGATGAGGCCCATACCTTCAGCATTGAAGGCACCCGCGATGGTGATCGCGATCAGCGCCACCACGAGCACCGCAATACCCGCCACCACAGCGATCGCGACGGCTCGAGCCAAAAACCACGAGCTCGCCCGACCACGCTGGACCGCGATCAAACGCACGAGCCCGCTCTCGCGCTCGTAGGCACCACATCCCATTCCCAACACGCCGATGAGCAGAGGCACGAAGACCGCGAGCACGAAGATCAGATCGATGGCCTCGGTCCGACCGAGCTCGGGGTTTTCGATCTTCGTTCCTTCCTCGAGAAAGGGATTGGCCAGGCGATGGACCCGTGCGACACGGGGCGAGTCGTCCAAACTACCCGTCGCGATTCCGGCGAGCGGAGCCGGCTCGCGACCGATTCGCGTCCCGGCGTACCAGTCCTGCCAAAGGGGCTCGGTGACGTCCACCCAGGGACGGTCTTCAGGGCCGACGACACCTGCCGCGAACCAGTCGAAGACAAATTGTGCCGCTTCGCCTCGCAGGGTCTGAGCGTCGTCGAGACTCGCCGACCAGTCGGCGAGAAAACGTTGGCCGGCGAGCAAGGCGAGCGCACTGGCGGCAAAGAAGACCACCAGAGCCGTGAGACGGACCGGCGAACGACGAATGCCGGTGACTTCCTGCCGAATGGCTTCCAGAATCATGCGTCGCTCCCCGTCTCGAGACGACGCCCCGCGGAGCTCAGCGTGATCGCCGCGAGAGTAGCCCAGAGCAGGAGGCCGAAGATCTCCACCGTGCGCGACCGCATCGCGCTGCCGATCGGCGTGACCGGATACTCGAACGGCTCGAGACCTTCGTAGAACGCGGCGTCGGTCTTGAAAGACCAGTCACCGGTCTTCGATCCACCATAGGCGTGTTCGTCGTTCAGCGCTTTGACGAGCACGCGCCGATAGTCCTCGGCAGCGTCCTGAAACGCGAGGTCATGAGCGAGGTCGGTACCGGCGAAGGTCATCGAGACCGCGCCCACGCTCTGGAACGGGTTCAGCAGCGATACGCCACGCGCCACGTTCCCCTGGGCGTGAAGTCGATCTTCGAGCCGTCCGAAATGTTCGTCCCAGACAGCGTTGCCGACCTCTTCATCGACCTGCATGGCGATGCCATCGAAGTTCACGGGGAGCTCTTCGCGTGTCGTCACGCCATACTCCTCCATCAACTGAGCCTCCATCTCGGCCAGACGCTGGTCCTCGGGATTGTGGCCGTCGATCTCGGCCGAGCGCGCCTCGCGCATCTCGGTCTCGAAGGCGTCGCGTGAGGGCAGAGGCGCGACGGTCGACGCCAACGTCGCCGTGGCGCGTGGCAGGATCGTCGTGCCGATGATCCACATACCGATCAACACGAAGGTCGCGGCGGTCGAGGAAGGCGCGAGCGACGACACGGCGACGATCAGCATCGCGATGATCAGCAGGAAGACCAGATAGGTCGCGATCAATCCGAGAAGACGCGGCACCTCGGCATCAGCGAGTGGCTCGTGCGAAGCGATCACGGTGGTCAAAACGACGATCGCCAGCAGAATCACGGCGAGCGACGCCAAAAACGCAACGCGGCCGAGCACGAGGGTACGACCCGAGACCCCGTGCGCGAGCATCCAACGCTGACGCCCGTCGGACGCGAGACCCGCGCCGACCAGAATCAAAATGAGCGGTACGACATGCTGGAGCAGAAAGGCCGGATCGAAGCGGCCGAAACGCGCCAGCGGACCGGCCTCGCTCGTCGCCGTCGACAGCGGTATGCCCCGACGATGCCCTTCGATGCGGAGCACCCGACCCATCGTGGCCTGCACGCCGCTATCCAAACGCGCCAGCGGGCCGTTGGGTCGGAACACATAGTCGCCGAAGTGCGCCATGCCGTGTGGGTTGGCGGCACCTTGGCCGAGCCACTCGGCACGCGCTTGATCGGCCGCCGCATCATGCACGGCACTATGCAACGCATCGGTCGACGCCGACCACCAGGTGGTACCGACCAGGCCCACAACCGCGATGCCGAGCAGGACGAGCAGTCGCGGCGACCGCAGCAGACGGGTCCACTCGTGGGTGAAGACCAGACGGATCACGTCGACACCTCGGCCGTGTCCGTGGCCTGCATGTGATGGAGGTAGATGCGCTCGATCTCGTGCGCGTCGACCGCCGTGGCATCGAGCAGCTCGGCCAGCACACCGGCACGCATGATGCCGATACGCGTGGCCATCGACTTGGCGCGGAAGAGATCGTGCGTGGTGAGAAGAACGGCGGCGCCACGATCGCGTTCGGCGAGGATGGCACGTCCGAACTCGTTGGCGGCCGAAGGATCGAGACCCGACATCGGTTCGTCGAGCAAAAGCGCCTTCGCCTCACGTGCGGCGGCGATCCCCAAACCCACCTTTTGACGCATGCCCTTCGAATAGCCGGCGACCCGCTCCTTCGCACGCCCGGGCTCGAGCCCCTGCACGCCGAGAATCTCGAGATAGTCCGCGTCGCTCCGTGTGCCACCGCTCATCCGGTCGAAGAGCGCGAGGTTCTCCACACCCGTCAGCTCGTCGTAGAGCATGACGTTCTCCGGGATGTAGGCGACGGCACGTCGCGCCCGCACCGGATCACGGGCCGGATCGACACCATCGACCTCGACGCTGCCTTCGTCGGCGGTCGTGAACCCGAGAAAAAGCCGGACCGTCGTCGTCTTGCCCGCGCCATTGGCGCCGATCAGACAGAGCACCTCACCGGGATCGACCTCGAGGTCGAGACGATCGACGGCGACAGTGGTTCCGTAGCGTTTGGTGACTCCATTGGCACGCAGCATGGCTTACTCCATGTGGGATGAGAGATCAGCGTCGATCGAACAACTCATGCTCGACACTGTATTCGAGCACGCAAGCTAGCAGGATGAAGCAAGATCACACGGATGTCTGGCAAACACGTACGTCTCGAATCGACTCGAAGGCACATCGGATCTCGCAAAGAGATCACATTCTCAGAAACACAACTTGCGACTGTCAAGGGGTAGAGGTCCTATGTCCAAACGACTGCTTCGCCCCACCGATCACCTGAGGATTGACGTACGATTGGGCGCGTCACGCTCACTCCAGATCGAATTCCCGGTGCCGAGCAACATCTCGATACAAACCTCGCCACACGCCGTGCCCATGAGGGCTCTGTTTCGTCTCATGGGCTGGCTTCTCATGGTCTATCTTCTCGGTGCGTGCACGCCAGCCGAGTCGCCGACCGCCACCCGGAAACCTCCCGGGGATGTCGTCCTTCGCGAGCTACGCCCGGGAATCTGGCTGCATGCGTCTCTCTATATCTATCCGAGCGGTTCGACGTTCCCTTCGAACGGCCTGATCGTCCGCGAAGGTGACGGTCTGTTGCTCATCGACACCTCCTGGGGAGAGCTGGCGACGGTCGAGCTACTGCGTCAAATCGACGAAACGATCGGTCTACCGATCCGGCGAGCCGTCATCACGCATTTCCACTACGATCGTCTCGCGGGTGTGGACCATCTCGAGAGTCTCGGTATCGAAGTCTGGACCCATCCCGACACCCCCGGACTCTCGATCGCGCTCGGTACCCCGGTGCCCGATCGCACGCTCGAAACGCTCGTCGATCCCGGCGACTCGGTCCAGCTCGGTTCGGTCGAGGTGCTCTACCCCGGCCCCGGTCATACCGACGACAACCTGATGGTGTGGATCCCCGACCAACGCGTGCTCTTCGGCGGTTGCGCCGTACGACCCGGAGCCACCGGCTCACTCGGCAACACCGCCGACGCCGATCTCGACCATTGGCCCGAAGCGATTCGAATCGCGAAAGATCGTTATCCCGAAGCCGAGATCGTCATCCCCAGCCACGGCCCACCCGCCGGGCCGGAGCTCCTCGATCACACGATTTCGCTGTTGGCAGATCGCAAACCTGACCTTTTCTGATCGAGTTTTACGCGTTTTTGGTAAAGACACCTCGTCACGAGCAAATCATGACTGCTCGTACGAGACGCTGCAAACGATCTGAAAGTCGATGACTCGCCCAATGGAAACGGCCGTTTTAAGATTTCCGCAGTTAGATATAAGTAGAGAGACCCTTGATCAATCATATCTAGACAGGAGTATTCACGATGAAAACAAAATTTCGCCTCAACCTCATCGGATTCGTCATCTTTCTCACGTGCATGTTGATCGGTCCCGCAATCGGTGGGCTGTCACAGGCGGAAGGCTGTGTGTTGAACAACGCCGAACCGCCGCACACACGCTGCTTCGGATTCGATGGAACCGCGTGGCGTAATCGCCCGTGCAACGGCATTCCGATGGACTGCTCGCTGTGAGGTATGGCATGCACATGATCGGCTCCGCTACACGATTCACTCCTCGGCCCAGACCAGCCAGGCTGGTTCTCACGATCCTCACCACGACCCTCCTGATCAGCTGTGCTCAGCTCACCGCCCAATCTCTCGATCCCGAGGTTTGCCATCGCATCACCCTCGAAGAAGAGATCATGTGGCCAGCCGCAGCCGTCTGGCTAGACGACGAGATCGCACTCGTCGATGCGACTCAGGGATCCCTGCGCGCCGTCCGAGTCGACGGTGCGCATCGGGGAGCGGTCCGCGCTCTCTCTGAGATCAGGGAAGGAATCGATCGGTCTCGATCGCCGCTCGAAGTCGAGCAGTTGCAATGGTCAGTACCTGTATTGATCCAACAGCTTCCGAACGGTGGGATGTTCATCGAGGAGGAGCTGCAGGTCGAGCGTCAAGACGGCAAGAACGAGGTGCTAGAGCGAGCATACCGACTCGACGCGACTCGACAGGTCGAGCGCATCGATCCGATCGACCGCCTCCCACTGACCTCGACGCCGAGCGCGTACTCCCGGTTGAGCACCTACGACACGATCGCCTTCGGCGATGGCTATCTTGCCTTCGCGGATTTCCGGAGCGAGGAAACCAAGAACTACCACCGTGGTTTCACCTACTTCGACCGAGACGAGCAGCTGACCCTCGAACCGCATTTCACCCCCTACGGCGATGCCATCCAGTGGTACCTCCTCCTCAGTCCGCTCAGCGCCACGCTCGACGACGACGCGTTCTTCCTCTTGCTCGAGGATGAGAAGACACACGTCTCGGTATCCCTCGGCCAGGCGGATTTCGACCGCGACCAGATCATCTCCCTGCGCGCCTTGCCCGCTCCTTACGACCGGCTTCCAACCTTCGAAGATACACCCCGAGAAGCCGACGTCGATCGAGAAATCGCCGGGCTTCGCAAGCTCGAGGAGAGCATCGCGATCACAGGGCTCTTCGGGTGGAACGAGGCGCTCTATCTGCCGGCGAAGCAGGCCGCGACCGACGACGGACCGATCACCTGGGAGCTTCTACAGCTGGATCCCGCCGATGGCTCCCTGATCAACAAGATTCCGCTACCCGAAACCCGAGCGCGACACCTCACCGTGATACCAGGCGACACGTTCTGGGCGTTCATCGAACGTGATCGAGCCTTCGCTTACGGACCGCGCTACAAAACCTACGTACGGGCACGCTCCGTGATGTTGCTCCCGGCTCGTTGGATGACCGGCGACTCGGAGCTCACCCGCCCCGTGCACTGCCGATAGCGTCATCGAGAAACGAACATGCGAGCCGCACCGCGCATCGTCCTGATCGATCCGTTGAATCGGGCTCTGAAGCGCCTCAGCGGCTCGCATATCCCCTTCATTTCGATCATCCTCGGACTCGTTCTAGCTTCGAGTCCAGCATCAGCTCAGCTTCTTTTCCGTCATGGCGAGCCGACCACGCAGACCACGCGTGTGGTTCGAGTCGACGACACGATCTGGTTCACCGGACTGAGCGATACCGCTTACCGGTTCGAAATCCTCGAACCGACTCCTCCATCGACCTCGAACGACATCGGGTATCGAGTCACGCTCAGTTCCGATGGCACGTGTCCCGAGAGCACGACAACGGTCGTGGCCGCCGCGTGGGATCAGACCTTCATCGGCAGCGCCTGTGGCCTGTTCCGATTCGATGGTGTTTCGACTGCCCGACCCGTACTGGAGGAGGCCTTCGGTTCGAGCGAGATTCTCGCTCTGGCCTTCGATGGACGATGGCTTTGGATCGGTACCGACCAAGGTGTTTTTCGCGCCGAGCAAGCCAATGAAGCACCACGGTTGCTCGATTGCCCCACCGCGACGCCATGTGAGCCAATCATTGCGGAACGGACCGAGAGTCTGCTCGTTCTCGATGGCGAGATCCTCATTGGCACCAAGGGAAACGGATACAGGCTCGATCTCCAAAACCTCACTCGGCACCCGATCTTCACGGGCCAGAAATATTGGGTCCGCGGCTTTCGCAGGCTCGACGAACACTCGATCGCGATCCTGGTGTCGACGAATTTCTCAACTCCTGAACCTGCCGAGATCGGCCCGGCTTTTCGCCTCGATTTGCAATCAGGCAGCGTTGAACAACTCGGAACACAATCGACCATACGAGATGTGGTCACAACTCCCACCGCCACATGGTTGGTGACATCCGCCACGCTTTTCCGCATGGTGAACGACGACGCACGTCCGATCTACCGCGCTGACAATCCGGGCGCATTCGCTCGAGATAAGGCTTTCGAATCCCTCGCACCGGTCGACCAAGGTCTTGTTGTGGGAACCTCCGAACGCGCGTATCTACTGTCGGATCAGGAGCTCATCGAGTTACAGCCTCGCAAAGACCATGCGATCGCCGTTCTACAAATCGTGCCGACGGAGCGTGGCACGTGGCTGGCCACGTCAGATGGTGCCTACGAGCTGTCGCCAGACGGAACAATCGAGATCGCACTGTCGACCGTCAAGATCTTCGGTACCCATGTGCGCCTCTCAGGCAGTCTGACCATCGACCGTGTGCGCTACCGTGACGCCGATTCCGTTGCCGAGCCACGCTTCTTCGTCGCGATGCACTCCAACCACAAAAGGTTTGCCCAACGAGAATCCAACCTCGACCAATACAGTGAATGGTCGACCATCGACTACCCATTAGCTGGGCCCTATAGCCGTGTTCACTACCGTGTTCGTGACGAATTCGGCAATGCCACGGACGAGCAAACGATTCACGTCTTGAGTCTCCGTGTCGTACAGTTCTTTCAATTCATACTCGGCTTGCTCGTACTCTTCTTTCTCCTGATCTTCCTATTCTTCATCGGTGCGATTCGAAGCCGTCATCTGATCGCTGGTATCCAGATCTTTCCAAAGTTCTTCCAGCTTCCATTCTGGTGGTTCCTCGAAACCCCGTGCGGAAAGAGCATCATTTTCAAGCGGAGATGGCAAACCGAACAATGGAGCGAGCCTGACGAGCAACCGGAGATACTGGAACTTGCCTCAGACATCGCTGCCGAACTCAGCCCGAGCGAAACGGTTCGACGGCATCTTCCACCATTCGATGCCAGGACTCCCACAGCGACGTTGACCTCATTGGGCAGCCAGCTCCATCGGGACACCACTCGAGTCGTGATTCTTGTCCGGCTTCGCAACTATATGGAATCAAAAGAAGATATCGAACACGCGGTTCTGGCATCGCCAGCTTGCCGGGGTGTCAACGACCTCGAGATTCTCAGGCAGCTCTTGCAATCAGGAGGCTTCCTATTCCTCTTCGCCGCGCCAGACGAGAGCTCATCGGACACGAAATGGGCCGTGGGTCTGTCACGTTTCGCCGACGCGTATCCGTGGAAAACCAATCACATCGCCATTGCTGATCAATCCATTGAGATCGAAGGATTCACCACGCTCCCGTCGGAGCCACCAGCGACCCGTCAACCGTGATCGATGATCGCGCGGACGATCTGATCCTGCGCGCGACGTGAACGCCAGGCGCTGCGACTTTTGTTGGTCAGGATCGAGAAAGCATAGAGACGGCCGGAGCGCGCTTTGGCGTAACCGGAAAGCGTCGAAACCCCGGACAAGGTACCCGTTTTGGCGAGCACGTTGCCGAGGTACGGTGGTTCATTGAGCCGTTTCTCGAGGCTTTGATCTTCGACTCCGCTCGCCGCCAGGGTACGCATGAACACGCGGCCGTGAGGATGGCGGTACATGACCTCGAGAAGATGGGTGAGCTGACGTGGGGTAAAGAGGTTGTTACGACTCATCCCGGAGCCATCGGACATCCGCCAGCCGTTCGACATACCGATACCGTCGAGAAAATCGCTGACGATGCCCAAACCCTCGGCCCACGTCCCACGACGACACAAGGCGGCGGCGAGGCCTTTGAGAACCGCTTCGGCATAGAAATTCTGACTGCGGCGGTTGACCACCTCGAGCACGGTGACCAGATCGGTGCGCTCGATCAACACTCGACGCCAGGCCGCATGGGGCAAGGAACGCACCGGCTTCAGCTCGCCTTCGATCACCAGGCCTTCGCTCGCCAGAACATCGACCAGAGCGCGACCGAAGTACTCCACGGGCTCATAGACGGCGACCCATTTCTCGGACGGTGGGTCACCGATTGGAATCTGACCGCCCACCGTCAACACACCCGGTGCGCTCCTGCCGATCCGCACAAAGCGCTGGCCACGACCACGCGCCACCGTCTCGACCTGACCTTCGACCCGAAAACCCGGAACTTCAGGCACCAGCTCGACGGTGGCCGCGCGCCCGGTTCGTGTCGGGCGGACACGCACCAAAATACAGTTGTCGCTGAACGACAACGCGTCGACCGGAGCTTCGTACCAGCGGTCGAGCTGGTTTGTCGGCCAGTCTGGATGCACGAGCTCGTCGTCGAACACTCCGTGATCGAGCACCAAATCACCGCTCACCACGCGTAGCCCTTTGGCACGGAGCTTTCGGGCCCAATCACGAAAGACATTGAGCGGATCGTCGAGCCAGCGGCGACCGGAAAAGGTCGGGTCGCCACTACCGACCACCGCCAGATCGCCATCGAGCCGACCGTCGACCATTCGACCTTCGGCCAGGATTTGCGTCTCGAAGAAAAAGCCCGGACCGAGTCGATCGAGCGCCGCGGCGCTGGTCAGCAATTTGGTGTTCGAAGCGATGATGTGGCGCGTATCGGCGCGATAGCTGTAGGCGGTTTGCGCGCTGTCGACCGCCACCACATGGACACCGACCTCACGCGCGACGTTCTTGGCCGCTCGCACGCCGTCGTTGACCCGGGTCGAAAACGTGTCGTTCGGTGCTTCCGAGAGCGCTGGAACCGTCGACACGACGGTCATCCATGCCCACGCCAGACATAGCGCGAAGAATCTCATCACTCGCATCGGACGCCTCGTCGACTCAGAGAAGAATTCCCGCCACCGTGGCCGTGGTGAAGGACGCCAGCGCGCCACCGAACATCGCCCGCACGGCGACCTTGGCGAGATCGGCGCGTCGCGCGGGAGCGAGGGCACCGATGCCACCGATCTGGATGCCGATCGAGGCGAAGTTGGCGAAGCCGCACAGCGCATACGTTCCGATGATCGCCGATCGCGGCTCGAGCTGACCCTGTTCGATATAGACCGCCAACAAGCCGTAGGCGACGAATTCGCTCGCCGCCAGCTTCACACCGAGCAAATAGCCGATCAGATCGGCGTCGTGCCATGGCACCCCCATGATCCACGCCAGAGGTCGGAGCACCCAGCCGAAGAACGCCTGGAGGCTATGCGGCACGATCCCGGCGTGACCGCCTTCGGCGAGCAAGGCGCCACCCAAGAGGGCACCATCGATCCAGCGATCGGCGAACGCGAACAGAACGTCGACGACCGCGATCAGCGCGATGAACGCGATCAGCATGGCGCCGACGTTGAGAGCCAGCTTGAGACCATCCTCGGTGCCTTTGGCCGCCGCGCCGACGACATTGTCGGCGGTCTCGCCGGGTGGCATCTCGACTTCGCCCGCGGTGTGCGACGGCTCGGTCTCGGGGTAGAGCAATTTGGCGATCACCAAGGCGGCCGGCGCCGACATCACGCTGGCCGCGATCAGATGCCCTGCGTCGACTCCCATACCGATATAGCCCGCCAACACGCCACCGGCGATGGTGGCGAAGCCACCGACCATCACGGCGTGGAGCTCGGAGAGGGTCATCTGGTTCAGAAACGGCTTGATCAAAAACGGTGCTTCGGTCTGACCGACAAAGACATTGGCCGAGCACGACAGCGTTTCGGAACCGCTGGTACCGAGCGACCAGCGCATGAAGCGCGCCATGGCCGCGACCACCACCTGGACGATGCCGAGCTGGTAGAGCACCGCCATGAAGGCGGAGAAGAAGATGATCGTCGGCAGGACCGTAAAGGCGAATTGAAAGCCAAAACCCGGCCACATGGCGTCGTTCGACTCGAAATGAGCCGGATCGGCGAGATTGCCGAACATGAACACCGCGCCGGCGTTGGCCAAGCCGAGAAAGTCGCTCACCCCGGCGGCCAAATTCTGGAAGAGCTCGCGTCCACCGATCCCCTTGGCCCACAGCACGCCGAAACCGACCAGTGCGGTCGCCGCGACCCCGCCCCGCGCCACCTGTGCCCGACCGAGCGCCACACCGGTCAGCCAGACGATGACGGCGATCCCGAGCACCACGGGCGCCACGCCCACCGGAGTCGTGGCGTAGGCCGCCGCGATGACGACGCCACATCCGACGAGAGTGCTCGCCACGACCAGCGCCAGACGACGCCAGGATGACTCACCAGGGCCCGTCGCCGGCCACCACGAAGCGTCGGCGAAATAGAGCACGACCAAAAAGACGAGAATGAAGAAACCGGCGCGCGAGACTTCAGGCCCACCGAGGATGATCAGGGCGAAGAGCAGCTGCAGGCTCATGCCCCAGATCACCGTTCGTGGACGCACGGCGTGCCGGTGTTTGGAAAACGCCCAGGCGATCGCGAGGAGCGCCAGCAGGCCGAGAAAGCTCACCGCCCGTTCGAGCATCCGTTACCCTCGCCGCACGATGGATCTACTCCCCACGCCGACCCATGCTATTGACCGCGGCTCGACCGTAGATAGCCATAGAGCTCACTGTCGGTGGACAGCACCATGACCGTGTCGTCGCTCACCGTCTGACGGTAGGTCTCGAGGCTCTTGAGAAAAGCGTAGAGATCACGCGACGCCGACGATTGATCGTACGCCTCGGCATAGATGGTCGTCGCCTCGGCATCGGCGAGACCGATGATCTCCTGGGCACGACGAAACGCGTCGGAGCTGATGCTCTTCAGCTCACGCTCCTTGTCACCGCGAATCCGCGACGCCTCACCCTCACCTTCGGAACGAAAGCGATCGGCGATCCGTCGCCGCTCGGCGATCATGCGATCGAAGACCGTCTCCTGCACCTCGCGGACATAGTTGATGCGCTTGAACTGCACATCGAGGATCTCGATTCCGAGGTCGGCGACCCGCAATTGCGCGTTGCGGAGAATCTCGTCGCGAATCGCGTCACGGCCGATTTGAATCGGCTCGAGCTCGGTGGTTTCCTCTTCGGCGAGCTGTGCTTCGTCGTATTGCGGCTTGCGGTTGGAGGTACGCACCAGCTCGACCAGATCGTGACGCGCGATCGAGTCACGGGTCTCACCGTCGAGAATGCCGTCGAGACGACGCTGGGCCCCACGCTCGTCCTTGAGACGCTTGTAGAAGAGCACCGCGTCACTGATCCGCCAGCGCGCATAGGTATCGACCAGGATGAACCGCTTCTCCTTGGTCGGCACCTGGGTCACCTTGCCGTCCCATTCGAGAAAGCGCTTTTCGAAACGGTTGACCTGATCGACGAACGGCACCTTGAAATTGAGCCCGGGCTCGAGCACCGCCTCTTGCTCGGGCGACGGGTTGCGGTCGACCACCTTACCGAACCGCGTCACGACGATCTGTTCGTATTCGTTGACGACGAAGACCGACGCCGACACGGCGGCGAGGGCGATGATCAAGAAAAGAAGGCCGAACACACGGACCATCATTGCGATCCTCCGTCGGTGCGCGGCGCAACCGGGCCACGCCCACCCGAATTCAAATTGAGCAAGGGCAGGAACGAGCGTACGCTCTCGTCGACGATCACCACCTCGCCGGCGGCCGGCACGACCTCGTCGAGCGTCTCGAGATAAAGCCGTTTCCGGGTCACCTCGGGCGCGGTCTGATAGGCGTCGAAAATCGAGCGAAAACGGGACGCTTCACCCTTGGCGCGATTGACGCGATCGAGGGCGTAACCTTCGGCGGCGAGCACCGTCTGCTCGGCTTCACCACGCGCGCGAGGCACGACTTTGTTGTACTCCGATTGCGCCTCGTTGATCAGTCGCTCACGTTCTTGTTGCGCCTGATTGACCTCGTTGAACGCCGGTTTGACCCGATCGGGCGGCGTGACGTCCTGCAACACCACCTGCTCGATCACCACGCCCATCTCGTATTGATCACACAACACCTGCATGCTGGCCAACGCGGTCGCGGCGACGTCTTGACGGCCGACGGTGATGACCTCGTTGACCGTGCGATCACCGACCACCTCGCGCATCACCGCCTCGGCGACATCGCGGAACGTCTCCTCGACGTTACGCACGCGGAACAGGTAGTTGTACGGATCGATGATGCGATATTGGACCACCCATTCGACCACCGCCGCATTGAGATCACCGGTCAACATGCTCGCTTCTTCGGGCACTTCGGTGAACTCACTCCGGACATCGGCGCGTTTGGTGCGAAAGCCGAATTCTTGGTTGAGCTGCCGCTCGACCTGAACTTTGTACACCTGATCGACACCGAACGGAATCTTGAAGTGGAGGCCCGGCTCCGACGTGTCGATGAATTCGCCGAGACGCACGACCACCCCGACTTCCTCCGGCTCGACTTGGTAGAAGGCCGTAGAAAAGGTGATCAAGACGAAAAAAACGATCGCCGCCAAACCGACCAATCGTGGAGGCACGCTGGGTGGCTGCGGCATGCGATTCAATTGCTGATCGAAGGTTCCCTGTGCCATGCCCACAGCATAGTGTCGCGCGGCGCGCCTGTCTATCAGAGACTGGTCAATCGCTCGTCAATCCGCCTGTTTCAGGTCGTTTGATCGAGGTAAATCCTGTCGTTGCCAGAGCTTCGATCCTTGAAGAGACTTCGCGGCTATGACACAGTTCAGACGTGATGATTGGACACCACGGTTCTTCTTCCACGTCCACTTCCGCCAATCATCCGCTGAAGGCTCCGAACGGGACCTCATCACGCGCCTGGGTATTCGGCTACGGCTCCCTTACCGACCTCGGTGCGTTGGCCAGATATCTCGGACGACCGCCGTTTCGCCACGGCGAGTTCGTCCATTGTCATCTCGAGGGCTGGCGACGACGTTGGAACGTCGCTCGCGATAACTCTCGTGATGTACCTGGCTCCGGTCACTATCGGGATCCACGCAGCGGTGAGCGGCCGCCTGTCATGGTCACCTTTCTCAATATCGAACGACAATCGAGCTCACGGGTCAACGGTGTCGCCTTCCAGGTCGACAGGAGCCAGCTACGGATGATCCGGCGTCGCGAAAGCACGTACGTCATGGCCGAGATCAGCCGCTGGCTCGACACGCGTCTCCCCGGTGCCGTGTTCGGTGCCGTGGCGTTACCGGCGGCGATCGAGCGCTGTCATTCCGCCCGCGCCACCGGCCAGGCACGGGTCACCACGACCTATCGCCAGCATGTCGAAACAGCGTTTCGCGCCCATGGCGACTCGTGGTGGGGCGCTTATCTCGACTCGACCGACGACATCGATATACCCGTGGTCGATCTCGAGCGTGTCGCGCCCGAGCCACCACGATATCGGCCGCTATCGAAACGAGACTGACGGCGTTCGTCCATGAAGGCGATCGACATCCAAGAAGGCGTTTGATCCGCGAGAACGCCTTCTCTCCTCATACCAAAAATGAAACGGTCGATCCGGCTTCCCCACCGGATCGACCGTTCCATCTCACTGCATACACGGTCGATTGTCCAAGATCGACCGTGCAATCTCACTGCTGCGACGTTGTGTCCGTCGTCGCTTGACGCTGGCGCTCGCGGTAATAGGTCGGCGCGATTTCATAACGCCGACGAAAGGCGCGCGCGAACGTCGAGTAGTCGGCGTATCCGACCATGTCGGCGATCACCGACACCGGCACCTGCGTGGTGTCGATCAGACGAGCGGCGGTTTCGATCCGGTGACGCTCGATATAGCGCGCCGGAGTCTCGCCGACCTCGTAACGAAAGACGGTCATCATGGAGTTGTTGCGGACCCCGCACGCACGCTTGAGCTGGTTGACGTTGAGCGCATCGTCGAAGAGATTCTCGGCGATGTGGTGCAAGAGTGGCTCGATCGGCGGCGTCACCCGACCCGCGTCGGCGAAGATCGCACGTAGCGCTGGCGTCGCGGCATGGAGAAATTTCGGGTGATAGAGCGGTGAATGGGTAGCTTCGAAATCGTTGCCGGTCGCATAAACCGGTCGCGTGAGCTCCGAGTGCAGGTCTAGTGACACTTCGTGCCCTCCTAATTGTTAGCGATTCCTTCCCTCGCGTCGCGCTGACTGTATGAACCCGCAGCGGAAACGACTAACGAGAACCAGGGATCGGACGTGTCACGCCCGAAGCAAGACCGAGATGGGAGAAGTGCCGACACCGGCTTGGAGTAACTGGGCAATCAGCCCTCTTCCGAGGAGTGATCGTCGACCCCGAACCAGCCGACCAGCGCGCTGAGCAGAGCCAGAATCGCCGCCACCCCCATGATCCGACGGAAGCCGGCGATATAAGCATGGTCGATCGCCGCATCGATCGCCTCACGGGTCGGCGCGGGAACATGATCCGGCACGACCGCGGCGGCGAGATCGGCGCGCACCGCATCGACGGCGGCCAACGTCGTGGAGTCGAGGGACAGCGTCACCAAGCGCTCGTCCAGGACGCGATCGAAGCCGACCGTCAGGACGACACCGAGCGCCGCGATGGCGAGCAGACTGGCGGTGCGGGAAATCGCGTTGTTGACCCCCGAGGCGAGACCGACATGACGGTCGTCGACCGCATTCATCACGGTGGTCGTGAGCGGTGCGACACAGATCGCCATGCCCAAACCCAGCACCAACACGCCGGGGAACCAATCCGTCCAGTAGTTCGAGTCGAGCCCAGGCCGCATCAAGAGCGCGAAACCCGCGGCCGCGATCGTCGGTCCGATCGTGAGCGGCAAGCGAGCGCCAAAACGATCGACCAAACCACCCGACCACCGCGAGAGCAACGACAGTGACAAGACCATGGGCAAGAGCGCCATGCCCGCCACGGTCGGCCGCCACTCCTGTACCTGGACGAGGTTGAACGGCAGAAAGAAAAAGACCCCGCCGAGCGCCGCATAGAGCAGCAACGTGAGCAGATTGACCGCCGAAAACGTACGAGAGCGAAACATGCCGAGCGGCATCATCGGTACGGCCAAACGTGATTCGACAATAAGAAAGGCAAAAAAACCGGCGATGCCGACGATCAACGACACGACGACGAAGAGGTCGTTCCAACCCCGTAGCGGTGCTTCGATGAGCCCGAAGACGAAC
Source organism: Acidobacteriota bacterium (assembly GCA_039184055.1). Taxonomy (GTDB): domain Bacteria; phylum Acidobacteriota; class Thermoanaerobaculia; order Multivoradales; family J023; genus JBCDBH01. Next base: position 29,078 of record JBCDBH010000013.1, read on the forward strand.
GCACCCAGACCGACGGTCACCAACAACGCGCCCCACAGGTCGATCGGCTTGCCCTGCGCGGACTCGTCACGGCTCTCGTCGACGAAACGCAGGCTGATCACGATCACCATGACCGCCACCGGGATGTTGAGGTAGAAGATCCATCGCCACGACCAGGACTCGGCCAACCAACCACCGAGCACCGGTCCGACCGCCGCGGTAATCGCGGTGAAGGCGGACCACGTTCCGATCGCCGTGCCACGCTGTCGATCGCTGAACGTCGCGCCGATGATCGCCAAACTACCGGGTAGCAGCAGCGCGCCCGCCGCGCCCTGGGCGGCGCGCGCCCAGATCAACACGTCGACGGTCGGCGCCACCCCACATACCGCCGACGCCATGGCGAAGGTCGCGACGCCGATCAAGAACACCCGTCGACGACCGTAGCGATCTCCCAACGCCCCACCGACGAGCAGCAAAGCGGCGAGCAACAAGGCGTACGACTCGACCACCCACTGCATCTCGGCGACCGTGGCGACGAGCTCGGCCTGCATGACCGGCAACGCAACGGATACCGCCGTGCCGTCGATCATCGCCATGGCGGAGCCGAGCACGGTCGCCGCCAAGACCCATCGGCCCTTGACGCGTGGGCAATCGGGGATGTTCGGTCGAGATAGACAAGGATCGTCGAGTGGAGCCGTAGTCGCGGTCATGATCCTCCTCCAAATCCACACCTCGGTACACGAGTAAGCATGCCGAAAAGCCGATCGAGCGTACCAAAGTGCCAGCGAAGATGAGCAATCGCCCCTTCGACCTTGGCATCCACGGCAGTAGTCATTATCATGGCGTATCCGGAATGGAGAGGATCACGTGGTGACTTTCGTCGGTGGCACGCCACCTCGGTCACCGACTCGAACCGCGAAAGATTTGAGTGAATCGACAAGGAGGAATTTCGAATGCGTAACCCGCTTCTCATTTTGCTGGCCATGGCGCTGCTCGCGCTGCCGGCCTTCGGCCAGCCCACGGAAGACGTCACCACCGCCCAGACCGGCCAGATCGCCGCCGGCCCCGTGACCCCGGCTCCGACGCCGGAAGGTACCGTCTTGTTCGACAACGGGCCGGTGCTCACCAGCGTCGGCACTGGCTTCGGTGGCGCTGACGAAAGCGTCCTGGAAAACGTCACCCTCGGCATGACCACCCTCGGTGGCGCCATCCAGGGCCCCGGCTCGACCGGCAACCGCATGGCCGACGACTTCACCGTCCCCGACGGTGAAGAATGGCAGATCGACGAGTGCGATTTCTTCAACTACCAAACCGGTGCTCCGCCGACTTCGACCACCGCGGCCGTCAACCTGCAGATTTGGGACGGCGACCCGAGCGGCGGTGGCTCGGTCATCTTCGGCGACCTCACCACCGACCGTCTGTCGACCACCGGTTTCACCAACATCTATCGCGTCGCCGAGAACACCCCGGGTGACAACCTGCGCGCCATCTTCGTCAACACCGTGACCGTCGGCACCACGCTGGCCGCCGGCACCTACTGGCTCGACTGGAGCCCGACCGGCTCAGGATCCTTCAGCGGCCCCTGGATGCCGCCGGTCACCATCCCGGGTCAGAACACCACGGGTGACGGCCTGCAATTCTTCGCCGGCGCCTGGCAGCCCTTCGCGGACGGTGGCACCGCCACCAACCTCGGTATGCCGTTCATCTGCCGTGGCGCGGTTCTCGGTGGCGAAGCCGATCTGTCGGTCGACGCGACCTGCACGCTCACCGGCTCGACCATCACCTGTGACGTCAACGCCTCGAACGCCGGTCCGGACGACGAGACCAACGCGGTCGTCGAAGGCCCGGTGCCGATGGGCACGGCCTACAACAGCGACACCTGCGGTGGCGCCGACATGGCCGGTGTGTGGACCTGGGGCATCGGCGCGCTCGCCGCCGGTGGTAGCGCCGGCTGCACGGTGACCTACGATGTCACCGGCGGTGGTCCGTGGAACTTCGACTACACGATCACCGGCGACCTCGACGACACCGACACCGGCAACAACGCCTCGGTGGCCTTCGTCCAGGAAGGCATCCTCGAGATCCCGACTCTCTCCGAAATCGGCCTCGGTCTGCTCGTCCTGCTCCTCACCGGCTCGGCCTTCGTGTTCATCCGCCGTCGCGGCTGATCTCGATCCGATCCTGTGAACGATGAACGGGCGCTCTTCGGAGCGCCCGTTTTCTATTTCCCGTCTTCTACTCGTCAGTCAGGAAGCTCACCGCCGGCAAAGATCCGGGCCCGCACGCGACTGAACCGATCGTGATGTCGCAGCGGGTCGAGACGCGGATCGACGTCGATGAACACACACCACGGATCCCGCTGGTCCACCGCGCGTTCCAGCCAATCGAGCGCCAGGTCGACCTCACCCACCGCGGCCAACGTCATCGCGGCGCTGATCGCGTCACCACGACCGTCTTCGGCCTCGGCCAAGCGCCAGGCATGATCACGCTCACGAAAACGTTCGAGCATCGGTTGATCACGATCGAATGGCGAACGGTCCGTGGCGAGCAGTCGGGTCGCCGCCGCCACCCCCGCGGCTCGATCACCCCGTCGCTGGGCGATCTCGAGCTTGCCACGTAAGGCGAAGCGATGATCGGGCTCGAGCTCGAGCGTGTCCTCGCACGCCGCCGCCGCCTCGTCGAGCCGCCGCGCGAAGAAGAGATACCAACAGCGATCCGAGCGCACGGTCAGCGAGAGAGGATCGAGCCGACGGGCGAGATCATCGTGCTCGATGGCACGGTCGTGAGCCCCGGCGGCGGAGAACGCTCCCGCCGTCCAATGGTGTGATTCGGCATCGCCCGGCGCCGCCATCAAGGCTCGCTCGAACGCCTTTTGCGCCGACCGGGGATCCCAATCGTGGTAGAGCCGGACGATCCCCTCGACCCGGTGCGCCAGAGCATGATCCGGTTCGATTTCGAGCGCCCGCCTCACCGCCACACGGGCCGCCGCCATCGCCTCGACCACGGGTACGTCCGCCCACGCCGACAACACCCACGCCTCGGCGATTCCGGCGTGCGCGGCCGCGAAATCGGGCGTGATCTCGAGTGCTTCATCGAACGCTCGACGCGCGGCACGATAGCCGTCAGCGTCGTATCGCGCCAAGAAGTAGCGGCCACGAAGATAAGCGTCCCACGCCTCGGCGTCGACGGTCGCGGCACCGAATCTCTCGCTCGGTAGCAGCTCGAGAGCCAACGCTTCGACGACCCGCCCGGCCAGCTCGCGCTGGATCTCGGCAAGATCTCCACGTCGACGATCCCAGGATTCGGACCATACGACCTGCCCCGCTCGGGCGGCATCGACCGGATGGTACAGCGTCGCGATGACCCGGACGCGCGTCGCGTTAGTGTGCACCCGACCATCCAACACCCAGGTGGCGCCGAGCCGATGTCCTTGTTGCACCGGGTCGTCGGCATCGGAATCGTAGGCGTCGGTCTCGGCCGCGCGCGCCGAACCCACGGCGATCACCGCCAAACGAGTCGGCGCCAGTCGAGCCAATTGGGAGATCAGCTCCGTGGTCAAACCATCGGCGACATACGCCGCTTCGACCGTACCCGCGCTGAGATCGCTGAACGGCAGCACCGCGAGGGTGGGTGGCGCCGACCGCGGAGCCTCGCCACGTGGTCCTGCGATCATGGTCACCGCGAAGACGATCAACGCAGCGCCGACCCACCATCGCCATCGCCTCGTCACCACCGCCAGCACGGCGGCCGGTCTCGATACGGCGGTCGGGCTCGGTTCCTCGTGGATCTCGGGCGGTACCCTGGTCTCAGACTCGCGGGTCGCAAGGGGCTCGCGATCCGGGAGGATGCGCTCGAGCGGCGCGATGAATCGATAGCCCCGTCGTGGCACGGTGTCGATAAAGCGAGGATTCTCGGCTCGATCATCGAGAGCCTGCCGGACCTGGCGAATGATCGAGTTGAGACCCTGGTCGAATTCGACGTGGGTGCCTTCGCCCCACAACCGTTGCTTGAAGGTGTCGCGATCCACCACGGCACCCGCATGCTCGACCAGCACGCACAAAGCCGTCATCGCTTGCGGGGTGATCTCGAGCCGACGGCCACGTCTTCGGAGCTCGTGAGAGGCGAGATCCAGCTCGTAGAGGCCAAAGCGGTAACGGTCTCCACTCTCCATGGTCATCATCGTACCCGGTCACCGCCAGCACCTCGACGAACGTCCCGATCCGACGCAGCTGAGCGGTCTCAGATCATCGATCAAGTTTTTATTTTTCAGAGGTTTACGATCTCATCCCGAGCTCATGACCGAGGCTCTGAGCGCTCCGTAAGGTGAAGCGTACGCAACCTTCACCAGAGGAGCTCTCATGAATCATCGCCTCCATTTCCTCGTCTTCATTCTCACCGCCTCGAGTTTCATCGTTTGGCTCGCGGTCGCCGGCGAGGTCTTGCACGTTTCGCCTCGCTCGGCCGGCGACGACTCGAACCGCCAGCAGCTCGACTACCCGGTCGCGCAACGTCTCGACCTGGTCGAGACGCACTTCGACCTTGCCATCGCCGATCCCTATCGCTGGCTGGAAGATCTCGATAGCGACACGACCAACCAGTGGATACGAGCCCAGGACGAACTGGCACGTCAATACACTGAAGGTCTCGATCGACACGCCACCTGGGTCGACCGTCTCGAACGCCTGCTCGAAGCCGACCGACCGAGTCGCCCGTATCGCCGTGGCGAGCAGCTCTTCACCTTCGTGCGACGCGGTGGCGACCGACTCCCCGTGGTCATGGTCGAATCGGATGACCAGCCGGCACGCATCCTGATCGAGGCGCCGATGACACCAGCCACGGCGACGGCGATCCAAGAGCCCCAGACGATCGTCGGCTGGCTACCGAGTCCCGATGGCGAGCACGTCGCGTACGGCATCGCACCGCTGGGCTCACCATGGGGCACCTGGCGGATTCGCAACGTCGAATCGGGCCGGGATGCCAGCGACGTTCTCACCGGACTCTATGGCGGTACCGGGAATCTCGTCTGGGCTCCCGACGGTCGTGGCTTCTTCTACGAGTATTTCCTCGACGAGCCCGGCGAGCCCCCCACGGACGGTCGGACTGGAGCACCCGGTGCGCCCACGGTCCGCTTCCACCGTCTCGGCACGAATCAAGCCGAAGATCCGACTCTTTATCGCAAAGAGGGCGAAGACTGGAGCCTGCGCCCGCTCCGTATCGTCGATCAACGCTGGTTGAGCCTCAGCGAAGTCCGAGGCTCGAGCGCCACCAACCGGCTGCTGATTCATGATCTCGACGCTGAGCGAGCGTTCGAACAAGGCGCGTTCGCTCCACTCACCCACCACGAGGCGGCGTGGCGGCTGATCGACGCCCGCGGCGAGACCTTCTTCCTCCTTACCGACCATGACGCCCCCAAACAACGCGTCGTCACGCTGACCCGAGGCGCCACGGCTTCGATCGACGAAATCATCGCCGAAGGCGCGTTCGCGATCTCGAGCGTCGTCGCGACCCGTCGGCACCTGGTCGTGCTGGCGACCGAAGCCGCCAAGCCGACGCTGCGCACGTATCGCATCGATGGCACCTTCGAGCGCATGGTCGATCTGCCCAGAATCACCTGGACCTCGATTCGCGACAGCGACGACGAGTCGAGCTGGGTCTCACTCAGCGGCTTGAACGACGCCGGCACCACGTTTCGTCTCGACGCGGCCACTGGCCAGCTCACCCCGGTGGTCGCGCACAATGCCGATTTTCACCCTGAAGACTTCGTCACCCGACAGATCTTCTACGACGGTCTCGACGGCACCCGCATCCCGATGTTCATCGCGCACCACGTCGATCTCGATCTCGACGCGGGTCCGCATCCGACCATTCTCTACGGCTATGGTGCCTTCGCCTGGGCGGCCGTCCCCTGGTACCAGCCCGAGCTCATCCCGTGGCTGGAACAAGGCGGCATCTACGCCTTGGCGAATATTCGTGGGGGTGGCGAATTTGGCGCCACCTGGTATCAGGCGGGAATTCGAGAGCAGAAACAGACCGCGATCGACGACTATCTCGCCGCCGCCGCGGCGCTCGTCAAAGAACAGCTATCCCATGCCGACACCCTGGTGGCCAACGGTGGTAGCGCCAGCGGACCCTTGGTCGGTGCGGCGATCGTGCAACGCCCCGAGCTCTTCGCCGCCGCGCTCATCGAGGTACCGGCATTCGACATGGTGCGGTTCGCCACGCTCCAGGGTGGAAGCCGGTGGGTCCAGGAGTGGGGCTCACCAGAAAACGAGCAGGAGCTACGCGCGCTCCATGCCTACTCGCCCTACCACAACCTGCAACAGGGTACGTGCTATCCCGCCACGATGATCATCGCGGGTGAACGCGACCAGACCATCGCACCTTCACACGCCTATAAGTTCACCGCCGCGCTGCAGGCGGCGCAAGGCTGCGACAACCCGGTTTTGCTCCAGGTGGCGTGGGGTGCCGGCCACTCGGTCGGGTCGACACCCGCGCTGCAAGCCGCGAGTCACGCGCGTCGCCTGGCATTCGCGTCTCGCGCGGTCAGAGCCTCGACTATGGACGCACCGAAACCTTGATCGGTTTCGCCGATCGGCTGATGGCGATCTCGTGATCCTCACCCGGTGACAAAGCGGTAATCGCCTGCCAGCCGCCGTCGATCAGACGGGTGACGGTCACCGATACCGACCCGTCGGCGCCCCGAGCCGCTTCGAAGCCGAGCCGGATCCCACGTTCCGAGCCCGCCACCTCGGCGCGTGCTCCTTCTTTCGCCGTCACCTCGAGCTCGCGGCCGTCGCTCAACACGACGTCGACCAGCGCCATGGCCGGGTCGATCAAGCGCTCACCGGGCTGACCGACCTCGATGAGCTCGAAGGTCAGGGCACGGTCGGAGATCGTCGTGCGCGTCGGCACGCCGAGCTCGAGCGCGAACGACGCGGCGACGCCTTCTTCGCCTTGGTCGAACGACAGGGTCACCACGCCTTCGGCGTCGAGGGTCGGACGCAGATAGAGAATGCCGACCTCGGCGTGTTGATACGTGGCGGTCTCGCCCTCGTCGACGGCGAAACGCGTGGTCGTGCCGTCAGACGCGGTGACGCTGAACAACAAGGGGCGTAGCGTGGGTTCGGCGGGCGTGGTCTCGGCACCCAGCGCGGTGACCGAAAGCAAGAGTAAAGACGCGATCGAGATGATCTTCATGGCGTTCGTCCTCGGAATAGCAACGTGATGGCAATCGGGGAAGAGTGCACGCCGGCCGAGTCGAGCCGAGCCACTCGGTCGTACAGTATATCGACCGCGCTCAGAGACGACTCCAGCCGTCGCGCCCGAGTCGGCCACGCGCCGCGCTGACACGCGCCAGGAGCCCGGCGTCGAGCACCCCGCCACCGGCGATCACCTCGGGCAGCGTGGGAACGGCGTGCATGAGCGATCGGATGCGCGCCTGAACCGCGAACGCGACCCGCTCCTCGGTCAATTGTACGTATGCCGAATGATGCCGTTTACCGGTGAACCGGGCGCGTGCGTACATGCCCACGTAGCCGGTGAGAAACGGCACCATGCCCCGTTCGCGAAACTGCAAAACGTGCACGGCTTCATGGGCCAGGAGCTCGATCCCGGCGGGATGGCGAAGCCAGGTCGGCGCGGCGCACGACGGCGCGAGAAACACCCATTCACCGAGGGTCAGGCCACTCGCTCCCGCCACCGTGGTGACGCCAGTACCCAACACACCCGGAATCAATCGCATCGCCCCCAAGTCGGCGTCGAAGAAGGCTTCCAACAAGGCGCGGACCGCTGGTTCCAGAGGTCGGCGTTCGATCATGAGCCGAATGGCCAAAACCGAGGAATCAAGACCACGCTGGC
>JBCDBH010000014.1:0-36815 GCA_039184055.1 Acidobacteriota bacterium
CAGCCGTCTGCCCTGAGCCGGCTGAAGAAGCGATCCCAACGCGGAAAGTAATAGTGACTGGGATCGACCGACAGGGCCACCGCGGTGGCCCGGCCGAGGATGCGGTCACGTGGCACCGGGCCGAAACCGCGTGAGTCGCGACTGTTGTCGCGATTGTCACCCATGACGAAATACTGTCCGTCCGGCACTTCGTACGGACCGAAAAACGACGCTCCCGAACGGCTCAAGGTGAGCATGATCGGATGTTCGCGCCCCTCGAGTGCCTCGGCGGCAAAGAAATAGCTCGGCTTCTCTTCTTCGTCGATCTGCTCGATCACCCACGGATCGAGCTGGAGGTAATCGGCTGGCGCGCCGTTGACGAAGAGAAAGCCGTTGCGGATCTCGACCACGTCACCCGGCAGCCCGACGACCCGTTTGACCAAGCGACGATCGTCCTCGGGCGACAGCAGGACGACGATGTCGCCCCAATGCGGATCGGCCCAACCCGCCAGCCGCCACATGGTGAACGGGAATTTGAGGTCGTAGGCGACCTTGTTGATGAAGATCCGGTCGCCTTCGAGGATGGTCGGTTTCATCGAGCCGGTCGGGACGTCGTTCCAATCGGCCACCGCCGAGCGAAACGAAAACATCACCACACCGATGAGCAAGAGCGGCCGGATCCACTCCCGCCACAACGTGCGGCCAAAACGCCGCGCCCGTCGTCGCGGTGGCGCGGTCAGGCCGCTCGGCCGCGTCGGACTCTCAGGATCGACGACCTCGGCCTCTCGGTCGTCCACGCTCACGCTCATTTGCTCAGCCATGATCGACCTTTCCGCGTCAAGAAACGGTCCACGTATCGCCGGTGTTGAGCAACGCTTCCAAGCTCCCTTCGCCATCACGCGCTTGGATCGCCGCGATCTGCTCACCCACCGCGGTCTCGAAATTCGGTTTGTCGACGGCGCGGAACACTCCGATCGGAGTGGGGAACTGCGGCGGCAACAGCTGCGCGGCGAGAAACGCCGCCGTCGGGCTGTTCGTCTTCTCGTCCCAGACCAGGCAATCGTCGGCGCTGGCACCGTTGCCCAGGCTCATCACCTGGGGCTCGATGCCGTCGAAGCGGATGCCTTTTTCTTCACCGTCCGCGCCGAAGACCAACGGCTTGCCGTGCTCGAGATGGAGGACCCCATCGGCACGATTCGCCTTGTCGGTCATGTAGGTGAACGCATGATCGTTGAAGATGTTGCAATTCTGGTAGATCTCGACAAATGCCGAGCCCTTGTGCGCAGCGGCGCGATGTAGGGTCTGGATGAGGTGTTTCTGGAAAATATCGACGCTCCGAGCAACGAAGCTGGCCCCCGCACCGAGCGCTAGGGCGAGCGGGTTGAACGGCGGATCGATCGAGCCCACCGGCGTCGACGAGGTGCGTTTGCCGACCTCGCTGGTCGGCGAATACTGCCCTTTGGTGAGCCCGTAGATCCGATTGTTGAACAACAGGATCTTGAGTGACACGTTGCGACGCAAGGCGTGGATCAAGTGATTGCCACCGATCGACAGGGCGTCGCCGTCGCCGGTCACCACCCACACCTCGAGATCGGGTCGCGCCACCTTGAGACCGGTGGCGATGCCCGGCGCGCGGCCGTGAATGGTGTGAAACCCATAGGTGTTCATGTAGTAGGGAAAGCGACTCGAGCAGCCGATTCCCGACACGATGACGAAGCGCTCTTTCGGAATACCGAGCTGAGGGAAGACCTCCTGGACCGCCTTCAAGATGGCGTAGTCGCCACAGCCGGGACACCAGCGGACATCCTGATCGCTCTGAAAGTCCTTGCGGGTCAGCGTCGTGCTTTCGGCCATGATCAATCCTCCAACAATTCGACGATCCGATCGCGGATCTCACCACGTGTGAATGGGCGTCCCTGCACCTTGGTGAAGGAAATGACGTCGACGAGGTACTGCCCACGCAGTATCAGGGCGAGCTGCCCCGTGTTCATCTCGGGCACGAGGACTTTGTCGAAGCGCGCCAGGATGTCTCCGAGCTCCTTGGGCAGCGGGCTCAGGTGGCGGAGATGGATCCGCGCCGCCTTGTGGCCTTCTTCACGCACCCGATTGACCGCACCCGTGATCGCACCGAGCGTGCTGCCCCAACCGACCACCAGCACCTTGGCGTCGTCGTCGCCCACGATCTCGAGCGGAGGCAAATCGTCGGCGATCCGTCGCACCTTCTCGGCGCGGACATGGGTCATGTGCTCGTGGTTGGCAGGATCGTACGAAACATTGCCCGTACCGTCCTGCTTCTCGAGACCACCGATCCGATGCTCGAGACCCGGGGTTCCGGGTATCGCCCACGGTCGCGCGAGAGTCGTCTCGTCGCGTAGATAGGGCGCGAAATCCTCTGGATCGCTCCGGAACTCGAGACGTAGATCGGGAAGCGAGGACACCTCGGGAAGCAGCCACGGCTCGGCGCCATTGGCCAGATAACCATCCGTGAGCAGAATCACCGGCACCATGTGCCGAGTGGCGATCCGCGCGGCGTCGAGCGCAGCGTCGAAACAATCGGCGGGCGACGCCGCCGCCAGTACGGCGAGCGGCGACTCACCGTTGCGCCCGAAAAGCGCCTGGAGGAGATCGCTCTGCTCGGTCTTGGTGGGTAGACCCGTCGATGGGCCACCACGCTGTACATTGACCACCACCAGCGGCAGTTCGACCATCACCGCCAGGTTGATCGCCTCTGATTTGAGCGCCAGACCCGGGCCGCTGGTACCCGTGACACCGAGCGCGCCACCAAAAGACGCGCCGATCGCGGCACACACGGCGGCGATTTCGTCTTCGGCCTGAAAGGTGATCACTCCGAACTGCTTGTGCTTGGCGAGCTCGTGCAACACCGACGACGCCGGCGTGATCGGGTACGAGCCGTAGAAGAGCGGTAGCCCCGAGCGGCGACTCGCCGCCACCAAACCGAGCGCCAATGCCTGGTTGCCGTTGATGTTGCGGTACGTACCCGGCTGCATCGGCGCCGGCTCGATCTCGTAGCGCACCTGGAAGGCGCCGACGATGTCGCAATAATTCCAGCCCGACTTGAGCGCTTTGACGTTCGCGGCGGCGATGTCCGGTTTCTTGGCGAATTTCTTCTCCAACCACTCGATCGTGCTGTCGAGCGGCCGCGAAAAGAGCCAATAGACCATGCCCAGCGCGAAGAAATTCTTGCAGCGATCCTTGGCGCGGTTGCCGATATCGAAGTCGCCCAAGGCTTCGCGCGTCAGCTTGGTCAGCTCGACCTCGACGACGCGATAACCGTCGAGACTGCCGTCTTCGAGCGGATCACTGTCGTAATGGGCCTTCTTGAAGGCGCGTTTGTTGAACTCGCTGGTGTTGACGATCACCACGCCACCGGCGATCAGCTCGCCGATATTGGTCTTGAGCGCGGCTGGGTTCATCGCCACCAATACATCCGGGGTATCCCCGGGCGTGTGGATGTCGTAATCGGCGATCCGCACCTGAAACGCCGACACACCCGGCAACGTGCCGGCGGGTGCGCGAATCTCGGCGGGGAAATCAGGAAGCGTCGAAAGATCGTTGCCCACCAGCGCCGACGTGCTGGTGAATTGGCTACCCGTGAGCTGCATGCCGTCGCCGCTATCACCAGCAAACCGAATGACGACGTCGGAGACTTTTTCCACCGGCCGAGAGTCGGCCTGGGGAACCGTGGTTGTCATGGAAAAGACCTTTCTATCTCGCCGCGCCGAGCGAAGCGGAGACCCGTACATCTCAGCTCGGCGATCGCATCAACTGGGCCGAGCCGACGTGGCACACCCTTGCCCCGTCAGGACCCTTGATGCTACCAGATGAAAGGCACGTAAATCGGCGATCGGTGGTCAGGGCGTGGCGGTGCTCGTACTCGTGCTCGCCACGGTGGTGGGGGCGCTGTCGACCAGCCCGAGGATGCCGCGAATCCGACGGATATAGCGGATCGTCTCGCGATAGGGCGGCACCCCGTCATAGCGGTCCACCGACCCTTCACCAGCGTTGTAGCCGGCCAACGCCAATTCGAGCGCGCCGTCGAAGCGATCGAGCAGCCAGCGCAGATACCGCGTCCCGGCGTCGAGATTCACCGCCGGCTCGAAAACCGCCGAGCCGTGCACCCCGAACCGCGCCGCCGTCGCCGGCATCAACTGCATCAGGCCTTGCGCGCCCTTGTGTGAGCGGACCGCCGGTCGAAAATCCGATTCCGCCTCGACCACCGCCGCCACCAGCGTCGGATTCACCCCGTGCTTCACCGCCGCGGCGTGAATGAGCTCACCGTAGGGCACCGACGGAACCTCGGTGTGTCGACCCGGATCGAAATAGGCGAAAAACCCGGGCGTCTCGATCGGATCAGGATCCGCGCTCGGCACCATCTCTTCTTCGAGAATACGCTCGATCCGATCGAGCCCCAACACCATCTGCCCACCGTCACGCAGCCACAGACGGATCTCCTCGCCTTCGATCTCGAAGCGATCCACCTTCAACCAATTGCCATTGCCGAGCATGACGATCTCGGCGCCACCGAGGGTCGGCACGAAGAGGAAAAGGAGGAGGAAAACGAGTCGACGCATCGCTACCAAAGCATACGTGGAAACGTGGAAGACCGTCTATCCGGGCACATTTTGCGTCACCAGCAGGAAAACTGATGCATGTCAGGCGCCGGCGAAAGATAAACGGACACGATCCGATGCGATCACGCTCGAGGGTGAAAGCGCTCGTACGACGCCTTCAGCCGATGCTGATGGATGTGCGTGTAGATCTGAGTGGTCGAGATGTTGGCGTGTCCGAGCATCATCTGCACCGAGCGCAGATCGGCGCCGTGTTCGAGCAGGTGGGTGGCGAAGCTGTGACGGAGCACGTGCGGCGAGATGTCGTCGATTCCGACGGTGCGTCCGTGACGACGGAGAATCTGCCAGAAGCCCATCCGGCTGAGTGGACCGCCACGGAAGTTGACGAAGAGCACGTCGTGCCGGTTCGCCGCGCCGACCAGTTGCGGCCGCGCCTCTTGGCGATACCGCTCGACCCAAAGCTCGGCGGCTTCGCCGACGGGCACGACGCGCTCTTTCTTGCCTTTGCCGAGCACGATGAGAAAGCCGACGTCGAGTCGCAGCTGCGCCATGCGCAAGGCCAAGAGCTCACTGACCCGTAGGCCCGAGGCGTAGAGCAGCTCGATCATCGCTTTGTCACGTAGACCCAAAGGCATGCTGACGTCGGGCGCGTCGAGCAAGGCGTCGATTTGCTTTTCGCTCAAGACCTTGGGCAGGGCGAGATGACGTTTGGGTCCGTCGAGCGGTTCGGCGGGATCGTCTTTACGCTCCCCCACCAAGACGAGAAAGCGGTAGAAGCCTCGGATCGATGACAGGGCGCGACGGATCGAGCGTGGTGACAAGCCCTCGCGACGCAGGGCGCGCAGATGCTCGGCGATGTCTTCGGTCTCGGCGACGAGGAGATCACCACCGGCGCTGGCGAGCGCTTTGCCCAGCCGCACGAGATCGCGTCGATAAGCGTCGACGGTGTGATCGGACAGCCCGCGCTCGGTGATCAACGCGTCGAGCCAATGATCGACCACCCGTTTCCAGGGCGCTGGCGCGGACCGGCTCACTCCACCTCAGGTCCCGGCCGAGGCGTGGCTGGTGCACATGGCGTGGATCTCCACCGCCTCGAGCACGCTCGCCGATGCCTTGGCACGATCGAAGATCGCTTTCACCAGCTCGGCGGGAGCATCGTAGCCGTGGGAGCGTAACCAGAAGACGACGTTCGACTCTCCCGACATCGGTCCGATCTCGATTTCCTGCGTGCGACCGACGAGCGACGCCGGCACGCTCGAGTAGACCCGATCGGCGAGCCATTCGTCGCCTTTTTCCCGTGCCTTGATGATCGCCGCGGCGTGCACCCCGGTGGCGGTGCGAAAGGCATCGCGACCACACACCGGGTAGTTGTCGGGAAAGGGCACACCGGTGGCCGAGGCGACGACATCGCAATATTCACCGAGCTTGTCGAGGTTGCGATCGCTCCAACCGAGCAGCTCGAGATTGATCAGGAGCAGATCCATCGGCATGTTGCCGACCCGCTCACCGACCCCGAGCGCGGTGCCGTGAACCCGCGCCGCGCCGGCTTCGATCGCGGTCAGCGCGTTGGCCACCGACAAACCGCGATCCCGATGTCCGTGCCAGTCGACCTTGACCTGCTCACCGGTGGCGTCGACCACCTCGCGGACGAATCGAATGATCGCCCGCGCGCCGGCTGGCGTGGCGTGACCGACCGTATCGGCGACACAGACGCGCCGCGCCCCGGCCTCGACCGCGGTGGTGTAGAGCCGGCGAAGATCGTCGGGATTGGCGCGGGTGGTGTCTTCGGTGACGTACATCACCGGCAGACCGTTTTGGGTGCAATATTCGACCGCGTCGTGGGTGAGCTGGAGCAGCCGATCGACGTTCCACCGCTCGGCGTATTGACGAATCGGGCTCGAGCCGATGAACGCCGCCACCTCGAGCGCGCGACCGGTGCGCTGGGAGATCTCGACGATCGGCTCGCAATCGCCGATCACCGTGCGCGCCGCGGCGTTGGGCACGATGGGTAGCTTGTGATCGACGATCTCCTGGGTGATCCGCAAGACATCATCGAACATCTGAGGACCGGCGGCGGGCAGACCGATATCGGCGCCATCGATCCCGAGATCGGCCATCAAATGGAGAATGCGGAGCTTGTCTTCGATCGGCGGATTGGTCACCGAGGGCGATTGCAAACCGTCACGCAGGGTTTCGTCGTCGAGCTCGATATGACGGCCGGGTGGTGGCGCGTCGGGCTCGACGAGATTCCAATCGTGAATCAGCTCGGATTCGTCGAAATGCATGGCGATGGTCCCCTGGTTTCGTGCGGCCGGAACAATCTTCCCACTCGGTCCGCAATCCTATGCGATGTCAGCGGCCGTCACCGGGCTGGCGGCCACGGTTTCGGGCTCTTCGACGGTGAGAAAGCGCAACGGTAGCTCGGGACAGAGCCACGCCGAATGCGGTTGGTCCCACTCGTCATGACGGAAAAACGACGCCAAGAGCCCCGTGTGCTCGGGCTCGACGATTACCGGCTCCACCTCGCTTTGCGGCCGCGCGGTGTGGACGCGTCGCACCCCGCTAGCCGTCGTGCTGTAGGCCCGAAGCCGGCTGTGAAAATAGCTCACGGTGCCCGGCCACGACCCGAAGCTCGGTCCTGGACCAGCGCTCTGCATGCCCAGTCGCGCCCGCAGGCTGAGCAATCGACCATGCTTCTCGGCCGCCCACCGCGCCTCGTCGTGATCGACGAAGACCCGTGAGCGAGGGAATTCGAGCCGTGCCGGCACGGCGGGTCGACGCACCACGAAGCGCAACGGTGGTACCGCCCACCACGGCGCCAAGGTGCGATAGAAGAGCGTCGCCGCGACCCCGTCGCCGTCGATCACGTAGAGCCGAACGTTGATCTGTGGATAGCCCAGACGAAGACCGGGAAGAGCGCGTACACGCAATCCGCTCATCCGAAAGAGCAAGGCGGTGACGAACACCCACGAGCGTCCATCCGCCTCGTGCGTCTCGTAACGCAACGGTGAGGGTAGGAGCGGTGCCGCCTCGTGAGGCAGAGCCCAATTGATGTAGAGACAGTCCCGCGCCCGGGTGCGCAGCTTCATCGCCGGCGATTCTATCCGGGAGCTCGTCGTTCACCGAGATCGATTCACGGAGACCGATTCATCGCGGCCGACATCTACGGCACCGCGTGCTTTGGCCAGGGAGGTATCATCGAGGTATGCACAAACCGGCCGTCAACGACTATCCGATTCACGACCTCCTACAAACGCGGTGGAGCCCTCGCGCCTTCGATCCCGAGCGCGACATCGACACCGCGACGCTGGCGTCTCTCTTCGAGGCAGCGCGCTGGGCACCGTCGTCGTTCAACGAACAGCCGTGGGCGTTTCTCGTCGCGTCACGCAGCGACCGCGTAAGCTTCGATCGTCTGCTCGACTGTCTGATGCCGGGCAACCGGGCCTGGGCCGAATACGCCCCGATCCTCATCGCCGGACTCGCCAAGAACACCGTCGAACGCAACGGCAAGCCAAACCGATACGCCTGGTACGACCTCGGCCAAGCCGTGTCGATGCTCACCGTCGAAGCCACCGCGCATGGCCTGTGGCTCCATCAAATGGCCGGATTCGACGCCGACGCGGTGCGTCGCGCGCACGACGTACCCGAAGGCTGGGATCCGGTGGTGACGATCGCCCTCGGTCATCAGGCGACGAGCACCGACCACCTCCCCGAAAAACTCCGAGACGTCGAAAAGGCGCCGAGAAAGCGTAAGCCTCTCGACGCCTTTGTGTTCAGCGGTCAGTTCGGCGACAGCGCGCCTTGGACCCGCGACGGCTGACTCAGCCGATCGGCTGCTCGGCTTCGAGCTGATCGACCAAGCCTTGGATATAGGCCTTCTG
The DNA here is from genome assembly GCA_039184055.1 of Acidobacteriota bacterium. Classification (GTDB taxonomy): domain Bacteria; phylum Acidobacteriota; class Thermoanaerobaculia; order Multivoradales; family J023; genus JBCDBH01. The sequence goes on from JBCDBH010000014.1 coordinate 8,450, forward strand.
CGGCTCAGGCGCACGCTCGTGCGCCTTTTTCATGTGCGCGGCGGCCTTGGCGAAATCACCCTGCGCGGCGTGGCCACGCGCCAGCCCGACCTCGACGAACCAGGTCTCGGGATGTTTTTCGGCATTCATCTCGAAGATCGTCATCGCCTGGTCGAGATCGCCGGCGATCACCATCTGCCGACCGGCCTGGTGAAGCTGACCCGGGTTGCCCATCGCCAGCGCTTCGCTCCGCAGCGTCGCGGCCTGTTCAGCATCGCTCTCACCGAGCAGCTGGGATTTGAGCCACAGGTTCTCGAAACGACGCTCCGCCTGGATCGATTGATCCGCCCAGCCGATCACCCGCTCGTCCGGGCACAGGCCTTGGTTCTGCTGGCAGTAGTTCGCGGCGGCGAACGGCCCCGACCAGCCAAAGCCCGCCAGATGACGCAGCTGATTCTCGATATCGACGAGCACGGTCGAGGCGAGATCGATACCGACCTCGAACGGCACCATCTTGTCGCCCCAGGCGAGTGCGGCGGTCATCGAGGTCGGACCGAGATCGAGAAAGTGATAGGTCAACGCCTCGTGGAACATCGGCGCGTCCGCGGGCGTCACCGTCACCCGGAGAGCATCCTCGCCCTCGTCGTACGAAAAGCTGCCCCACGAGGTGTGATTCGTGGAGAAGATCACCACCCATTCCGACTCCCCGGGAAGCATGTGCAAGCCGTAGGTCCCCGCGGCGAGCGCCTGGCCGTCGATGGTGACGTCGGTCGAGAACGAGATGGTCGTATTGTCATTGGCACCAGCGCGCCACACCTGACCATAGGGCACCACTTGACCCCACAGCGTGCGACCGTTGACCAGCGGGCGATGGTAGTTGACGGTGACATCCGTCACCCCGACGCGCTGCGTCACTTCGGCAGGTGGCGACACGAAAGGTGTGTTGACGGGTGGGGTTTGCGCGACGAGCGTGCTCGTGGCGAGAAGCGTGGCGAGGGCTGCGAGGAGAACAAGACGACGAAACATCAGAAAAACCTCCGGGTCATGATCGAGCAAACAAGGCGCGCGGTCGCGCCAGCATGTGTCGGCCACGGATACGCCGCGCCCACGGGAGGGTTTGAAAGCTGTGACGAGATGAGCGTGCGTGGGGACGAGGCGCCGGAACCATGTCCTCTGAGCAGCGTTGTCGATCAGCTATCTAAAGCACGGATCGTGTTGGTCAAGGCGGCGCCGATCCAGCTCTCGATCGTTGCTCGGCTCGTGACCGGCGGGTCGAGCCAGACGACGTGAAGCGCCCAGCAGAGCTCGGAACGCTGCCGCTCGACGTCCTCTCCGACCAGCAATCCGTTCGTCTCGAGCTGATCGAGCAACGCCAGATCGGCCACCAGCTCGTCGACCCACCAGCGGAGCTCTTGTTCCTCGTCTGGAAGCAGGTGAGGAGCCAGATCGGCGAGCATCTGGCGCAAGGCATCGCCATGGGGAGCGAAACGACTGGCGCGACGCCGCACCTCTTCACGCGCCTGATCGTCGCCGTTGTCGATGCGCTCGAGGAGGTCGAGAGCCCCGGTGACAACCCCGATCCGCTCCTTGACCAGCGCCGGATCGGTGTTGAGCTTGAAGAAACGAATCGTCTCCGTCGCCCGGGCGCTCAGGACGGCATCCTCGGTGTCGACGACGACCTTGCAGACATCATGGTCCCAAAGGGTGCGGAGACATCCACCCGCGATCAGATCGTCGACGGGATCCAGCAGGAGTCGTTGCTCGGTGGCGAGCTGTGAGGCCTGCGCATAGGTCAGCGGTTGGGTACCTGCTACGAGCGGGAAGATCTCCCGCTTGAGAATCCGGTTGCACAAGCTGCAGGAGAGAAAATAGTTCTCGAAGCGATAGGCCAGCCACCAATAGTGCGCTTTGGGACGAAAATGTTCGACGTCGCCACGATCGTTCCGGGGTAGAGCGCACTGACAATAGGCACAGGAACGACCGTGCATCGCGTAGAGCGCGCCACGCACATCGGGCTCGTTCCAATGACTGCCGAAGCTCGACGGCGTCGTGCCGCTCTCCTCCCAGGCGTTTCGATGCCGTTCCGCCGCTCGATATCCCTTGCCCGCGGCGTCACGCAACGTCGGTAGTGACACCGTGGGGCGTCTCAACGTCCTCATGCGAACGTCCTCATTCGGTCAGTCCCGGCTCAGCTCACGCCTCGGTTCTTGAATTTCTTCACCAGATCACGCTTGTGCGCCAGCTTCTGGCGCGCCTTGTCTTCGTCGAGATCCTCACTCTGGTACATCAAGAGCGCCACTTCCGTGGCGTCACCGTCCGCCGCCACCTTTTCGAGCTTTTTCTCCATCGCGGCGCTGTGTGGCGCGGTTCCCATCAGCCATTCATAGACCTGATCGGTCGAGAAACTGAGGATCTGACGGTCGAGCTCACGCACACCGCCCTCGACGTCACGGTCGAGCAAGACAAGCTCGTGACGATCGAAGCTCGACAACACGAGCGGTGAATGCGTCGTGACGATCCACTGGATACCCGGCAAAACCTCACGGAGCCGAGGCACCAGCGCGCGCTGCAGGCTGGGATGCAAATGCAGATCGAGCTCGTCGAGCAGCACGATGCCGCGGAGGGTCGCCGGATCGACCGGCTCGTCGAGCTCGGGATGAAGCTCGTGCCAGGTGACGCACAGGTCGGCCAGCCAGGTGATCGCCGACCGAAAACCATCGGGAAGCTCCCAGGTACGAAGCCGCGCGCCATCCTGATCGAAGACCAGCTGACCCTCGTCGACCCGTGGCACGAGCGCCAGCTCATTGTCGGCGAGCACCGCTTCGAGCACCCGTACGACGGTGCCGAGCGCCGCCGGTCGACCGCCGTCGAGCAACACCTCGACTGAGGCGATCTGGGTCAGTGGATCGAACATCGTCATCTGCCGCCGCACCAGCGGATCGAGCCCGCTATAACGAGTATCCCGATACGACGACAGATTGCGCGTCGCGCCATAGGACACGAAGAGCTCGTTCTTGATGTCGTCCCAGACGCGAAACATCCCCCCGTCTCCGGCGTGCGCTTCGATACCGACCCGTTCGCTCAGACGAACGCTGAGGGTCACGGGGCGACCGGCGTGTCGAACACCGATTTCGATCCGCGCGCGCCCCGACGCGCCATCGCCACGGCGGATCATGGAACGCATACGCTCACTGCCCAGCTCGAGACCGAGAGTCGGCCCCATCAACCCGATCGCCAACGCCTGCAGAATCGCGCTCTTGCCCGCGCCATTGATCCCGGCGAGACACGTCCAGTCGCCGGTCAGGCTCGACTCGCCGTCGAAATCGAGCTGGAACCGTTCGATGCTCTTGAAGTCTTCGAGTCGGATCGACTCGACGACCAGCGCGTCGCCAGCGTGCTCGTCACGGGGCAAGACCGTATCGAGGTCGTCGAAGCCATCGATCACCGAGGTCAGCGATTCGAGCTCGGGAAGACCGATGGTGGTGGACCAACGAACGACGTGCAGCACCTGAGCCGCCGTGTTCGAGACGGCGAGAAAACAACCGGCGACAAATGCGCGCATACAGTCGATCACCGCGTCGTCGGTGGCGGGAGCATGATGGAGTATCCAGACGAGCCGTTCGGCCTGTCGCAACGAGTCGAAAGCGGTCACGAGGTCGCGCTGGACCGCTTCCGGTGTCGTATTTTCAACATCGAAGTCGATGAATCGCCACGACGGCCGAATCCCACTCAGATGGTCTTCGTACGACCGCGAGCCCACGACAAAGGTGCCGGTCGGGGCCGTCGAAGCGCTACCTAGCTCGATTCGCGATTCGTCATCGATCTGAAACACCCGTAAATCACCGTGTTCAGCGGTCGACGTTTCCTCGAACATTCGCGCCAACAGCATCCGCATGAACGGAGCTTCGGCGAATCGAGATACGAGACGGACGGGTTTGCCGAGCGCCCAGGCGACGCCGAGCTGGAGCGAACTGGTGAGCGGCCCTTCCTCCGACCACGCCACCCACACCTCATCGGCTTCGCGTATCGCCGGGATGAGCGTCTGTTGGGGCAACGCGACCGACGACATCATCGTCTCGACCTGTACCCCCTCACCCGCGAGCTCCGACACCAGATCTCGAATCTGACCGATCTGCCCGTGGGCGCGTTTGCTGGTCGGATCCCAGACGATCAACGCCGAGCGCTCGTTTCTCGCCAACATCAGTCGATCCCGAGCTCCATCCGCAGATTCTCGACCATCTCGGCGATCTTGCCAACCTGATCTTCCAAGCGTTCCAAGCGATCGTCGAGATCGTCGATCCTCTGCTCCCAGGCACCCTTGAGCGGCGCCGCAGCAACCGGAGCCGCCGCTGGTGTAGACGTAGCGGGAGCCGAGGCCTCTTGCGCCGCCGCGGTCACCGACTCGTCACCGGCCAGATGCATCCACCGCGTCTCGCGCTGACCGGGACGACGCTCGAGCTGCGCCACCAGCGGTTCCTCACGCGCCGCCAGCCCCTGGAGCACCCGTTCGACCTCTTCGACGCCATTGAAGATGTGCATGCGCTCGCTGCGCGTCCGAATCTCCCCCGCCGTCTGCGGGCCACGGAGCAAGAGCAGCGTCATCGTCGCCTTGGCGGCGGAATCGAGACGCCAGCGTCGATCGAGCCGATGCTCCCAACGCTCGGCACGGGCGCCCTCGCTGCGCCACGCCAGCACATCGTCACGCAAACGATCGAGCGCTTCGACCACCTCGGTCTCGCTGAGCTGCATCACCGGATCGCGGTTGCTCTTCTGATTCGCCGCCGCGATCACCGCCTTGATGGTCATCGGGTAGTAGTCGGGAGTCGTCTGTTCCTTTTCCATCAAGGCACCGAGCACACGGGCCTCGACGGCGTCGAGCGGTCGAGTGACGGCCATCAGCTTTGCCTCCGTTCAAAACGAGTGATCCGATCGCGGATATCGTCGATGATGTTCTGTACCTCACGCAGATCGGTCTCACTCAGATGAGGCCGCAAAACGACGAGGGAAGCATCGAGGTCGACCTTGTGAACCTGCGCCAACGTGGCAATGTCGTTCTCGTAGAGGCCGACGCGCGCGAAATCCCCTTGGCGATACAAGGACGGCAACGCGAAGAGCTTGAGCAAGACGAGACCGGTGGGGGTCGCGCAAGACACGTTACGACCCGAGATCTCGACGGTTTGCGCGTAGGCGTCGCGGACCTCGGCAAAAAATGGCTGCCGGGTCAGCAGCAAGTCGACTTGCAGACCACGAAAGCGTGTCCGCGCGAACTCCTCGTTTCGCGCTTCGACCGCGAACTCGGGAAGCCGCTCCAACGCATCGGCATCGAGCAGCACGTCGAGATCTTCAGTATTGCGACCCGGAACCCATTGGAGAAGAGCGATCCCACCAACCAGTACGTATCGCACTCGACGCTCGTCGAGCAGTCGAAAAAGAGCGTGAACATCGTCTCGCACCGCCGCCATCGATTCGGGTACATCACGCTGGCGTGGGTCGAAAGCCGCCGCGTAAAACAGGACGTGGCTGATGTCGACACTCATGTCGTCAAGCTTACCAGCCCGCCTACTCTGGTAGCCTGCGCGTTCAAGGAGGCCTGGATGAACCGTTTGCTCTTGCTCGTGTGCTGTTGCGCGCTCGTCGCGACCGATCTGGTGGCTCAAGGCGCGACCGATATCCATCTCGTACCGATCATTCGAGGACAAGACGGTGTGGTCACCGAGCTCGGTACCCCACGGGCGGTGACCGATCGCGAGGGATACGACAATCAACCCGCCTTCCTGCCAGACGGCAAGACGCTCGTCTACACCTCGATCGTGGAGATCGAAGGGACCTCGCAAGCGGATATCTGGCGATTCGACATCGCCTCGGGGGAACGCGCACGCGTCACGCATACCGACAAAGAGAGCGAATACTCGCCGACACCCATTCCCGGTGACGCCGACGGTTTGTCGGTGATCCGCGTGGAGGTCGACAACGTGCAACGCCTGTGGCGTGTCTCGCTCAGCGGCGACGAGTCCTCCGTGCTCTTGCCCGATATCGCTCCGGTGGGCTATCACGCCTGGGGCCCGGACGATCGCCTGGGACTCTTCGTGCTCGGTGAGCCACCGACCCTGCAAGCGGCGGTACGTGGCCCGGGTGAAGGCAAGGTGTTGGCGAGCGATATCGGCCGCGCCTTGGCACGAATTCCCGATAGCGACGAGATCTCGTTCGTCCGCAAGGCCACTCCCGCCGCCGATGGGCGAGAAGTGGCCGGGTGGCGCATTCTCCGCGCGAATCTCGAGACCGGTGACTTGACCGACATCGTCGCGACGCGCCCCGAGCGCGAAGACTACGCGTGGGATTCCCAGGGTGCCTTGTGGATGGCGGACGGCACCACGCTCTACCAATACCGTCCGGCGAAAGACGTCGATTGGGGGCCGGTGGACGATCTGGCCGACCATGGCGTGAAAGGCACGATCAGCCGTCTCGCCATCTCGCCCGACGGGCTTCTCATGGCCGTGGTCGCCGAGCGCGCCGCGAACTGACCCTTCAACCGCGATCGTCATGGGAATCGTCGCTGGAACCGCGCAGCTGCTGCTCGAGGAGAGCCAGGTTCGTCCGTTCGGGGGCGACCTGCTCTCACTCGGGCGGATGGATGTCTACCTGAGCGAAAACGAGCTCGCCGCGCTCGCCAGCAAGACCGGAACACATCTCCAGCCCGATATCGACGTCGCGCCGTCCCACAACCCGGCGCTCGCCGCCCACGGCTGTATGGACGACCAGAGCTTCTTTCGTCTGCTCGGTTTCGACACCGCCTCCAGCCTCGACGTCTCGACCTACGAAGGCGCCGACATCGCGCACGACCTCAACCTCGCCGTGCCCGATGAGCTCCACGGCCGCTTCGATGTCGTCTTCGAAGGCGGCACGATCCAGCACGTTTTCCACCTGCCTCGAGTGCTGGCCAATATTCACGCTCTGCTCAAGCCCGGTGGCCGGATCATTCACGGCATCGCCCCGGCCGCCAACTACGTCGACCACGGCTTCCACACTTTCTCACCGACGCTCTTTCAAGATTTCTATAGCGTCAACGGCTGGCAGATCGAGAGCTTTCTGCTTTGTGACTTCGTCGCCTACTGGCTGGGTGGCCGGATCCACACCGACCGATTCCGCGTCTATCCCTACGAGCCCGGCGCGCTCGATCCGATCTCCTACGGTCGGTGGGGACACCGTCAAACCGCGATCTTCTTCGTCGCCACCCGCACCCCCGAAGCCACCGGCGACCGGATCCCGCAACAAGGCTATTACCGCCAACAATGGGACGCCGCCTCGCACACGGCAAAAAAGACGCCCCGTGGGCCCAAGCCCTGGGACGCCCTGCTCGCACCGCTCAAATTGGCACGCGAGCACATGCGACGGCGATGGCCGAGCCTTCCGACCCGACGTCGTCTTTAGTCGATCTCACCCGCCCTTTCGCACCACCACGTCACCGTGGAACGACTTGAAGGTGAATTCCGGTCCACCGCCCCCGACCTTGGCGCTCACCTCGTTCTCGACCTTGACCTGCACGCGGCTACCGGTGGCTTCGCGCTCGATCTTGGGTGGCGCGGCGCTTACCTGGACGTCGAAGTCGGTGAGCAGGTCGCCGTAGGACGAGCGCATCCGCAGATCGGCTTTCAGATTCGAGGGAAAAGTGACGTCGATGTCGCCATTGAGCGTGGTGAAGGCCATGGCCTTGTTGGCAGTCACCTTGGTCATGGTGACGGTGACATCGCCGTTGGTGGTCGCGGCGGTGATCGAGCCGGAGATGTCGTAGGCGGCGATGTCGCCGTTGGTGTTGCCGAGATCGAGCTCGCCTTCGATGTCACGCACCTCGACGTCACCGTTGTTCACCGTGCGCAGGTTGAGAGAAGCGCGACGCGGCACCTTGATGTCGAAACGAATATCTTCGTTCCAGCTCTTACTGGTCACTTCGACGACGTTGTCCTTTTCTTCGACCGCGAAAGCGATGCTCTTGGTGTTGAGACGACGCATGCCGTCACGTTGCGACTCGTTCTCGTCGTCATGACCGTCGAACTCGTGCGCCGCGTTGCGACCTTCGACAATGACGTCGCTGCCGTCGTAGCCCTGGACGAAGATGCTTCCCCGCGTCACCTTGACCCGCAGCTCGACGGTTTCTCCCGGTCGGCTGAGCGGCAGCGCGACGGTTTGCACGTCGTCTTGGGCGACCACCGGCTGCGCGCCGGCGAGCACGAGGACGGCGAAGACGAGAACAGCAAAGGCGAGGGATAGGTACGATTGAAATTTCATGGAGTCACTCCTTGATTGTCGCGTCTTTGATTACCGGGCGTCGCGGTCGTGGACATAGATCGTTCCGCTGAGGGTTTCGAAAGCGAGCTCGGCACCACCGTCGCCAACCTGGACGCGATACCCCGAACCGGCGCGCACCAGGGTGCGGCCGCCCTTGCGCTCGACGACCGGTTGCGCACTGACGATCCGTTCGCTCACCTCATAGCTGGTGAAGACCTCGCCGAATTGGGTGGTGATGTCGAAGAAGGCGTCGAGGCCGGGTTGAAGACGGACGTCGACATCGCCACTGACGGTGCGAAACGACCAGTTGGTCTTCGGATTGCGGGTGAAGCCGACGTGGATGTCACCGCTCACCGTGGCGACTTCGCCCTGATCGCCAGCAACGCCGATCAAGGTGATGTCACCCGCGACGTGCTCGACGATGAAATCACCGTCGACACCTTCGATGACGATCTCGCCTTCGGTCACCGTGTGGACATCGAGATCGAGCCGCCGGGGCACCCGAAGCTCGAAGTCGGCGAGGATGCAATAGTCGAGACGGTGGTTGTAGTCGATGTTGCCCTCACGATCACGATACGGACTGTCGACACCGAGCTCGAGCCACTCACCGCGCCGTTCCACGAAAAGGTCGACCTCGTTTTTGGCGCGCTCGAGCGCGACACGATCTCGGGCACGGAGGGTCTCACGATAGACGAGATCGATGGTGTCGGCGTCGTGCGCCTTGATGGTGATCGAGCCGAGCACGGTCTCGACCGCCAAGCCGGTCGATTGCGTGAAGCTCTGTTCGAGCGTCCGGCTCTCTTGAAAGCGACTGTCTTCCCAACAGGCTAGGGTTGCGGACGGCGCGAGCACGATACCGAGCATGGCAACGGCTAGCCACCTAGAAAGATGACGTGTCACGAGTATGTTCCTTTCGGGCTTACGACGAGAGGCGCGCCAACCGACGGGTCAGCAGGTCTCGTACGATGGGTTCGAGGTCATCGCGGTCGAGAAGTCGTTCGACCGCTTCGGCGGCCGTGCCGTCACCGCTGGTCAAGAGCACGTCGCCCACCGCCGCCTGGACGAGCGGGACCTGGTCGGGTTGTTCGAGCGCTTGGCGGAGGCCGTCCATGACCGGGCGGTAGTCGAGATGCGCGGCCAGGGTGTCGATGGCGGCGAGTCGAACGTTGACGTTGGGATCGTTTTCGACCGTATCGAGCAGGGCGGCGAGTACCGCTTCGTCACGCGCCGCGTCCCGCTCACGGCTATAGCTCACGCCGGCGAGACGGTCGCTCGCCGAGCTCTGATCGAGCAGTGACAGGCTCACCAGACGGGTCAGCTGGGCCACCTCGCCTTCGAGCCGAACCAGATCGGTCGCTGGCGCACGAGGCGCGAGCACGGTAGAGCCGACCACCAATCCGAGCACCAGCATGGCGCCGGCGGTGGCCATCTGCCACCCTGGCTGACGCGGCCACCAGCGTTCGAGCGTCGCGACGAGCTGGCTCCAAAGGCTCGGTCGACGATGGGCTTGCCAGCCGTCGACCATGAGATCGAAACGCCGACGAAGGTCTTCGGACGGCACGGGCTCGTCATCCAGACCATCGAGCGCGCTCCACGTCGCCATCGCGGCTTCGGCTTCGAGTCGCGCCTCGGGATGCTCGTCGAGATAGCTCTCGAGGGCACGATGCGCCGGGCCGTGATCCGGTTCGACAATCGCGTCGGCGAGCAGGAGGGAAAGCGGATCGGTGTTGGAATCGTGGCTCATGTCGCGAGCTCCGGCGCCATCCGGCGAGCGGTGTCGCCGAGCTGCTTGACCGCGCGGTGCACGCGTACTTTGACGGCACCGACCGTGGTGTCGAGCAGCTCGGCGATCTGGGTATAGGGAAGATTCTGAAAACGCGCCAGCTCGATCAGCTCGCGTTTGTCGTCGGGCAGTTCGGCGAGGGCGCGACGTAGCAAGGTGTTGCGCTCTTCGGTGGCCATGCGATCGAACGCCAGAGGAGCCGAGGCGGCGACATCGGGCGTTTCGTCGACCACTGTCTCGTGCTCCGCGACCCGTCCGGCGCGGCGCCACCGATCATTGGTGACGTTCCGTGCCAAGGACAGCGACCACACTTTGAAATCACCGTCGTCTCGATAGGTATGGCGGTACTTGAGCATGCGGAAAAACACCTCCTGAACCAGATCCTCGGCCACTTGGCGGTCACCGGCCCAGCGCAGAAAGAAACCGAACAAACGCCGGTGATGTCGCTCGAAGAGCGTCCCGAGCGCATCGACGTCGCCGTCGCGCACTTTTTTCATCAGCTCCTCGTCGTCGGGGTGTGTATGTGTCACCTGCGGGTCATCTCCACGAATCGTCGTCTCATTCTCAAGCTCTCGGGGATAGACAACCGATGGTCGGGATCGAGGTTACACATCGTCTCGACCTCGCCTGTCGAATCCACTCACAACCGCGAGAGAGGTTGCTCTCCCTCCCCGCGAAGATGAACATAAAATGAACACTTGTCGTTTGCTCGATGGCGAACCGTCGAGACGCGGTAACGGCGAAAGGGGAATCATGGGGACGATACGTCGGGTTTGGCTGGTGGCCGCCTTGTGTTCATGGGCCGCGGTGTCTCTATGCACCACGCCGAGCTTCGCCGAGACGAGCCGAGACGACCTGGCCACCGTCAAAGAACGTGGCACCTTGATCGTGCTCGGCTGGCCACATCAGGAAAGCGCCTTCATCCGACGCATGGTCGCCGAGCTCGGCGACGAAGGGCTCGACCGCTTTACGGGTCTGGATGTCGAAATCATGCGCGCATGGGCCGAGGATCTCGATATCGAGCTCGAAATCCGCCCCCTTCGCACCAGCTTTGGCGATCTCCTTCCGGCCTTACTACGCGGCGAGGGCGACGTCGCGATGAGCTCACTGAGTGTCACCCCCGCCCGAGAAGAGATCGTCGACTTCTCGCGCCCGTACCATGAAGTCAAACGGATGATCATCACCCGGCGTGACGAGACCGCCAGCACGATCGACGATCTGCGCGGGCGAGCCATGGCCGCCGTTCCTGGCTCGAGCCAAGAAGAAGCGTTGCGCAAACTGGGCTTCGATACCGTGGTGGCGAGCGACTTCACCCTCGACTCCTACATCGCGGTCGCCGAAGGCCGCGCGGACGGCACCCTGGTGGATTCCAACTCGGCGGCGGACGTTTTGGCTCGATATCCCGATCTGGAGCGACGACTCGAGGTCGCCATCGTCTTGCCAGAGGGTGATCAGTACGCCGTGGCGCTGCGCCCGGGAAGCACGCTCAAAGCCTCACTCGACAGCTTTCTCGAACGACTCGCCGCCAGCGGTGAGCTCGACGCCCTCAAAAAGATTCATCTCCAACCCAGCGATTGAGCGCTCGCGCCCGAGAGAACCCGATGCACCGACTTTTTCTCATCATCCTTCTGCTCTGCACCCCGCCGATCGTGGCCTCGGACACCGATGATCTGAGCCGGGTCGTCGAACGAGGCACGCTGCGGGTGCTCGCGTTTCCGCATCAAGAAACCGTTTTCATGCGGCGGATGCCCGAGCTCGGTGCCGAGGGGCTCCACCGCTTCAACGGTATCGATTACGAGATCATGGCGGCGTGGGCCACCGAGCTCGGGGTCGAGCTTGAGATCCTGCCGCTGACCACCGCGTACAGCGACCTGATTCCGGGGCTCCTGCGGGGTGACGGCGACGTCGCGGCAACCGCGATGAGCATCACGCCCGCGCGCCAAGAGGTCGTGACGTTTTCGCGGCCCTATTTTCAGGTCTTCGAAACGGTGGTGACACGTCGTGACCGAGACGTTCGCAACCGCGCCGATCTCGAAGGTCTGCGTCTCGCCGTGGTTCCGGGCACGAGCTTCGAAGAGACGGTGCGCAAGCTCGGTCTGCATAGCAACGTCGTCGAGAAGAGCTTCTTCCTCGAGATGTACACCGCGGTTGCCGAAGGCGAAGCCGACGCGACCTTGAGCGACTCGATCTCGGTGTCGCGCGTGCTGGCGAAATATCCCGATCTCGAACGCCGGCTCAAAATCGCCTTCACGCTTCCCGATGCCGACCAATTCGGCTACGCCATGCGGCCAGGCAGCACCCTCAAGCCCCACCTCGACGCCTTTCTCGACCGGCTCGAAGCAAGCGGCAAGCTCGACGACATCAAGGCCAGCTATTTGTCGTCAAAGTAGGCGCGGTCGAAACAACGCGGCTAGCCCGCATGGCTCACCAAACGTCGTAGCGAGCGGTTCGTCGCCACGAGGTGGAAACGTGCGTGAGATCTGGGCTGCGCAGGGATGAGCGACCGTAGGCGTACCCGAGGTACGTCGAGGAAGCGAAGAGCGAGCACGCCCAGAGATTGCGTGCGTTTCCGCGCCGTAGCCGGCGGGCTGGTGAGCCATGCGGGCTAACGAGGATCGATGATCCCAGTGCGGAGGGCGACCCCGACGACCTGGGCACGGTTGTGCACGTGGAGCTTGTCGAGGATATTGCGGACGTGGAATTTCACCGTGTTTTCCGACACACCGAGAGCGTCGGCGAGGCCTTTGTTCGACGTGATGCCCTGCACCATCAGCTCGAGCACTTCCGTTTCGCGCTGAGTAAGCGCATCGGGATTGGGATCGGCCGCCTTGGGAGCCGGCGTCGGCTGCGCCAGCTCCTTGAGCACCTTGCGCGCCAACGACGGGGTCAACGCCGGCTCACCGCGACGTACCCCTTCGAGAAGCTCGAAAAAGCGATCGGATTCGAGATTCTTGAGCAGATACCCCTCGGCACCGGCCTTGATAGCGTCGAAGAGGTCTTGATCCTCGCTCGACGCGGTGAGCACGATCACTTTGACGCCCGGGCACGCGGACACGATCGCCCGGGTCGCCTCGAGCCCGTTCATCTCGGGCATCGATAAATCCATCAACACCACGTCGGGCTCGAGCTCCTTGGTCAGCTCGACCGCTTGGCGACCGTTTTCGGCTTCACCCGCGACGTCGAGGCCTCGCGCCGTGAGCAGGCTTTTGAGACTGTCACGAAAGAGCGCGTGGTCGTCGGCGATGATCAAACGCATACAAACTCCAGTGTCCTTCGAGATGCGACGTGTCGCGGACGTTCACGAGGCGAAGAGACTCATCGGTGCTTCGGATTCCGCCGAAGCCCGCCCGAGCGGCAACGATATCGTGACCTGGGTACCATCGCCCGGTTGCGAGTCGATCTCGAGATCAGCGCCGATCGTGCCGGCACGCTCACGCATCGTGGCGAGACCGAAACGAGGCCGAGCGCCACGCGCCGAGAGGGCATCGGGATCGAAGCCGACACCATCGTCACACACCTTGGCGACCAGCCGATCGGCGTCGACCCCGAGCGCCACCTCGACCTTGTTCGCTCGCGCGTGTTTGCGTACGTTGCTCAGACTCTCCTGAAAAATCCGCAACCACTGGAGCTCGACATCGGGCCGCAGGGGCGCGACGTCATCGATTCGCGTGTCGACTTCGATGTCGTCGCATTGATCGCGCCATTGTTCGAGGTAGGAACGCACCGCCGCCGCCAGATCTCCCTGAGCGTCGCTCGCGGTCCGTAAACCGAGAATGCCCTCGCGAACGTCGTCGTAGACCTGACGCGCCGCCGCCGCCAGCTGTTCGAGCTGAGCCTGCGCCTCGTCGTCTTTACCGCGACGTAGAAACTCTCGCACCGCCTGCGCCTTGGTGTTGACGTACGCGAGCACCTGCGCCTGGCCGTCGTGCATTTCGTGCGCCAGTCGCAAGCGCTCCTCGGCCATCGCCAGGCTCCGCACCCGCAAATGAAGCTCGGCATTGTCGATCGCGATCGCCGCCTGGGTGGCGAACTGCTCGAGCATCAGCTCGTCGTCGTCGTCGAAAGGCGTGCCGTCTTCTTTCTCGGAGAGATAGAGATTGCCCCGAAAGGTGCCGCGACCGATCACCGGCACCGCGAGCAGGGAATGCATCGGTGGGTGATTGGGGGGTAGACCGACCGCCCGCTGATCCGACTCGATATCCTCGACACGCAAACTCTCCCCTTCGTGCAACGTCACCCCGAGCAGGCCATGACCCGAAGGCGGCGAGCCGATCCGCGCGCGGGTCTCGTCATCGACCCCGGTGGTGACGAAAGCCGCGATCCGACCATCACCATCCATCACCGACAAGGCGCCATATCGAGTATCGAGAAGACGTCGTGATTCCTCGACCACCTTTTGCAACACGGTGTCGAGAGAAAGCTCGGACGCGATCGCCATACCCGCGTTGCGCAACGCCACGAGCTCACGATTGCGTCGTTCGAGCTCACGCTGCACCGCGCCGATCGTGTCGAAGAGCGCGCCGTAGAGAAAGAGCGCCGCGACGAGAATCACGCCGTCCATCAGCAGACGGCCGGGCAACGACGGCAACACGTCGGCAAAGGCCCACCAGCCGTACTCCAACATACCGATGAAGAGCACCGGCGCGAGAATGGCGATCCATTTGAGACGACGTAGATTCATACTCGAAAATCACCGGTTGCCATGGAAAAGGGAATCGTAACAGCCTAACATCCCACCCGACCGGGTAGGTACCAAGGCACCTCGGTGCCACCCCGGAAGCCGTGGTCGTGATGCCTCCCGACCGCGATACTACGGATCTGTTGCGACGAACAACGAGCACCGACATGCACCTAGCCAACACCGCGATGTGGGACCGACTCCTCAGACTGGCCTTCGGTCTGCTGTTGGCTGTCTACTGCTTCACGGGACCCATCGACATGGCGAATCTCGCCACTCGGGTGCTCTTGCCCTACCCCTTGCTCACCGGGCTGATGGGGTTCTGTCCGATTTATTCCGTGCTCGGGTACCGAACCCGGCCGCGCGATTGACCAGGAGGCATCCATGAACATCGAACGCATCCTCATGCCGACAGATTTTTCCGGCACGGCCAACGCCGCTCTCGATCACGCCCTGTTTCTCGCCGAGCACTACGGCGCCGAGCTTCATCTCCTCCACGTCCACGTGCTCCACGACTACGATCCCCGTGACACCGAGAAACGCTTTCCCGGCGGCGAGGAGATCCTCGGGCATCTCCGTGGAATCGCCACCAGCGAGCTCGGTCGGCTCGCCGACGAGGGTGCGCAACGTCTCACCATTCACGAAGCGCAATGCCACGGCGTCTCGGCGGCGGACGAGATCATCGGCTATATCAATGACAACGAGATCGACCTGGTGGTGATCGGTTCACACGGTCGTCGCGGCCTCCGTCACGCTCTGCTCGGCTCGACCGCCGAAGAGGTGGTGCGTCACGCGCCGTGTCCGGTGTTCTCGCTCCGTCAACAGGCCGCCGGTCCGCTCAAAGCGATCAAAAAGATGGTCGCGCCGATCGATTTCTCGGAGCACTCGCGGCATGCGCTCGGGGTCGCCAAATCCCTGGCCGCCGAATACGGCGCCAGCCTCACGCTGGCGCACGTCGTCGAACGACCGATCTATCCGCAGTTCTACGACCCGATCAGCATCTACGCCGACGACTACTCCTTTCCACGACTGGCCCGTCACCTCGAAGAGGCCCTGGTCGACCTCTTCGACGAGATCGACGGCCCCGCGGTGGAGCACGAAATCCTGGTGCGTGAAGGTGGTGCCGCCTCGACCATCGTCGAGCTGGCCGACGACGTCGACGCCGATTTGATCGTGCTCGCTACCCATGGCCTCACCGGTGTCGAGCACTTCCTGCTCGGCAGCGTCGCCGAAAAGGTCGTGCGGACCGCGAGCTGTGGCGTGCTGACGCTCAAGAAACCAAAAGAATAAGTTTCTCGGCCTGGAACAAAGTCCGTGGCTCCGTCGTAGCCACCCATACACCCTTCTACGACGGAGCCGCCATGAAACGCCACCTGGTTTTTGTCCTCGCTCTCGCCCTGCTCACCGGGCTCGCCGCTTGTCGTGAAGCCTCCCAATCCGACACGAACACGAGTCAAGCCGCTCCCGCCGACCTCGAACCTGTCAGTCTCGAACCTATCGAGCTCGAACCGTGCCAACACGAGGGTATCGAAGGCGATCTTCTCTGCGCGACCGCGACCGTCTTCGAAGACCGTGAGGCCCGTGACGGACGGACGATCGACCTGCGAATCCTGGTGGTACCCGCGCGTGGTGGCACGTCCGCGCCGGATCCGATTTTCGCCCTGGTCGGCGGCCCGGGCGGTAACGCCGTCGAGTTCGCACCTTTTTGGGTCCAACAATATGAACAAAGTCTGATGCAAACCCACGACTTTGTCTTTATCGATCAGCGTGGCACCGGTGGCCCGAGCGTGCTGACCTGTGACACCACTGGATCGATGGACGACCTACAGGGCTATTTCGAGCCCTATTTCACCCCCGAGCAGGTGAAAGCATGTCGTGCGAATCTCGAAACCAAGGCGGATCTGCGGCTCTACACCACCTCGATCGCCGCTGACGATCTCAACGAAATCCGTGCCCGACTCGGATATGACCAGATCAATCTGATCGGCAGCTCCTACGGCACCCGCACCGCTCAGATCTATATGCGTCGCCACACCGAGTCCACGCGCTCCACCATCCTGCTCGGTACGGCAGGCATGGACCAATACCTACCCCTCTTTCATGCCCGTGACGCCCAAGCCGGTCTCGACGGTCTGTTCGAAGACTGCGCGGCCGAACCCGCGTGTGCCGCGGCCTTTCCCGATCTCGAAGGCGATCTCGAGCGCGCCTACGCCCTTCTCGACACCCGCCCCACGGTTTCCGTGCCACATCCCCAAAGCGGTGAGCCCGTGGATATTCAGCTGGGCCGAGACGCCTGGGCCGAAGGCCTGCGATGGGTGACCTACAACCCCATGGGCTCCACCCTCGCGCCGATCCTCGTCCACCAAAGCGGTCAGGGCGACTTCACCACCATCGCTCGTATGGTGCTGAGCACCCAGCCCGAGGTCCGAAAACTCATGGCCTTCGGCATGCACCTCTCCGTCGTCTGCGCCGAAGACGCACCGTTTTACGACCAAAGCGACATCGACCGGCTCACCCGTGACACCTACCTCGCCGACTACCGCGTGCGGATCGTCGTCGAATCGTGTACCGACTGGCCACGGGGTGAGATTCCCGACGACTTCCACCGCCCCATCACCGTCGACGTTCCGACGCTTCTCCTCTCGGGTGAGCTCGACCCCGTTACCCCACCACTGTGGGCCGACGTCGCCGACGCCGCCTTGCCCAACAGCCGCCATATCGTCGTTCAGGACGGCTCGCACGGTGGCAACGGCTTCGACGACCCGAGCTGCTTCAACGGCTTGATCGCGCAATTCCTCGACAGCACCGATCCGGCAAGTATCGATGCGAGCTGTGTCGAAGCCTACGACCGACCGCCCTTCGCGACCGATTCCGAAGCCGTGGCGATGCTGCTAGGAGGCTTGACCTGAAGCCACTGATCCTCATCGCGTCGGAACGCGAGGGTCTCGATTGGGTCGAACGCTCGAGGCTCGAACGAGACGAAACGATCGAGCTCCTGGCCCAGATCCGTGAGCCGGGAGCCGGTCTCTATCGTGGCCCGTTTCATGACTCGGCCATCACCGGTGTGCTCGAACATCACATGGTGGCGGCGTGCGCCGCGATTCTCCAGCGGCTCGACTCGCGGCCACCCATGGTGATCAACTTCGGCGCCGCCGGCAGCTACGGCACCGAGCACGCACCCGCGGTCGGCGAGGTCGTGCTCGTCGACACGGTGGGTCGCTTCGATGTCGACGACAATGTGCATTGGGTGCCGCCCCGTCGCCTCGCGACGGTCGACCTCGCCTTGGACCTCGGCCTCCCCACCGTCACGTGTATCACCGGCTCGCGCTATTCGACCCCTCGCGATCGGGCCTCTGAGCACTTTCCCGACGGCCACGTCGAAGACATGGAGCTCTACGCGTTGGCGGTCTTGCTCGAAACGCTGGGCATCCCGCTGCTCAGTCTGAAATACGTCACCAATCTCGTCGACGGTGGTGGCCGCGAGCAATTTCGCGACAACGTCGAAGCGAATCGTGATCGGGCCTACAGGGCTCTCGAGGGGCTACTACAAACATAGCCTCTTGGCTATTTCGGACATTGAAAACGCTCCAAGGGAGCGTGCAAGACCCACCCGGCGCGCTTCGTCGTTCTTCCAGACAGATTCCATGGCGATAATCTGGACCAATCTGGTCCTAATGGATTGACAGACGAGCAATCGGCCGTGCAGAATGAATAACAGTTCAGGAGCAACTCTTTCGACGAGGTGGGAAGCATGCTCGACGCACTACAGCTAGACGACATCCACATTTCGCATGGCGCCACCACCACATCCGAAGAAGGTCGAGCCTTGCTCCGTACGACCCGTGGAGAACCCACCGAGCCGACACGGGAAACGAAGTCGATCGTCCCGACGGTGGAAAACACCTTCGCGGATCAGCCCGAGCTCTCTCTGTACTTGGGCTTCGCCACGGTGGCGATGATCTTCTTCATCCTCGCCTTGGTTGCCGGTTGAGCTCGGATCCGCGAACCGCCCTTTGACAACGATTACCCGTTCCCCATACACAGGCCGATGGCGTACCGAGCTGTGGCATGCCATGGGCTCGTGATCGAACGGCTCAAATGAAACCGCGACGGTCCGCGCAACCTTGGCCGGCATACACGAACCGTCGCAAACACCGACTGCTGGAGCGGAACTCTCCGCGCAGCCAAGTTCCTCGAGGATACTCCATGTACAGATTTCCCGCCGCCAAGCATTCGGCCGATCTCGGTCGTCTGTTCGCTCTTCTTCTCGCCGTGCTAATGCTCGCGATTCCCGCCTTCGCCCAAGAGGCGAAAGACGATGAAGACGACTCGCAGACCTTCTCCGAAGAAGTCACGGTCACCGCGACCCTGTCCGAGCGCGCCGTCAGCGACACGCCGGGCCACGTCTCGGTGGTCACCGACGAGGAGATCGACCGGCTCGGTTTCCGCGACATCGAGGATCTGATCACCTTCGAGCCGGGCGTCACGGTCGACAACGATCCGACCCGTCTCGGTCTGAGCGGCTTCCGGATCCGTGGCATCGGTGGCAATCGCGTCATGACTCGCGTCGACGGCGTGGCGACCTCGGAGCAATTCAACTTCGGGCCGTTCAACATCACTCAATTCGCCACCGACGTCGACCTGCTCGAAACGGTGGAAATCGTCCGGAGCGCCGGCTCGGCGCTCTACGGTAGCGACGCTCTCGGTGGTGTCGTGTCGTTGATCACCAAGAGCCCGTCGAGCTACCTCCAGGGTGAGCGCTTCGCCGCTCGTTTGCGGGGTGGCTACGACGGTCGCGACGAGTCGATCAATACTTCGGGTGTCCTGGCCTATGGTGAAGGCCGCTGGGAGACCTCGCTCTACTACGGTCGTACCGATGGCGAAGCGATCGACAACCAGGGCGACATCGGCACGCGCGACTCCACCCGCACCGAGCCGAACCCGAGCGACCGCACGACCGACAACGCGCTCTTCAAGCTGGTCTACACCCCGAACGACAACAGCCGCTTCACCGGCTCCTTCGAGTATTTCTCGGGCGAGGCGAACACCGAGGTGTTCACCAGTCAGACCGCGACCACGCTCGACGTCGATGCCGAGGACACCCAGGAGCGCTTCCGCTTTTCGCTCGACCACTCCTTGCTGCTCAACGCTTCCGTGGTCGACGACCTGCAATGGAAGATCTACGCGCAACAGACCGACACCGAACAGCAGGTCGACGAGCGCCGCATCGGTTTCGCCGGCGAGTTCCTGCGTGACGGCTTCCTCGGCTTCGAGCAAGACACGTTCGGTGCCGAGCTCACTTTCAACAAGAACGCCGAATGGGGCAACAGCGTCCATCGCTTCACCTGGGGCGCGAGCTACCTGAGTGACGAGTTCAGCCAGTTCCGTGATCGCACCGACACCTCGGTGGTCACCGGTCAGCCTCTGCCGAGCTTCCTTTTCTTCCCGACCAAGTACTTCCCGGACAGCGAAGTCGTCGAGTTCGGCGCCTTCCTGCAAGACCAGATCGAATTCGGTCGGGTGATCTTGATTCCCGGCGTGCGCTTCGACAGCTATGAGCTCGACGCCGACGAGAACGACCAGGTCTTCCTCGACGGCAATCCGGGCACCGGTGAGCCGGTCGATCTCGACACCGACGCGGTGTCGCCCAAGCTCGGCGTGGTGGTCGACCTGAGCCGTGGCTTCTCGCTCGCGGCGCAGTACGCGCGTGGCTTCCGCGCTCCGCCGATGAGCGACGTCAACAACGGTTTCACCAACTTCAACGGTGGCTACCGCACCCTGCCCAACCCGGATCTCGAGCCCGAGACCAGTGACAACCTCGAGCTGTCGCTGCGTGGCAACTTCGCCCGTGGCAACTTCTCGGTGACCGTCTTCGAGAACACCTACGAGGACTTCATCCAGCTCGTCACCCTCGGCTTCAGCCCGGTGTCCTTCCTGCTCGAGTTCCAACCCCAGAACGTCGACAATGTCACCATCAGCGGCTTCGAGCTCGACGGCCGCCTGCGTCTGGGGCAGAATTGGCAGCTGCGAGGCGCTTTCGCGGTGGTCGACGCCGAGAACGACGACACCGGTGAGCCCCTGACCAACATCGAGCCCTCACGTCTGGTGCTCGGCGCGCAATACTTCGCACCTTCGGGTCGTTGGGGTGCCGCGCTCACCGGTACCGCGGTGGCCGAAAAAGACGAAGACGATCTGCCCGACGGCTCGAACCAATTCCAAGCGCCGTCCTACGAAGTCATCGACCTCGCCGCCTGGATCAGCCTGACGCAGAGCCTCGAGCTCCAGGTGACGGTGAGCAACCTGACCGATGAGACCTACTACCCGTGGCCGAACATCTTCGGCCAACAGGAAGGCTCGACCACCATCGACCGCTTCTCGGCGCCCGGCACCACGTTCGGCGCGCAGCTGCGGTTCCGTTTCTGAGGATCTACATGCGCATCCTTCTACTCCTGTTTCTCACGCTTTCGCTGGTGACGCCGCTCGTCGCCAGCGATGGCCCCGCGGCGGCCAGCGACGCGGCGAACACGACGAGCCCACCGCCCCGCACCGGTGGCCCACCATCGATGCCTGAAAAGGCCACGGAGCCGCCGCTGCCCGACTACCCGGAAGCGATCGCCAGCTTTGGCGCCGCGGTGGCCGGTGACCACGTCTATATCTACGGGGGCCACGTCGGTCGCACTCACCAGCACTCGATCAACAATCTGTCGCACGCCTTCCGCCGGCTCGATCTGACCGATCCGGCGACCGGCTGGCAGAGCCTCGGTGAAGCGCCCGGCCTGCAGGGCCTGCCGCTCGCCACCGATGGCAAGTGGGTGTGCCGAGTCGGCGGTCTCACCGCCAAGAACCCGGTCGGCGAAGACGAGGATCTCTACTCGGTCGACGAGGTGCGTTGCTTCGACATCGCCACCGAAAGCTGGAAAGACCTTCCCGCTCTGCCCCGGGGGCGCTCGTCCCACGATGCCGTCTACTACGACGGCAAGATCTGGGCGGTCGGTGGCTGGGAGCTGCGTGGCGCCGGTAACGAGGGCGTGTGGCACGACACCGTCGCGGTGCTCGACCTCGCCGACCTCGACGCCGGCTGGCAAGACATCGAGCAACCCTTCGAGCGGCGCGCACTGTCGATCGCCGCGCTCGACGGCAAGCTCTATGCCTTCGGCGGCATTAGCCGTTCGACCACGAGCGATGCGAGCCACGTCTACGACATCGCCACCGGCACCTGGACCGAAGGTCCGGTGCTTCCGGCGGTCTCCGGACTCAAGGGCTTCGGCTCCTCGGCCTTCGCGGTCGACGATCGCATCCTCTACTCGGCGGGCGACGGCCTGGTCTACAGCCTGCACCCCGACGAGGGTTGGCTACGCCGTGGCAAGCTCGACAACCCGCGCTTCTTCCATCGCTTGATCCGTCATGACGACAAGCTGTTGGCCATCGGTGGCGCCAGCTTCAAAGGGCACCACGCCGATGTCGAGCGGCTGACTCTCGAGTCGCTCTACGACAAGGCACCCGGTTTGCCCCCGGCGCGCTGGGCCTCCTTCCGCAACGGCCATGGCACCACCCAAGCCGTGCTGCCCACGAGCTGGTCGGATGATGACAACGTCGCCTGGCGCGCCAGCCTGCCGGGTGTCGGTCAGTCGGCCCCGGTGGCATGGGGTGATCAGGCGATCGTCTCTTCGGCGGCCGGTGACGAAAAGGAATCGCTGGTGCTCAGCTCCATCGACCTCGCCAGCGGTGAAGTGCATTGGCGGCGACGCTTCGAGTCGAGCCGTCCCGAGGCTCCGATCGAGCTGGTGAGCAACGGCGCGCCGACCCCGGCGATCGACTACAGTGCCATCTACACCCTGTGGGAAAGCGGCGATCTGATCGCGGTCGACCATGACGGCGAGACCCTGTGGAAGCGCTCGCTGAACGACGACTACGGTCCGATCGAAGGCAACCACGGCATCGCCAGCTCACCGGCGCTGACCCGTGAGGCGGTGCTGGTGCAGATGACCCACGGTGGCCCGTCGTATCTCGCCGCATTCGACAAGAAGAGTGGCGAGACGATGTGGAAGGTCGAGCTGCCCACCGGCCCGGCCTGGTCGACTCCGGTGCCTTTCGGCGACCACATCGCCCTGAGCGTCGCGGGTAACGTCGGCGCGGTCGACCCGAAGACCGGTGAGACCGTGTGGCATGTCGAGGGCGTCGAGGGCAATCGCGTGCCGTCGATGGCCGTCGATGGCGACCTCCTGGTGGTGCCGAGCAAGGACGCCGGTCACATCATGGCCTTGCGTGCGGGCTCGACCGAGCCGATCTGGCGTGCCGAGGGTACGACCTCGGGCTTTGGCGCCCCGGCGATCGTCGGACCCTGTGTGCTGGTGGTCAATCGCGCCGGTGCCGTGACCTGTCTCGACCGTGAGACCGGCGAGTCCGCCTGGCAGCACCGTCTCACCGACGCGACCTGGGCCTCACCGGTGGTGAAGGAAGGGCATGCCTACTTCTTCACCAAAGGCGGCCACACGCACATCCTCGAGCCGACCCTCGAAGGTCCGGGTGAAGTCGCGGTCAACCACGTGACGGTCGCCACCACGGTCTACGGCGTGGCGGCGGTGCCGAGCGGTCTCTTGCTCCGTACGGGTAGCGAGCTGATCCGCGTCGGCGACGTGCCCAGCCTGCCGATCCCGGCAGATAACGCCGAGACCCAGGTGGCCTCAGCCGAGTAAAGCAGTACGTAAGCGATCAGCGATCGACCATTCGCTCGATCTCTTCGGCCGCCGCGGCCATGTCTGCAAAGACATGGTCCGCGCCGGCCTTTTTTAATTGATCTTCGGAAAATCGGCCGGTGGCGACGCTCAAACAGCGGATGCCGTGGTGGTGCGCGCAGTCGATGTCGCGTGGCGCGTCACCGATGATCAACGTCTCGTCGGGATGAAAGGAACGCCCCGCGCTGACGGCGGCCCGTTCGAGCGCCTTGGGAGGCAGCATGCGACGGTGATGACCGTCGTCACCGAACGCCCCGAACGGAAAGAGTCGCCATAGATCGAACGGCGCCAGCTTGAGCTCGGCGGTGACCCGCCAATTGCCGGTGAGCAAACCGATGGTGACGTGATCGAGGGCGGTCAGATGCTCGAGAATCTCGCGTACCCCGGGAAGCACCGTCATATCCTCGGCGAACAGACCCTCCCGCACCATCCCCGCATAGAGATCACGAATCGTGTCGAGCCGTTCGGTGACCTGCTCCCGTTCGAGACCGCCCTGCTCCCCGAGCTCGTAGGCGATCTGCATATCGGTCTTGCCCGACCAATCGAAACCAACGAGCTGGGGCTCGACCCCGAGCACGGTGCGATACGTGTCGGCGTAAAAGCCACCGAGCTTGGGGCCGCAATGAAGCATCGTGCCGTCGATGTCGAAAAGCAGCAGGGTCGTCACGGTCGTAGCTCTCCCTTACGCCGCCCGTTGGCGACAACGATTCACGATGTAGCTGTCGATGGGGTGGGTCGAACTCTCAACGCCACTTGGGTGGCTTTTTGGTCTCGAGAAAGGTGGCGATGCCGTGCTTGCAGTCGGCGGTGGCGCGTGACTCGGCGTTGACCTCGGCGGCGATCCGCAACGCATCCTCGAGCGGTCGACCGACGGCGTCGAGCAGCAGCCCTTTGGTACGCGCGATCGATTCACTGCTCGCCCGGGTCAACAGCCCGGCGACCAGCTCCTCACCGGCCGTATGGAGCTCGTCGGCCGGCACCACGCGGTTGATCAACCCGATGTCGAGAGCCTTGGCGGCGTCGATGAATTGCGGGTCGAGCAAGAGCTCGCGGAGATCACGGCCTTTGACCCTCAAAGGTAGGTAGGTGGCGACCAGCGCGGCGACAAAGCCGATCCGCACCTCGCTGTAGAGAAAGCGCGCCTCCTCGGTGGCGACGACGTAGTCGTGCGCGGTGGCGAGCCCACAGCCCCCGGCGACACAGCTACCGTGCACCAACGCGACGGTGAGCGCCGGCTGATAGAGGATGCTGGCGAAGAGCGCGCGCAAGGCCTCGCTATCGGCCTGATTCTCCTCGGGCGCGGCGGTCGCCAGCGTCTCGAGATGAGCCAGATCGGCCCCGGCTGAAAAATGCTTGCCCCTGCCCGAGAGCAAGACGGCGCGAATCCCTTCGGCGCGCAAATCGCGGCTGTAGAGCGCGGTGATCTCGGCGAGCAGCGGTGGCGACAGGGCGTTGGCTTTGCTCGGATTGTCGAGTGTCACCCAGAGCAGATCGTCGTCACGACGCACCTCGAGCATCTCGCGCTCGACGTCCTCCACCCGCCCCCTCGGTTGGTTCGGATCCGGCTGGCTCACCTCACCGACCCTCGAGCAGGCTGTCAGGCACGTCGATTTCCATCAACAACAGCCCCTGAGCGTGGGTCTTGCCCTGTGCGTCGGTTTTGAGACTTTCCGTGCCACCGCCACCGAGCGAATCGTGCAGGATGAAATTGAGCGCGCACAGATTGGGCATCTCGAAACGCTCGACCTCACCCTGACACACCTGCGAAAAATGCGCCTTCACCCGATCCGCCGTGACCTGCTCGCGAATCACATCGTAGACATCCGGCCAGTTGGCGATCAGACCGACATTCGAGCCATCGCCCTTGTCGCCCGAGCGGGCGTGAGCAATCCTGTGCAAAGCTACCGTAGCCATCTCACACCTCCTCGACGCTACACTTCTTCAACAGATTAGACTTCTTCAACAGATACCGTAACGTGATCTTCGACTTCCTCACGCGCCAGCAGGGCCGGCCAATAGGCGACGATCCGCTGCGGTTTGGGACGTCCACCGGCGAATCCGGTCACCCCCGGGGGGCCACTGGTGACGAGCGGCGCGAGCTCTTTGCCAAAGCGTTCGACATAGGCTCGATCAGGGTGACGCACCCCGATCCGCAAGACCACCTCGGGTGGCTCGGCCGGGCCGTCGAGAATGCCCGGTAGCACCGCGCCTTGGCCGAGCAGCTCGACCTCTTTTTGATCGTCGTCGAAGGTGTAGCCGGCGCGTTCGAGCCGCTTCCACACCACCTCGGCGGAGAGCTCGGCTTTTTCCACCGCTCGTGGGCCCGAGACGGTGAGCTGACCGGTCGCTTTATAGCCCGCCAGGTACGACGCCGAGATCTTGAGAAACGGCGTGTTCTCACGGCCCTGGATCCCCGTGACGCCGACGCGATCATCACCCGCCTGATCGAGCTGGATCGAGGTGAAGTCGGCAACGACGTCCGGGGTGATGTAGGTGGCCGGATCGACGATTTCGTAGAGCAGCTGCTCGCTCACCGTATCGACGTTCACCAGACCACCGGTGCCATCGTGCTTGGTGACCGTAAAGGTGCCGTCTTCACGCGCCTCGATCACCGGATAACCGACGTCCCACAGATCGGGTACTTCCCACCAGCGGCTGAAATTGCCACCGGTACACTGCGGGCCACATTCGAGAATGTGTCCAGCGATGGTGCCCGACGCCAGATGATGCCAATCACCCGGCTTCCAGCCGAATTCGTGCATCAACGGCGCGAGCGCCAGGGCGGTGTCGGTGACCCGGCCGGCGAGCACGATCTGCGCGCCATCGTCGAGCGCCTCGACCACCGGCTCGGCGCCGAGATACGCATTGGCGCTCGTCACCTTGTCGAGAATCGGCGCGATCGGCTCACCGGTGTCCATATTGCGCAATTCATGACCCGCCTCGACCAGATCACCGAGACGCTGCAGGATGTCGTCACCCTCGACCACGCCGACGCGTACGCCCTCGACCCCGAGCTCGCGCGCCACCTCGAAGATCGCCTCGCGACAGCCGTGCGGATTGAGCCCGCCGGCGTTGGTGATCACCTTGACATTGCGCTCTTTGAGCTCGGGCAAGGTCTGACGGATGAAGTCGATGAAGTCGACCGCGTAGCCTTTGGTCGGATCTTTGAGCTTCTGGCGCATCATGATCGACACGGTGACCTCGGCAAGATAGTCCATGCCGATGTAGTCGATCTCGCCGCCACGCAACAGGGCGATCGGCGCGTCGACGTTGTCGCCCCAAAAGCCCTGACCGTTACCGATACGAATGGATTTCATGGTTCCCCCTCGACCAAACCACGAGGTGCTGCTCAGGTCTGCAGCACGCCGGTGCGAAAAGCGGGTAGCTCGGGATTGTTGGCACAGGCCGCGAGCGACCGGGAAATCACCGCGCGGGTGTCGCGCGGATCGATGATGGCGTCGACCCACAGTCGCGACGCGGCGTAACGCGGGTCCATCGCATCATCGTAACGCGCCTGGATCTCACCGAGCAGCTCGGCCTTCTCTTCGTCGCTGACTTCGCGGTTTTTGACCTGGATCGACAACAGCGTCTTCGACGCCTGCGCGCCCCCCATCACCGCGATCGCCGCCGACGGCCAAGCGTAGAGGAAACGCGCCCCGTAGGCCTTGCCACACATGGCGTAATTGCCGGCGCCAAAGCTGTTGCCGACAAAGAGGGTGATCTTCGGCACGACGCTATTGGCCACCGCGTTGACCATCTTGGCGCCGTCTTTGATGATCCCACCGCGCTCGGCGCGACTGCCGACCATGAAGCCGGTGACGTCCTGGAGAAAGAGCAGCGGAATGCCTTTTTGATTGCACAGCTGGACGAACCGGGCGCCCTTGTCGGCCGAGTCGGAGTAGATCACCCCGCCGATCTGCAGCTCGCGATCGCGATCACCGGTGCCGGTTTTGCGATCGACGATGGCACGCTGATTGGCGACGATGCCCACCGCCCAGCCGTCGATCCAGCCGGTGCCACAGACCAGCGTGCGACCGTAGGTGGCCTTGAACTCGTCGAACTCACTGTCGTCGAGCAGCCGCGCCATGAGCTCGCGCGTGTCGTACGGCCGCGAGCGGTCGAACGGGAAGACGCTGAACAGCTCGTCGGCTTCATAGCGTGGCGGTCGCGCCTCACGACGCTCGAACGGTGCTTTCTCGGTCGCCGCGAGCTGCGAGAGCTGACGTCGAATCACCTCGAGACAGGTCTGATCGTCGGGATGACGGTGATCCACCACTCCCGAGACGTCCGCCTGCACCAGGGCGCCACCGAGCTCCTGATTGTCGATCTGCTCACCGATCGCCGCTTTGACGAGATGCGAGCCGGCGAGAAAGATCGACGAGGTGCCTTCGACGATGTGCGACTCGTCGCTCATGATCGGCAGGTAGGCGCCACCGGCGACACACGACCCCATGATCGCCGCCACCTGGAAGATGCCTTGCGCCGACAGCCGCGCGTTGTTGAAAAAGACCCGACCGAAGTGCTCTTTGTCGGGAAAGATCTCGTCCTGCATCGGCAGGAAGACCCCCGCCGAGTCCACCAGGTACACCAGCGGTAGACGATTCTCG
This sequence comes from Acidobacteriota bacterium, assembly GCA_039184055.1. Classification (GTDB taxonomy): domain Bacteria; phylum Acidobacteriota; class Thermoanaerobaculia; order Multivoradales; family J023; genus JBCDBH01. The sequence goes on from JBCDBH010000014.1 coordinate 36,515, forward strand.
AGCGCGATTTCCTGGGCGCGCAGAATCTTCTTGCAGGTGATCGGGAACCAGGCGCCGGCCTTGACCGTGGCGTCGTTCGACACCACCATCACTTCGCGACCGTGCACCCGCGCCACGCCGGTGACCACGCCGCCACCCGGCGCGCCCCCGTATTCCTTGTACATTCCCCAACCGGCCCACAAACCGAGCTCGTGAAACGGGGAATCGTCGTCGATCAACAGGTCGATGCGTTGCCGCGCCGACAATTTGCCCTTCGCCGCCTGTTTGGCGAGGGCGCGCTCGCCACCACCCAGGCGGAGAG